>JBCCVL010000013.1:0-50938 GCA_039195375.1 Actinomycetota bacterium
CGAAGGTCCGCAGGCCGGCCCAGCTCGACCGGACCGAACGGATGTCGAGGGTGGTGGCCTCGTTGATGCGGTCGATGGCCATGGCCACGTCGATCTCCTCGGGCTTCGCATCGGTCGGCTCCGACGGGGTTTCGTCGGCCGGCGAGCAGAGGAACTGGCTGCCGTCCGGCTTGAGGTACCACGGGAGCTGGACCTCGGTGATCATCGGCCAGTCGGCCGAGTCGTCCCAGCGGCTGGCCACCATGAACGCGGTCCGCCGCTTCGGCACCAGGCCGACGGGGCCGACGCCGGCCCGCTCGGCCACGACGTCGCCCCAGGCTCCGGCGGCGTTGACGACCAGGTCGGCGGCCCGCTCCCCCTTCGTGGTCTCGACGACCCAGCCGTCGCCGCTGGGGTCGGGACTGGCGGCGTCGACCCGGGCCAGGGTCTCGATCGTCCCGCCGCCGGCGACGAAGGCCCGGACGAACGACTGGTGCAGGGCCGACACGTCGATGTTGGACGAGTCCGGCTCGATGAGGACGCGGCTGAACCGCTCGACCCGGAGCGGTGGGAACAGCCGACCGGCCTCGGTCGGGCTGATCTCGGTGATCGTCGGGTTGGCGGCCTGCCCGGCGGCCAGCTCGCGGGCCATCACCTCCTCCTGCTCCGGCCGACCGACGGTGAGCACCGGCTGGCGGCGCAGGAGCGACGTCTGACACCACTCGGGCGGTGGCTCCCGGAGGTAGCCGAGGCTGGCTGCGGTCAGCTGCCGGACCGGCTCGGCCCCGTAGTTCTCGACCAGTTGCGCCGCCGACCGCCCCGTCGTGTGCTGGGCCAGTTGCCCCTCGGCCTCGAGCAGCACGACCTCGGGCTGCGACGGGTTGGCGACAAGCGCCGCCGCGGCGGACACGCCGGCGATGCCCCCGCCGATGACGGCGATGCGAGGTCCGTCGGTGCTGGTCCGCCCGGTTGAGGTCATGGCGCCAGGGTAGGGACTGCGGTCGATCCGGGCACGCAGGGTTCAGGACACGGAACCGGGCACACCGCACGCCAGACGCCGCAACGATCCACCGCCCGATCCGCCGCCCGGCGCCACGACCGACCAGACTGACCCGATGCCCGAGGGTCATGTCCTGCACCGCGCCGCCCGCCTCCAGGGCAAGCGTCTGGCCGGGCGGACCGTTCGGGCCGAGTCGCCCCAGGGTCGCTTCAGCGCCGGGGCAGCCGAGATCGACGGGACGACGCTCGACACGATCGAGGCGAGGGGCAAGCACCTCTTCTACCGGTTCGAGAACGAGCGTGTGGTCCATGTGCACCTCGGGCTCTTCGGCAAGTTCCGGCTGCAGACACCGCCCTTCCCCGACCCGTCACCGAACGCCCGGCTGTTGTTGTCGACCGACACCGACCGCATCCACCTGGCCGGCCCGACCACCTGCGCCCTGCTCGACCCGGAGGAGGTCGACCGGGTGATCGCCCGGCTCGGACCCGACCCGATCCTCGACCCCGCCGATGGGGCCGAGCGTCTGGCCGGGGCCCTCGCCCGCCGCCGGATCCCGATCGGAACGGCGCTGCTCGACCAGAAGGTGCTGGCCGGGATCGGGAACGTCTACCGGTCCGAGCTGCTCTTCCTGGTCGGATTGCACCCGTTCGTCCCCGCCAACGAGGTCGACCCCGGCGTGCTCGACCAGCTCTGGAAGCTGTCGGTCGACGAGCTGCGGGCCGGCGAGCGCTCGGGGCGGATCGTCACCGTTCGCCCCGCCGACGTCGGCGAGACGACGCGCTCCGCCCTCGGTCGACGGGAGCGGCTCTACGCCTACAAGCGTCAGGGCAAGGCGTGTCGCCGCTGCGCGGCCGACATCGTCGCCGCCGACATCGACGGTCGCAACGTGTGGTGGTGCCCCCGCTGCCAGCCCGAGCCCTGAGTTGCGGGCGCCGTCGACAGGCTGGCATCAGCCGTCGGCCGGGCTCCGGACCTGGAGGCCGAGATCGGCTGCGGCCGGGATCTGGCGACGATCGAGGGTGAGGAAGGCGACGGGTCGTGGCAGGCGATCGGCGGCCGCCAGGTGCACGGCGTCGACCACCGACAGTCCGTAGCGGGCCCCGATCTCGGTCGCCCGCGAGAGGCAGCGTCCGTCGAGGGGCACCTGCCAGTAACCGTCCCAGTCCCGCCGCACCGCCTCCCACAGCGAGCGTTGACGCTCCGGGCCTCCGGCCGCCTGGTGGAGGGCGAGCAGGACCTCCGTGCGAGCCAGGGCCGAAACGACCGGTGTCGCTCCGTCGCCGAGTACCTCGCCGACGAACCGGCGCCGGGCATCCGGCAGGTACCGGCACAGCAGGGCCGAGGTGTCGACGGCGAGGATCATGTCGCGCCGTCCGACCGGGCGGCGGTCATCACCGACGGCCCCGGATCTGGTCGAGCAGTCGGTCGAGGCCGACGTCGGCCGGCATGGCGAGCGGTGCCGGCAGCCGGTCGGGCGCGGCGTCGATGGTGCCGGCTGGTGGAGGTTCGATCAGGCCGGCGGCGGCCAGGTCGTCGAGCGTCGGCTCGGCCGCCCGGCCGAGGGGGCCGAGCTGGGCCATCGGCCGACCGTCGACGGTGATCACGATGCGCTCACCGGTGGCGGCCCGCTTGACCAGTCCGGAGACCGAGGTCCGGAGCTGACGGATCCCGACCCGGTCGAGCCCGGCCGTGTCGTCGGCCGGCGGCGGTTCGGGTGCAGCAGGGACCATGGCCCGAGGATAGCTCCCTCGACCGGCTCATGTGTACACCGCGGTACACAATGCGGCTTGGCGCTCGGTCGGCGGAGCACCTACGGTGCACAGCCATGAACTTTGCCTTCACCGAGGAGCAGGAGCAGCTCCGCGAATTCGTCCGATCCTTCCTCGAGGACAAGTCGTCCGAGGCCGCAGTCCGGGAGCAGATGGACACCGAGCAGGGCTACGACCCCGCGGTGTGGTCGCAGATGGCCGAGCAGCTCGGCCTCCAGAGCCTGATCATCCCCGAGGAGCACGGCGGCCAGGGCTTCACCTTCGTCGAACTCGGCGTCGTCCTCGAGGAGATGGGTCGGGCCCTGCTGTGCGCCCCGTTCTTCTCCGGCGTGCTGGCCTCCGCCGCCCTGCTCACTGCTGGCGACGACGAGGCCAAGGCCGCCCACCTGCCCGGCATCGCCTCCGGCGAGACCGTGGCCACCCTCGCCTTCACCGAGGAGAACGGCCGCTGGGACGAGGGCGGCATCACGATGGAGGCAACCGCCTCCGGTGACGGCCACACCCTGTCCGGGGTCAAGTCGTTCGTGATCGACGGCCACATCGCCAACCTGATCATCGTCGCCGCCCGCACCGGGGCCGGCGTCAGCCTGTTCGCCGTCGACGGCGACGCAGCCGGCCTCACCCGCGAGTCGCTCAGCACGATGGACCAGACCCGCAAGCAGGCCAAGCTGACCTTCGACAACACCCCGGCCACGCTCATCGGCACCGACGGTGGCGGCTGGGACGTGATGTCGACCGTGCTCGACCTCGGCGCCGTCGCCCTGGCCGCCGAGCAGGTCGGCGGCGCCCAGTTCGTGCTCGAGATGGCGGTCCAGTACGCCAAGGACCGGGTCCAGTTCGGCCGCCCGATCGGCTCGTTCCAGGCCATCAAGCACAAGTGCGCCGACATGCTGCTCGAGGTCGAGTCGGCCAAGTCGGCCGCCTACTACGGCCTGTGGTGCGCAGCCGAGATGAACGACGAGCTCCCGTCGGTCGCCTCGCTGGCCAAGTCGTACTGCTCCGAGGCCTATTTCCACGCTGCCGCCGAGAACATCCAGATCCACGGCGGTATCGGCTTCACCTGGGAGCACCCGGCCCACCTGTACTTCAAGCGGGCCAAGAGCTCCGAGCTGCTGTTCGGCGATCCCGCCTACCACCGGGAGCTCCTGGCCCAGCGCATCGGGCTCTGAGCAACCGCCCGACCCCGAGTGGGTCGAGGCCACCCGTCGACAGATCACCAGGGCCGGGGATGGTCCGCCGCACATCCCCGGCCCTGGGCGCGTCCTGGCACGCCCCTCCCAAGCGGCGGCTCCCGAGGTCGGGCTGGCGACCAGCCGGTCGAGGTTGGTCGGCAACCGGGCCCTGCGGTCTAACGTGGGGTGGTGGCCATCGCCCTGTTGATCCTCACGGCCGTCGTCATCGTCGTCATCGCCTTCTACGCGATCGGTCACGCCGTCGGCAACACCGAGGCGATGCCGGCCCAGATCGTCGTCGATGTCCACGAAGCCATCGAGTTCTGCGCCGAGGCGCTACCCGTCGAGGTCACCTCGGTGCTCAGCTACGACGAGCTGCGGCGCCTCCTGCGGCTCCACCTCGAGTGGATCCAGGCCTACCACTGGTCGCCCGAGGGCCGTGCCGGCGGGCCCATCGTGTTCGAGCAGTTCGACGCCATCGACTACGTGATGGAGCGGGTGCAGATCACCGGCCTCGAGGCGACCAGGGAGCAGGCCGCCGCGGTGATCCAGGCCCACTCCGACTACCTGCAGGTCATGGGGGCCATCCACATCGACGACCCGGTCAAGGTCGACGGTGACCTGGGCGAACTCCCGCTCCTCGACCACACCGACCTGGACGAACTGACCCGAGGCGACGCCGACAACTGAGCCGTTCTCGGGGCTGAAACCGCCCCAACCGACCAACGTCCCTGGCCGCCATCTCGGTCATTGCCCTACCATCGCCAAACGGTTATGGTCTCCAACCGGAGAGACCCGGCGAGACCAAGGGGTGACCGTCGGGGATGGGGTCAGGAGTTACGACGTGATGGGTGAACGCTGGGCCGCGAGCGTCGAGTCGGGCATGCCGAGTACGTGACCGAGACCGACACGGCAGCCGTCGACGACGCCGAGGCGGCGACCGGGGACGAGGCCTCGTCGACCACGGTGCTGCGCCGGCTGCACCCCATCGGCTGGGTGGCCGTCGGCTTCGCGGTGTTCGCACTGATCGCCACCGCCGCCGATTGGGACCTGCTGGCGGCTCGGATGCCATGGTGGTTGTGGGTGGTCACGGTGGCGACGATCGTCGTCAGCGCCTTCCCGCCGATCCTGCACCGGATCCGGCTCGCGATCGAGGCGGTGTCGAGTGCGTGCGGGACGGTGGCGATCGTGCTGGCGTGGTTCATCTTCGTGATCCAGTTGTTCAACGTGATCACGCGGTACACGAACGATTGGTTCGAGCGGGACATTCTGTTCGGGGAGACGACGTCGTTGGCGTGGATGAGTTTCGCGGCGTTGTTCTTGCTTGGGGCGGCGTATGGGGTGAAGAACGGGATCAACCCTCGGATCGATTTCTGGTGGGCGGAGTTCTCGCCCCGTCGGAAGGCGTGGATCGATTTCGTGTTGCACACGTTCTTGTTCCTCCCGTTCCTGATCGTGGCGATCCGGGTGTTGAAGCCGTTCGCGGCCCGGTCGCTCGGCTACAACCGGTTCGCCAACGACGGGGCCGGGGAGTGGCCCGAGGGGTGGGCGGTGTGGCGGACGTGGGAGACGTCGACTGATGCCGGTCAGTTGCCTCAGGGCCCGATCCAGGCGTTCATCCTGGTCGGGGTCGGCCTGTGGACTGCACAGGTGGTTGCCGAGATCATCAAGACGGGGTTCGTGATCAACGGCCGCCGGGAGCTGGGTGATGTGACCGATGCCGATGAGGCCCCGTTGAGGATCGAGTAGGGGATGACGGTGGTGGCTGCGCAGATCGTGGAGATCCTCGGCCTCGAGCTCGGCGTGTTCCTGGCCATGTTGATGTTCGTGGTGTTCATGGTCATGATCCTGACCGGGTTCAACGTTGCGTTCTCGTTCGCGGCGACGGCGTTGGCGTTTGCGTTCATCGGGGATCTGTCGAACGCGATCAGCATCGATGTGTTCGACCCCGGCACCCTGGCTGGGCAGTTGCCGACGAACTGGTCGCGGTCGTTGCGGAGCCAGGAGCTGTTGGCGGTCCCGTTGTTCGTGATGATGGGCGCCATCCTGGAGCGCTCGGGGATGGCCGAACGGCTGCTGAGCGCGTTCGGGTTGTTGATGGGCTCGATCCGGGGTGGGGTGGCGGCCGCGGTGATCGTGGTCGGCACCATGTTGGCCGCAGCCACGGGTGTGGTCGCGGCGACGGTGATCGTGATGGGCCTGTTGTCGTTGCCGGCCAAGGTCCGGCTCGGGTATGACAACAAGCTGGCCACCGGGGCCATCACCGCGTCGGGCACGTTGGCCCAGATGCTGCCGCCGTCGATCGTGTTGATCCTGCTGGCGGGCGAGCTCGGGGTCGGGATCATTGGCCTGTTCGCCGGTGCGGTCCTCCCCGGCCTGCTCCTGAGCGCCCTCTACATCGCCTACACGCTGTTCATCTCGCTGCTCCGCCCCGAGGTCGGGCCGATCATGGCGCCAGAGGAACGCCAACTCGCCGGCAACCCGTCCACCCGCACCGCCGCCATCATCGGTGCGGTGCTCGGCTCGATGGTGTTCTTCGTCGTGCTGCTCATCGGGTTGACGCCGGCCATCGTCGGCGGGGTCGTTGTCGCTTTGATCTCGTTCATCCTGGTGTCTCGGTTCAGGATGTTGACCACCGAGTTGGTCGTGTCGATCGTGCCGACCCTGATGTTGATCGCCGGGGTACTGGTCTCGATCTTCCGTGGCCTTGCCACCCCATCAGAATCCGGTGCGGTCGGCGTGTTCGGGGCCCTGATCCTGGCTGGCACCAACCACTGGTTCGACCGCCTGTTGATCGCCGATGGGGCCGAACACATCGAACCCCGCTGGAAACTCGACCGCCAAGCCCTCATCGACGCGGGCCGCTCAACGGCCAACATCACCATCCTGGTCATGACCCTGCTGTTCGCGTCGCTGTTCTTCCGGCTCATGTTCCAAGAACTCGGCGGCGCTGAACAAGCCGCAGCCTGGCTCTCCGACATCCCCGGCGGCAAGGTCGGCTTTGTCGTGGTGGCGATGATCGCCGTGTTCCTGTTGGGTATCAACCTGGAGTTCCTCGAGATCACCTTCATCGTGGTCCCGATCTTCGTCCCCGCTTTCGTCGCGCTGGAGTTCACCGAACAAGAGATCGTCTGGTTCGCGGTGCTGATGGCGGTCAACCTCAACATGGCCTTCATCTCACCCCCCGTCGGGTTCTCCCTGTTCTACCTCCAATCCGTGGCCCCAGAAGAGGTCAAGACCGCCGACATCCACAAGGGCGCCCTGCCCTTCATGGGCCTACAGATCATGGCCCTGTTCGTCCTCGGCCTCTTGCCATCGATCACGAACTTCTCGTACTGCTTCTTCAACACCAACGCTCCGGACAGCTTCTGCACCGGAGCCGACTCCGGCGCCTTCTGGCCACTCATGGTCATGGGCAGCATCCTCGGCTTCATCGTCCTCACCGCCATCGCCGGCACCTTCCGAGGCGGCCAAGGCGGAGGCGGCGCCGGCGCAACGGTGCCAGCCGCCACCACCTCGGCCGGCTAGGACCACGAGCGACACCTTGTCCACTTCAAACCAACGGGAGAGAGAACACCATGAGCACTGAAAGCGAGCTCGACCCGACGATCGGCCGCCGTTCGTTCCTGGCCAAGACCGGGCTCGGCGTTGCCGGCTTCGCCGCCAGCACGGCCATCCTGGCCGCCTGCTCGACCACCGAGGTCGACGACGGTGGCTCCGCCGCCGACGCCTCGGACGACGACGGGGACGCCAGCGCCAGCGGGAGCAGCAGCGCCTCGGCCAGCGAGCCGAGCGAGTCCGTCACCCCGATCCAGACCGACGGTCCCGAGATCGAGTGGAACATGGCCACCAGCTGGCCAACCTCGCTCGTGACCCTGTTCGGCGCCGCCGAGGTCTTCGCCCAACAGGTCAGCGACCTCACGGGCGGGAAGTTCCAGATCAACGTGGCCCCGGCCGGCGAGATCGTCGGCGGCCTCGACGTCCTGCCCGCCGTCCGAGACGGCGGCGCCGAGGTCGGCCACACCGCCTCCTACTACTACGTCGGCCTCTCTCCGGTGCAGCAGTTCGGCACCGCCGTCCCGTTCGGCCTCAACCAGCGTCAGCAGAATGCCTGGCTCTACCAGGGCGGCGGCCTCGAGCTGCTCAACGAGTTCTACGCCGAGGAGCACGGCATCATCGCCTTCCCCGCCGGCGGCACCGGCTGCCAGATGGGCGGCTGGTTCTCCAAGGAGATCAACTCGGTCGACGACCTCCAGGGTTTGAAGATGCGCATCCCCGGCCTGGCCGGTCGGGTGCTGCAGAACCTGGGCGGCGAGCAGGTCACCGTCGCCGGCGGCGAGATCCTGACCTCGATCCAGACCGGCGCCATCGACGCCGCCGAGTTCGTCGGCCCGACCGACGACCTCATCCTCGGCCTCGACGAACTCGGCTCGGACCTCTTCTACTACCACCCGGGCTGGTGGGAGCCGGGCACCGCCGTCGAGGTCCAGATGCCGCTCGAGCTGTGGAACGAGCTGCCCCCGACCTACCAGGCCGCGGTCCGCAACGCCGCAGCCCACGCCAACATCCAGACGATCGCCACCTACGACGTGCTCAACCAGCGCGACCTCCAGACGATCAAGGGCTTCGCCCAGATCCGGGAGTTCTCGCCCGAGCTGATGGCGGCGTTCAAGGCCGAGACCGAGAACGTCCTCGACGAGGTGGCTTCCGAGGACGACCGGTTCGCCGCCATCCTCGGCCCCTGGCGCGAGTTCCGCGACGGGATCGTCGAGTGGCACAGCCTGGCCGAGCGGTCGTACCTGACCCAGCAGTCGCAGATCTGATCGATCCGCACGTGATCCGATCGGGGGCCGGGCCGTATGGTCCGGCCCCCGCTGCGTCCCCGGGCGGCACGACGCCGCGGGTACGGGGCCGTCCGGTCCTGGCGGTGGTGGTCGGGGTCGCCGTCGGGCTCCTGGCCGCGGCGTGCGGTGCAACCGGCGACCGGACCGCCGCCTCCTCCGACACCTCCCGCGACGTCTCCCCCGATGGCGGGGTCGTCGCCGATGCGACCGCCGCCGAGATCCCCGACCTCAGCGACGCCGCCGACCGGGCGGTCGTGGTGGCAACGGCCGCCTGCGGCTCGGCCGACCCGACCGACGGGTCCGGCATCGCCCTCGGACCGGAGCGGGTGCTGACCGCCGCCCACGTCGTCGCCTCGGGAGGCCCGATCGAGCTGACCGACGACGACGCCACGGTGGCGGGCGTGCTGGTCGCCTACGACCCCGCTCGGGACCTGGCCATCGTCCGGCCGGCCGAGCCGTTCCAGGGCATCCCTCCCCCGCCGCTCTCCGGTGACCTCGACGTCGACGACACCGGGATCGTCGTCGGCGCCGCCCGCTCGGGCGATGTCCCGGCCGTCGTCGAACTGGTCACCGTCATCGAGATGGACGACGTCCGAGCGACGACGCGATCACGACGGCGCGGCTACCGGATCGATGCCAACACCGGTCCAGGCGACAGCGGGGCCGGCCTCTACGACGACGACGGGCGGCTGATCGGGCTGCTCTTCGCCGTGTCGAGCGCCGACGACGACCGGTCCTGGGTCACGGCGTCGAGTGAGATCGACGCCTTCCTCGACGACCCGTCGACCGTCGGCACCTTCGCCTGCGATCCCGATCGGTCACGGGTCGCCCCCGCCGCCGACGGGACTCAACCGGCCGGCTGACCACCCTCGTCGTCGACCACGCCCACCTCGTCGAGCGGCAGGTCGAGCACCACACCGGAGGGGCACAGGGCCCGGCTGACGGCGTCGACCCGGTCGGGGGTGACGACAGCGGCCACCGTCGGGCCTGACCCGCTCAGCCAGGCCGCCGACGCGCCGTTGTCCAGCATCGTCGCATAGGCTCGGGCCGACGGCTCGCAGGCGGCCAGCCGCGGCGGCTGATGGAGGCGGTCCTGGGTGGCCTCACCGAGGAGGTCGAGCCGCTGCTCGTAGAGCGCCGCCACCAGGAGGCCGATCCGGCCGAGGTTGAACACCGCATCGGAGCGGTCGACCTGGGCCGGTAGGCACGCCCGGGAGTCGTCGGTCAGGGTCTCCAGGTCCGGCACCCAGAACAGCAGCCGGGCCGGGATCGTGACCGGCAGACGGTGCCACCGATCACCGGCGATCACGTGGATGCCGCCGAACACCGCCGGCGCGGCGTTGTCGCCGTGACCCTCGATGTCCGCCACCACCCGGTAGGCGGCCTCCTGGGCCGCTACCTGCACGAGCCCGGCCTGACGGTAGGCGAGGTAGGCGCCGGCGGCCCTGGCCGCGGCCGAGAAGCCGAGGCCCCTCGACGGCTCCAGCTCGAAGTCGAACCAGATCGAGCCCGTCCCGCCTGCCTGCTCGTAGGCGATCCTGGCGATGTGGTCGGGACCGCATGGCGGGCCGTCGCCCTCGTCGGTTGCCCACACGTGGCGGGTCACCGCCAGCCCGAGCACGTCGAAGCCGGGGCCGAGGTTGGCCGACGATCCTGGGGCCCGAACACGCATCACCGTTCGAGGGTAGGGGTCCGGCGGCGACGACCCGCCGTCGCCGCGTCGACGACCTGACCGGCCACGATCAGAGGAACGGCAGGTACGTGGCCTGCTCCCACTCGGTCACCGTGCCGTTGAGCTCGGCCCAACCCGGCTCCGCCTCGGTGTACGCCCGCCACTCCTCGCCCTTGATACCGAGCTGGTTGGCCACCAGATCGGTGCCGACGGCCTCGACCAGCGCTGCGTCGGCCTCGAGCGCAGCCATGGCCCCGGCCAGCTGATCGGCGGTCCGGCGATCGGTGTTGATCGAGTCCATCCCGTCACCGGTCTCCGGCTCCGGGCGGGTCAGGCCACCGGTGACCCCGAGCCGGGCCGCCTGCAGTACCGCCGCCGCAGCGACGTAGGGGTTGGCTGCACCGTCGGCCATCCGGTGCTCGAGGCGGGTGGCCGAACCCCGTTGTGGTGGCACCCGGACGGCGGCGCAACGGTGGTCGTGGCCCCAGTTGGCCCAGCGGCCGACCAGCTCACCGGGCACCAGGCGCTTGTAGGCATTGACGGTCGGGGCACACAGCCCGGCCAGGGCCTCGTGATGGGCGAGGATGCCGGCGATGCATTGACCGGCCAGCTCCGAGAGCCCGTCGGCGGAGCGACTGTCGTAGAAGGCGTTGGTGCCGTCCTGGCCGAGCAGGCTCAGGTTGACGTGCAGACCGGAGCCGGCGCGGTCGACGAACGGACGGCCCATGAACGTCATCTTGAGACCGCGTTCGGCCGTCGTCTCCTTGGCCAGCTCCTTGAACAGGAACACGTTGTCGACCGCCTCCATGGCGTCGCCGTACTCGAGGGTCAGCTCGAACTGGGGGCTGTCGAACTCGGTGTTGAGCGACTCGACCGGGATGCCGGAGGCCTCGGCCCGGTCGAGGATCTCGGGGATCAGGCCGGTCGGATCGGTGATCGGGCCGGTGCCGTACACGAACGCCCCTGGGGTGTCGTTGGGCTGCCACGAGCCGTCCTCGGCCCGCTGCAGGACGTAGGCCTCGAGCTCGATGCCGATTTGGGCCCGGTAGCCGAGCGCCTCCCAGTCGGCGACGGCGCGCCGCAGCGTGTGACGGGGCGAGGCGGCGAACGGCTCGTTGGCGAAGTCGAGGTCGGCCACCACCACCCCGGTCCCCGGCTCCCAGCCGGGGCGGACGCCCTGCAGGTCGAACTGGGCCTCCATGTCAGGGAACCCCGTCGGGTCCACGCCGGTCTCGACCTCGTAGATGCCCTTGTCGAAGCCCTGGAGGAAGACCCCGAGGCAGAAGGAGGTGCCCCGGGCAACCGATCGGCGGGGCAGGTACTTGCCCCTGGCCAGGCCGAGATGATCGGGCCACAGCACCCGGTACCGGCGATAGGTCTCCTCCGTCATGGGTGGCTGGTTCCTCTCACTCATCGACCATCTCATCGGCGTCCGGATCGGCGGCTCCGACGACGCGAGCGTCTCGACCGGCCGTGCCCTCGATGCCGGCCTTGAGGCTGCCGAGGCGCTCACGGCAGACCTCGGCACTCCAGGGCAGCATCGTCGCCCCGCACCGGGCGTCGCGGTAGAGCCTCTCGAGCGGCAGCGGGCGCAGCAACGAGCGGCCCCCGCAGGCCTGCACCGCGGCGGATGCGATCGTCGGCGCCCCCTCCATCGTGGCCACCACCGACGACCAGGCCCGCCGCAGCATCGCCGGCGACGGGTCGGGGCCGGCCTCGGCCGACGCCGTGTGCGACAGCGCCCGAGCCTGTTCGTAGCGGACCTGGATGTCGCCCCACACGTATTCCTTCTGGGGGTTCCCGGCTCGGCTGGCGCCGTCGATCTCACCGGAGAGGTAGCGGCCGGTGAAGTCGGCGATCGCCCCCATCACGCCCACGTAGGCGAACGAGAGCGTCATGTAGAAGTGGGGCCAGCGGGTGGCCATCTGGTTGAAGACGCCGGGCGGGAGCCACTCGTTGTCGGCCGGCACGAACACCTTGTCGAGCAGCAACGTCTTGGAGACGGTGCCCCGCATCCCGAGCGGGTCCCACTCGCCGGTGACGGTCAGGCCGTCGGCCCCGGCGGGAACCCCGAGCAACCGGATCCGGGGATCCCCCTCGACCATGCAGGCGACGTTGTGCACGTCGGCCGATGTCGACAGCGAGGCGAAGATCTTCTTCCCGCTGACCAGGTACCCGCCGTCGGTCGGCTCGGCCATCGTGGCGAAGCCCTTCGTCGCCCGCGGGTCGAGGCCCTCCGAGAACGGCTGAGCGTGGATCGCGTCGTCATCGAGGATGCCGGCGTAGAGCCGCTCCCGCCGCCGGGCCAGGATTGCCCGGTCGCCGTCGTCGAGATGCAGCTCGTCGCTGATCTGGCCAGCCAGCAGGGTCGTGGCGGTGTGCATGTTGAACGCCAGCGCCGTGGAACCGCAGTGTCGGCCGAGCTCTTCGGCCACCCGGGCGTAGGTGGTGAAGTCGGCCCCGAGCCCTCCATCACCGCGGGGGATGCAGAGGCCGAGAAACCCGGCGTCACGTAGGTCGGCGAAGTTCTCGTCTGGGAACGACGCCTCCCGGTCGTAGCGGTCGGCCCGCTCCACCATCGCCGGTCCGAGCTCGCGGATCCGGCCGACCAGCTCGTGTTGCAGCTCGCTCATACCCATGCACACCCCGACAGTCGATGGCTCACGGTACCAGACCTCCCTCGGTCGTTCGGACCCGAACGACCCGCTCGTCGAGCGCCGACCGTCCCTCGTCGCCCGTCACACCCGGGCCGCCGGGATCGCCAGCCCCGGCACCTCGGACCTGGTCAGGAAGATCGTGCCCCGCCGGTCCGGATCGTCGCGGTTGTCCGCGGTCACGATGTAGAGGTCGCGCCGGTCGGGCCCGCCGAAGCAGACGCTCGTCACCGCCGTTGCCGGAACCGGGATGCGGTCGACCTCATCCCCGTCCGGCGACACCCCGATGACGGCGCCGGCCCCGAAGTCGGCCACCCAGATCGTCCCCGCCTCGTCGACGGCCAGCCCGTCCGGCTGGAAGCCACGGAACGGGCGGAGCGCCCGCCGGTTGGTCAGCCGATCGACCCCGGCCGGACCGGTCTCGATGTCGTGGCAGATGACGTGCCCACCCGTCGAGTCGGAGTGGTACAACCGGTCGCCCGCCGGCGAGAAGCCGAGCCCGTTGGTGAGGCCGACATCGTCGTAGAGCCGCTCGACCGAACCGTCGAGCCCGATGCGGTAGGCCTCCCCCGCCGTCGGGGCGGCCTCGGCGTCGAAGGGGTCGCGGCGGATCGTGCCGGTCAGGACCCGGCCGCTGGCATCGGTGACCAGGTCGTTGCACCCCGGGGCGTCCGGCTCGAACACCACCCGGGTCTCGCCGTCGACGACGTGGCACACGTTCCGTCCGCTGATCACGATCCCGCCGTCGGCGTGCAGGGCGATGCCGCCGACCCCACGCCGCTTCGGGACCACCGTGTCGATCGTCCCGGACGGGTCCCGGCGGTACACGCCACCGTCGAGCACGTCGCTGAAGTACAGGTTGCCCGCCTCGTCGACCCGAGGGCCCTCGACGAGCCCGTAGCCGTGGGTGAGGGTCTCCAGGTCAGCCATGGCCAGACCGTAGTGGCTCGCCTCGCCGTTGGCCCAGTGCCCTTGACCGAGGACGGCCGGCCGAGCGGGCGGCCGACGCGGGCCCGGACCTACACTCGCCGGATGAGCGATTCGCCGGCCGACGATCGACCGTCGGTGCTGTTCATCCGCCACGACCCCGAGGCCGATCCCGGACACGTCGGGCGCCGACTCGGCGAGCACGGCTACCGCATCGACGAGCTCACGGTGATCACCGACCACGCCGACCCGAACCCCGTCGTCGAGTTCGGCGACCCCGGCCGGTGGGACCTGATCGTCCCGCTCGGCTGTGTGTGGTCGGTCAACGACGAGGACTCGATCGGCAACTGGATCGGCGCCGAGGTGGCGTTCCTGGCCGATGCCGCCCGACACGACATCCCGGTGCTCGGCCTGTGCTTCGGCGGGCAGGCCCTTGCCGCCGCCCTCGGGGAGACCGTCGAGCGGACCCCGACGCCCGAGTACGGCTGGCACCACATCGACTCGGACAAGCCGGAGGTGGTGGCCCCGGGGCCGTGGATGCAGTGGCACCAGGACCGTTTCGCCGTGCCCGCCGGGGCAATCGAGCTCGCCAGGACGGTCAGCGGACCGCAGGCCTTCGTCTCCGGTCGCAGCCTCGGGCTCCAGTTCCACCCGGAGGTGACCACGGAGATCGTCACCGGCTGGCTCGACGGCGCCCCACCGGAGGAACTGGCCAAGCCCGGCGTCGACGCCGCCGCCATCCGGGCCGACACGCTCGCCAACGCCGAGTCGGCCGCCGGCAACTGCGATCAGCTGGTCGACTGGTTCCTCGATACCGTCGCCGGGCTGCCGACCGGAACCG
Organism: Actinomycetota bacterium; assembly: GCA_039195375.1. GTDB lineage: Bacteria > Actinomycetota > Acidimicrobiia > Acidimicrobiales > SZUA-35 > JAHELU01. The sequence continues at coordinate 14,859 of JBCCVL010000013.1, forward strand.
TCCGGTGAGCGGGCACCGGCAACGCCAACGCCCGCTCATCGGTCTCAGCGGGCGACGGCGGAGCGGCGCCGACATCGCCGGCTTCCCCGGCTCGCTCGGCCACCTCCCGATCGACCTCTACCTGGCCGACTACGCCACCGGCATCCTGGCTGCCGGCGGTCTGCCGGTGCACCTGCCGATGGATGCCGACCCGGCCGACTACGCCGACCGCCTCGACGGGGTCCTGCTGAGCGGCGGGGCCGACCTCGAGCCCGGGCTCTACGGGGCCGACCCCGACGGCAACGGCGACTACGAGCCCGAGCGCGACCGGCTCGAACTCGACCTGCTGGCCTCGGCCGAGGACCGCAGCCTGCCCGTGCTCGGGATCTGCCGCGGGCTCCAGGTGATCAACGTCGCCGCCGGCGGCACCCTCAACCAGCACGTGCCCGAGCACGCCCGCTACGACGTGCATCCCGCCGGCCACGTCCACGACGTCAGCTTCGACCCCGGCAGCCTGCTCGCCGCCATCCACGGCGGCGAGGCAACCCGACCCGGCGCTCCGGTACGGCGCGGTGTGAACTCGTTGCACCACCAGACCGTCGACCGCATCGGGGACGGCCTCATCGTCACCGCAATGGCCGACGACGGCACCGTCGAGGGTCTGGAGAGCCCCGCCGGCGACCTCGTTGCGGTCCAATGGCACCCGGAGATGCTCGACGGGACCGAGCCCGTCTTCGACTGGCTGGTCGCCCGGGCCGGCGAGCGGGCCAACCATGGCTGAGCTCGACGCCGAGCCCGAGCTGCTTGCCGTCGTCAGCCCGACGGGGGTCCCGCTCGGATCGGGGGCGAGGACCGATGTGCACCGTGACGGTCACTGGCACGCCGTCTTCCACTGTCTGGTCGTCCGCCCCGGGCTGCCAGCCAGGGTCGTCCTCCAGCGCCGCCACCGGGCGAAGCCGACGTTCCCCGGGCTGCTCGACCTCTCCGCCACCGGTCATCTCCGGGCCGGCGAGCAGCCTCGTGACGGCGTGCGGGAGCTGCGGGAGGAGCTCGGCGTCGACGTCGACCCGGACCGGCTCCACGACGTCGGCGTTCGGCTCCTGGCCGACGACACACCCGAGGGCCGGAACCGGGAGCGGGTCCACCTGTTCTTCCTGGCCGACGACCGGCCACTCGAGGCCTTCGTCCCGGGTGAGCGGGAGGTCCACAGCGTGGTCGAGGCCGGGGTCACCGACCTGCTGGCGCTCGCTGGCGGTGAACCGGGGCCGATCCCCGGCATCGAGTTCCGACCGGGTGACGGCTCCCTCCCCGTCGAGATCCGTGCCGGCGACCTCGTCGACCCGATCGACGGCTACTGGACCGTTGCGTTGGTCATGGCCGAGCGCTTCGCCGCCGGCCACCACCCCATCGGTGTGTGAGCGGCGCCGGTCCGTTCAGCCGGCGCGGATCAGGCCGAGCGCCTCGGCTCGGGTGACCGCGTTCTCCTTGAGCAGGCCACGGACGGCCGACGTCGTCGTCATCGAACCCGGCTTCTGCACGCCCCGCATCGACATGCACAGGTGCTCGGCCTCGATCACCACCAGGACACCGGCGGCGTCGAGCCGGTCGACCATCGCATCGGCGATCTGACCGACCAGCCGTTCCTGCACCTGGAGCCGCTTGGCGTACCCGTCGACGACGCGTGCCAACTTCGACAGCCCGCACACTCGACCCTCCGTACCGGGCAGATAGGCGACGTGGGCTCGTCCGATGAACGGCAACATGTGGTGCTCACACATCGAGCTGAACGGGATGCCCCGCACGATCACCATCTCCTCGTGCTCCACCTCGAACTGGCGGTCGAGGTGGTCGGCCGGGTCCTCCCGGTAGCCCCGGAGCAACTCACGGTACGAGCGGGCGACCCGGGCCGGCGTGTCGAGCAGGCCGTCGCGGTCCGGATCCTCGCCGATCGACGACAGCACCATCCGGATGGCCTCCTCGATGCGGGCCGCGTCGACGTCGACGTCGCCGTCCAGATCGGTGTCGACGTCGGTGTCGATGTCCGCGTCGAGGTCGGTGTCGAGATCCGATTCGATGGTTCCGCTCATGGTCCTACCTTCACTGTGCTCGGCGTGGGACGCCACGGTCGGCTCAGCTCGCGGCTCTCGGCCGGGAGTCGTGGCCAGGCGGGCGGCCGTTGGACGGCTACGAGTGTGACAGGCCGATCGCGATCGGGCGGAACCGGGCCGCCACCGCCCCGGGCCGGTGCCTCAGGCCGAGCGGATGAGGCCGGCCCCGCGGAGCCGGCCGAGCAGCCGCTTGGCCACCGGCGTCGCCCGACCGTCAGCGTCGAGCGCCCCGCCGGACTGGGCCCCGTCGGCCCCGTTCTCGTCCGCCCCGTCGACGCCGTCACCCGGCAGGCGGTGGTCGTTGAACAGGCCCGTCACGTAGCCGGAACCGTGGGCCGGGTCGATGACCGGCTCGGGAGCGAGCGACCAGTCGTCGAGGTCGTAGCCGAAGGTGGCCATGTACCCGTCGAGCCCGGCCCGTCGGTAGTGATCGACGTCACCCTCGGTGAACCAGTGCCGCCAGTCGCCGGCCGAGCGGGCCCGCACCACCCGCTCCAGCCCGTCGGCCACCGTCGCCTCGTGGTCGACGGCGAAACCGAGGTAGGCCTCGAGGTCGGCATAGCGGCCGGCCACCATGTCCTCGTAGCGGTAGAGGTGCCAGCCCGGCCCTCGCTCCCGGACCCACAGCCGGGCGACCGCCTCGTAGGTGTTGGCGTAGTCGGCCGGTTCCAGGTCGGCGAACGGCACCGACGCCGGATCGGCCTCCTTGGCCACGAGTCGTTCGACGACGCGATCGAAGGCCTGCTGGTCGCTCGGGTCCGGTTCCGTCTCCCGGTGCCAGCGGTACAGGGTCTGGCTGACCAGGAAGTCGCGGGGGTCGCGACAGATCCAGATCCGCCTGTCGTAGTGGCCGAAGTCGGCGAGGTCGTGGGTCTGGGTGCCGAGGAGCTTCTTGGTGACGACGTGCTCGGCTCCCGCAGCCAACTCGGCGTCCGGTCCCCCGAGCGGCTCGAACTCGACGACGGCGCCGTCGAGGGCGGCGGCCACCCGGTACGTGAGGATGGTGGTGCCCGACTTCGGGAGGCCGACGATGAGTATCCGCATCAGGCTCGCAGGTGGGCGTTGGTCGCAGGCCAGGACCTGGCTCGATAGTCGTCGCCTCGGCGGCGACGGAGGTCGATGACCTCGACCGAGGTCGGCGGGTACTCGTCAACACCGTTGGCGGTGTGGTTCGGATTGTCGTAGGGATCGTTGTCGAGGATCGGCGCCCAGCGCCGCCGCAGCGCATCGAATTCCCAGTCGGCGACCGTCGGATCCCGCGACGACGACTCGTGGTGGACCACCTCGGTGGCGCAGTCAACGACGGTCCGGTACCCGCTCCGGGACAGCTTCAGGCACAGGTCGACGTCGTTGTAGGCCAACGGGAACTGGGTGGCGAACCCGCCGACCTCGGCGAACTTCGTCCGCTCGACGGCGAGGCAGGCGGCGGTCACCGCCAGGCAGTTCTGGGCGGTGGCCAGCGACGCCAGATAGCCAGGGTGGTTCCGGTGGTAGCCGACGTAGCGGTGGTGGGGGTTGCCGTTGCGGGACCAGGTCCCGGCGTGTTGGATGCGGCCGTCGCCGTACAGCAGCTTCGCCCCGACGGCGCCGATGTCGGGCCGGGTGGCGTACATGACCAGGCGCTCGACCCAGTCGAGCTGGCTGATCTCGGTGTCGTCGTTGAGAAACACGAGGACCTCACCCGCGGCCCGAACCGCGCCGAGGTTGCAGGCTGCGGCGAAGTTGAACGGCCGGTGGTCGCGGACGGCGACGAAGCCGATCGGGCCGGCGGCCAGGTCGAGCGTCTGGCCGAGGTCGGGGTCGGCGTCGGCATCGAGGACGGCGACGACCTCGAGCCGATCCGGCGGGTAGGCGGTCCGTGCGGCCAACGTGGCGACCGCCTGCTCGGCGAGGAGGGTGTCGATCCCGGCGATCGACCGGCGGGTCCCGCCGGTCGGGATGATCACCGACACCTCCGGGTGTGCGGTCAGTGCCGGGGTAAGGTCGATGATCCCGGGCCAGTCCGGGTTGCGAGAGGCGGTCGCCGGGAAGCCGGTCCGCTCCAGGTGTGAGGCCACCGCCCGCACGCCCGCCTCGTAGGCCCAGTCCTTGGCCGACGGATCGAGGGCGGTCGACGTCGGCGATTCACGCCAGTGGTAGAGCAGCTTCGGCACGTGCAGGACCCGCCTGGCCCGTTCGGCCACCCGGAGCGCGAGGTCGTGGTCCTGGGAACCGTCATAGCCGGGCCGGAAGCCGCCGACGGCAACGGCGACCGAGCGTCGGATCACGAGCAGATGACCGAGGTACATCTGCTGCCGCAGGCGCTCGACGGAGAAGCCCGGCTTGAAGAACGGATTGATCCGGGCCGACGACGCTGCGTCGAGGTGGTCCTCGTCGCTGAACACGAGATCGACGTCGTCGTGGACGGCCAGCTCCCAGGCAACGGTGCCGAGCGCATCGGGGGCGAGGGTGTCGTCGTTGTCGAGGAGGGCGATGAACCGCCCGGTTGCCATCGCCAGCCCGTCGTCGGTGGCGGCGCCGATGCCGCCGTTGGTCTGGCGGCGGTGGATCCTGACCCGGTCGTCGTCTGGCGGAACGATGCGGGCCAGGGTGTCCTCGGTCTCGGTCGGCTGCGGGCCGTCGAGGACGAGGCACAGCTCCCACTCGGCGGTGGTCTGGGCCAGCACCGAGGCGACGCAGGCCTCGAGGTGGGCGGGATCGGGATGCCAGATCGGCACCAGGATCGAGAAGACGGGTCCGTCGTCGGCCCAGAGGTGGGAACCCACGGTCGGGATCAGGCTCGGCTGGCGCGGGCCCGCCTGGCCAGACCGCGGGCGAGTCGGTCGCCGGTGGCGAGCCCGGAGGTCAGCGCAGCCGAGACGTCGCCGGTGGCGCTGCGGGCGTCGAGGGCGGCCCGCAGTTCGGCGATCTCGACGTCGCGAACGTGGACCTGGTGCTCCAGCTCGCCGACGCGAGCACGAACGACGCCGAGTTCCGCCTCGGCCCCGAGCGCGGCATCGCGGGTCTGGAGGACCTCCTGGGCCAGCTCGTCCACCCGCCGCTTGAGACGGTCGAGCTCGGTCGGGACCGGCGCCGCACCGGGGCCCGCGGACGGTGGCGATGTCGTATGGGAGTGCACGACGTTCCAGTTTAGAGCCAAATGGGGTCACCGACGGGTCAGCTCGTTTACCCCTATGCATCGACAATCAGCACGTCGCTTGTCGGGAAAGCCCGATCAGTCGAACTGGACTGGCCCATCCGTCGACGCGACCCGCTCCATCACCAGCAGGAACGTGTCGGGGTCCTGAGCCCCCGGCACGGCCAGGCGACGGTCGAACACGTAGGTCGGGACGCTGCCGAGCCCGTTGGCGGCCGCGAACTCCAGGCTGTCGGCGACCTCGGCCCGCCCACCGTCACCGGCCAGCCAGGCCCGGACGGTCTCCGCATCGAGGCCGACCTCGCCGGCAAGCGCCACTAGGGTCTCGCCGTCGTTGATGTCGGTCCCCTCGGTGAAGTACGCCTGCATCAGGCGCTCCTTCAATGGCCCCTGCACGCCCTCACGCTCGGCCAGCACCAGCAGCCGATGGGCCGACAGGGTGTTGGCCCGCTTGGCGATGTCCATGCGGAATTCGATGCCCTCCCCCGCCGCCTCGGACGTGACCCGCTCGAGGATCTGGTCGGCCGCTTGCCCGAACTTCTTGGCGTAGACCTCGGTCACGGGCTGAGGCTCGGCCGGCGCGGTCGGGTCGAGCATGAAGGGCCGGTACACGATCTCGACCTCGGTGCCGGTCTCGGCCGTGAACCGGTCGAGGGCGGTCTCGAAGCGACGCTTGCCGATGTAACACCAGGGGCAGACGACGTCGGACCAGATCTCGACCCGGAGCGGGTCGTCGGCCACCGCGGCCGCCTCGGCGTCCCTCTCACCTGCTGAGTCGCTCATGCCGTCTCGATTCCTGCCGCCTCGCCGAGGTCGAGCTGTTCGATCGCCTGGTCACGCAGCTTGAATTTCTGGATCTTGCCGGTGACGGTCATCGGGAACTCGTCGGTCACGGCCACGTAGCGGGGGATCTTGTAGTGGGCGATCTTGCCACGGCAGTACTCGCGCACCTCGTCCTCGGTGAGCGTGACCCCCTCCTCGGTCTGGACCCAGGCCATGACCTCCTCGCCGTACTTGACGTCGGGGACCCCGATGACCTGGACGTCCTTGATCGACGGGTGGCCGTACAGGAACTCCTCGATCTCCCGTGGGTACACGTTCTCGCCGCCACGGATGATCATGTCCTTGATGCGACCGACGATGTTGGCGTAGCCATCGACGTCCATCACCGCGAGGTCACCGGTGTGCATCCAACCGTCGCCGTCGATTGCGTCGCCGGTCCGCTCCGGATCGTTCCAGTAGCCGACCATCACCGAGTAGCCCCGCGTGCAGAACTCGCCGGTCTCCCCCCGGGGCACGACGTCGCCGGTCTCGGGGTCGACGATCTTGATCTCGACGTGGGGGTGGACCCGCCCGACCGTTGCCACCCGCTTGTCGATCGGGTCGTCGAGGGCGGTCTGGGTGGACACCGGCGAGGTCTCGGTCATGCCGTAACAGATCGTGACCTCGTCCATGTTCATCCGCTCGATGCACTGCTTCATGACCTCGATCGGGCAGGGCGATCCGGCCATGATCCCGGTGCGCAGCGCCTCGAGGTCGAACGACTCGAAGTCGGGGTGGGCCAGCATGGCGATGAACATCGTCGGCACGCCGTAGAGGCTGGTGCAGCGCTCCTCGGCCGTGACCCGCAGCGTGGCCTCGGGATCGAAGGCGTCGGCCGGGACCACGATGGTGGCGCCGTGGGTGGTGCAGCCGAGGTTGCCCATCACCATGCCGAAGCAGTGGTAGAAGGGCACGGGCACGCAGACCCGGTCCTCGGCGGTGTAGCCGCAGCCCTCGCCGACGAAGAAGGCGTTGTTGAGGATGTTGCGGTGGCTGAGGGTGGCGCCCTTCGGGTAGCCGGTCGTGCCGGACGTGTACTGGATGTTGATCGGGTCGTTGCGGTCGAGGGTGGCCTCGATCGCTTGCACTTGCTCGGAGGTGGCGTCACCGGACCTCGCCATCAGGTCCGACCAGGAATCGGTGCCGAGGAAGTAGACGTGCTCGAGGTCGGGCAACTCACCCCTGACCTCGTCGACCATGGCCCGATAGTTGCTGGTCTTGAAGGTCTCGGCCGCGACCAGGCCCCGGCAGCCCGACTGGTTGAGGGCGTACTGGACCTCGTGGGTCCGGTAGGCGGGGTTGATGTTGACCAGGATGATGCCGAGACGAGCGGTGGCGTACTGGACGAGCACCCACTCGGCGCAGTTCGGGGCCCAGATGCCGACCCGGTCACCGGTGGTGAAGCCGGCGGCCAGGAGCGCCCTGGCCAGCTCGTCGACCCGGTCGGCCAGCTCGGCGTACGTCCAGCGCACGTCCTGGTGGGCGACGACCAGGGCCTCCCGATCGGCGTTGGCGGCCACGGTGGCGGCCAGGTTCTCGCCGATCGTCTGCTCCAACAGCGCCGGCGCCGTGGCCCCGACGGTGTGCGACGGCTCGGCCGCTGCCGATTCGGTCTGCGACATGTGTCCCCCGTTCCCCGTTTTGGTCCGCCGGGACCCCGTGCCCCAGCGGGCTCAGACTACCCGAGGGGGCCGGGGGGCTCGCAGTCGACGGTGTGTCGCCGCCAGTCGGCCGACGGCGGCCGATGGCGACGGTTGCAGCCGACTCAGGAGATGGCCCGCATGCGGTTGTTGCGGGCGTTGTGCTCGACCTCGGCCAGGCCGAGGTGCTCCATCACCGGTGGGACGTAGTTGCCGAACCGCCCCCGGTAGCCCTTGCGGAGCCCGTACCAACCGCCGACGGGGTTGTCCTCGGAACGGGCCCAGGCCTCGACCGTTTCCGGCTTGGCCTCCTTGCCCTCGTCTGCGTTGCCGAGCGCCATCCAGTCGTCGTACTCGACCAGCATGGCGTGCAGGTCCTCCAGGCATCGGAGCTGGTAGCTGAGCTTGGTCGAGCCGACCCGGATCACCAGCGCCGGCGGGTCGACGGTCTCGTCCCGCCAGGCGTCGAACTCGGACTTGCCCGGTGGGGTGGTGAGGATCCAGGGGTCGTCCTCGGTCCCGCTTCCTTCGATGTGGTCGTTCATCGGTTTCCTCCTCCTGTGGCTCAGGCGCTCTGCCGGCCGGCGTCGGTGCCGCTGTCGCTGTCGGTGTCGCTGCCGGGGCCGGGGCCGGGGCCGGGATCGATCGAGCCTTCGGCGGCATGCGCCAGACCGGCGGCGAAGGCGTCGAACGACGGCTGCAGGTCGGGAATGGTACGCCCGATCAGGGGCGCGAGGGGGCCACCGAAGGTCTCGACCATGCGGAACCGGGTCCCGCCCCCGACCGGGTCGAGGTCGTAGGTCCGACGGCCGGTGAAGAGCCCGAGCGGCATGCCGCTGGTCAGCTCGATGTGACGCTGCGGCTCCCAGCCGGCGACCTTCAGCTTGAAGGGGCGGGACTGGCCGGCGACGTGGAGCGTCATCCGACCCCCCTCGGCGAGCTCGCCGTCGACCCGCTCGACCCCGGCGCCCCAGTCGGGCCACCGCCCGGTCTGGATCAGGGTCGACCACACGGTCGACGGGTCGGCCTCGATCTGCTTGCTCGTCTCGAATCGCAACATGGCCTCGACCATGACAGGGCATTCATGACACCATCTGTCATGTATGACTGAGGATTCGAGGGATCTCGCCCCGACCGGCAGGAGGCGGCGATGCGGGCCGGTCGGCTGCTGAACCTGCTGCTGATCCTGCAGAACAGCGACCGGGTCACGGCCGGGGAGCTGGCCAGTCGCCTCCAGGTGTCCGAGCGCACGGTCCTGCGCGACATCGACGTGCTCAGCGGCGCCGGGGTGCCCGTGTACGCCCTCCGTGGCCCGAACGGAGGCTTCGCGCTGCTCGACACCTTCGAGCAGGATGTCCCCCCACTCCCGGCCGGCCTGACCGGCGGCGAGGGCCGGCTCCGCCGGGTCCGGGTCCGACTGTCGCCCGCCGCGCTCCAGCTGGCGCTGCTCCAGGGCCGTCCGGAGGGCTGGCGGGTGCGCTCGGTGGCTGAGCCAGACCCCGATCGCCCCGACTGGATCGAGGGCTCGTTCCGGTTCGACTCCTACGACGCCGCCGTCCGCGAGCTGCTGGCGATCGGCCCGGACGTCGAGGTGATCCTGCCGGCCGAGCTGCGGGAGGCGATGGCGGAGATCGGTCGCCGCCTGACCGACCGGCACCGACCGATCGGGTCGGCTGCCGGGCCCTGAGACGACCGGAGCGAGCCCATCGACGGGATCCTCAGCTGGCGACGGTCCGACGCCAGCGCCCGTCGCGGAACCCGAGCAGCACGTTGCGGATGTTCTCGCCGTCGTCGGCCGCGAGACCCGTGGCGCCGGTCTCGAGGAACCGATTGAGTCCCGGTGGGGCGTCGCCCTTGCGCAGCCGGTGGAACCCCATCGTCCAGTGGTCGAAGCAACGCTGGACACCGTCGTTGCGGAACAGGAGCAGTTTGTCCGTGTGACGGGGGTCCTCGGCGATCTTGTCGAACAACGCCTCGACCAGGCTCCGCTCACCCTCGAGGACCTGCAGGAACGAGCCCTCGTGATAGAGCAGGAGGCCGGACACGCCCCGTTTGGCGTTGTTGGCCCGTGACGTCGTCAGCAGCTCGTCGAGCTCGTCGTCGGTGAACGGCCGGGTGGCCGCACTGGCGTAGCCGAGCTGGAAGACGAGGCCATCATCCTCTTCCTCGGCGTCGGGCGCGGCGGGCATGCCAGTCCTGTCGGCCGGTCGAGTCCCCGGATGAGAGCCCGGTCCGGGTCGAGCCGATGTGGTGAGCCGCCGGCTACTCCGCGGCGAGGGCCTCGGCCCGGTCCTGGGCCTTCTGGAGCTGCGCCGACAGCTCGGCGGTGAAGGCCTGCAGGTCGGCCCGGCTGGCCCTTTTGCCCTCCGGCCCGACGGGCGGATCCATCGGGTCGCCCGGCACGATGGCCACCGTCGAGCGGTGGATCCACCTCGCCCCCTCTGGCATGGCGTCGCCGGTGCCGGCGATCCCGACCGGGATGACCCGGGCCCCGGTCCTGGCCGCAAGCCAGGCTGCGCCGTCGAAGAGCTCCGCCACCTCGCTCCCGTGCTGGCGGCCCCCCTCGGGGAACACGATCATCGTCTCGCCGGCGTCGAGCAGGGCCTTGGCCGCCTTCAGGGCATCGCGGTCGGCCTCGCCCCGCCGCACGGGGATGGCACCGAGGGCGGCACACACCCAGGCGACCCCCGGCGTCGTGAACAGCGACTCCTTGCCGAGGGCTCGGATCCGCCGTGCGCTCTTGGTGGCGAGCAGGGCGCTGTCGAGGTTGGACCGGTGGACCGGGGCCAGCACGGTGGCGCCGGGCAGGTCGAGCACGTCGGTGTTCTCGGACCGCAGCCGCAGGTAGGGGTTGACGACGCGACGGAGGAAGGCACGGGCCACCCGGTAGAACAGCAGCGACGATCGCCGAGCCCCCCGGGCCAGGGCCTTCTCTCGCAGCTCCGCGCTCATCGGCTGGTCAGTACAGCAGAAATCGACCGTCGGCGATACCCGAGCCGACCTCGGTCGACCGACCGGTCAGCGGGGACCGGGGAGGGCGACCCGACCACGGGCGATGCGGTAGAGGGCCAGGTAGTACCAGGCCCCGGCCAGCGAGACGAGGAACCGGACGACGACGGCACCGGGCTCGCCGCCGGCGACGGCCAGGCCGGTCCACCACGAACCGAGACCGACAGCGGCAAGGAGACCGAGACCGGCCGCCGTGATGGCCGTCGTCGATCGGTCTCCCGTTGCCGCCATCGCTCCTCCACGTCGAGCGTCGAACTCCGTGCCCTCACCGTAGGCAGCGGCAACGGGACGACCGAGAGACGAAGTGCACGCCAGGACTGGGCCAGGAGGCCCACGGGTCGGCCGATCGACGGGCCGACGGCTCGGCTCCCGGTCCCGTCCGGCTCAGAACGGGGCGTCGAGGGCCCGGCACAGGAAGGCCATCGTCGGCGCGGCCCGTCGGCAGCGGTCGGCCACCAGGTCGAGGAAGTCGCCACGGGTGACGTCACGGTGGGTCAGCGACCCGGTGGCGATGAAGTCCTTGCGCTTGAGGTCGTCGAGCAGCTCGTGCTCGGGGTCGAAACCCTTCGGCGGCCGCTTGAGCGACTCGCCGGCGAGCTCGAACGCGTCGGTGAACGCCGCGGCCCTCGTAGCCGCCGTCCAGTCGTCCGGCTTCTCGGCGATGTGCTCGCGGATCGCCGAGGCGGCTGCGGTCGGCGGACGCCACAACCCGGCGCCGAAGAAACAGTTGCGGGGCTGGAGGTGGATGTAGAAGCCGGGAGCGTGGGCGTCGGCTGCGTGCTCGTGGCGGAAGTGCATGCCGGTGTTGAGCTTGTAGGGCGTCTTGTCCTTGGAGAAGCGGGTGTCGCGCTGGATGCGGAACAGGGAGCCGCCGACGGTGCGGGAGTCGGCGACGAAGTGGGGGGAGATGGTCGCCAGCGGCTCGGCGAAGTCGGTGATGAAGTCCAGCGCAGGCTGGCGAACGACCTCCTCGAACCGGTCCTGGTTGGCCTTGAACCAGGTGCGGTCGTTGTTGTCGGCAAGGTCGTCGAGGAAGCGGAACAACGCAGGGGTGAAGTAGCGGGTGCCCATGGCCGTGCACCCTACAGCGCGGATGACGCCCGCTCAGCAGGCCCGCAGTCCGGCGACGAAGCCGAGCAGCCGATCGGTCCAGGTGGCGAACTCGTCACGGGTCGACGCCCGGTGCACCTCGGCCAGGGGCAGCAGCTCGGCCAGCCGGTCGGCGGTGGCGATCGGATGACCCGGGTCACCGGTCCAGGCCAGGATCAACGCCGGTACGTCGATGGCGGCGACGGCCTCGGGCGGCGGCAGATCGGCGGTGGCCGCGCCGCGGAACAGGCCGGCGAGCCGTGCCGGCTCGAAGGCCTGCAGACGCTCGGCGGCCCGATCGTGCCAACCGTCGAGATCGACGAACGGGTCCGGCGGTGCCACCAGCCGGCCGGCGGCGAGCACCGCGTCGAGTCGACCGCCGTCGATCAGCTCGGCCATCCGCTCGTAGGAGCTGACCTGCTCCCGACGGTTCCCCCATGCGGTCGGTGGGATGACCAGCACCAGGGCCGCCACCCGCTCCGGGGCCCGGACGGCGACGTGCAGCGCCGTACCCGCCCCCATCGAGGCGCCGCCGACGACGACGCGGCCGAGATCGAGGTGGTCGGCGAGGGCCAACTGGTCGAGGGCGAGGGCGTCCCAGCCGTAGCCCGCAGGGTCCGAGGTGTACCCCGAGCGTCCGTGGCCCCTGGCGTCGTAGCGGATCACGTCGAGCGACTCGGCGGCCCGGTCCCAATCGATCAGGGCCGGCGGGGTGCGCTCGTCGGCTCGGCTCGACGTCAGGCCGTGGCCCCACAGCAGCGTCGGGCCGCTCCCCCGTCGTTCGTGCTCCAGCTCGGCCCCGCGGACATCGGTCCGCCGCACGTCGGAGGACACCTCGGTCCGCCTGCGCTCGTCGCCATCGGGGCCGCCGGTCACGCCGGCTCGTCCGGCTCGACCACGACCAGTACGGTCCCGGCCTCGACCCCGTCGCCGGCGACCACCGGAACCGAGGCGACGACGCCGCCGACGGTCGCCGCCACCGTCAGCTCCATCTTCATGGCCTCGAGCACCACCAGTACGTCTCCCTCGGCCACCCGATCGCCCGGCTCGACGGCGACCTTGACCACGGTGCCCGGCATGGTGGCAACGGTCGACCCCGCCGGACCCCCGCTGGTCGGCTCGGCGAAGCGGGGCACGACCGCAAGGGTGACCGAACCGGCCGGCCCGGACACGGCGATCGTCGACACCCCGTCCGGCCGGTCGACGCCGGCGGTCGAACCACTCGGTGAGACGGCGAAGCGTCGTCGCAACCCGTCGATGGCGAGGTCGACCTCGGTCGCCGACACGACGTGCAGCACCGGCTGGCCAAGGTCCTCGCCGTCGACGGCCAGTCGTTCGAGGCGGCCGCGGCGGAACAGGTAGTCGACGGCGAGCTCCCGCTCCCCGACGGCCAGCACCGTCCGCTGCGGGTCGGTGACGACGTTGCGGAAGCCGCTGGCCACGCCGGCGGTGTTGGCGTCGGTCGAACGGTTCACGACCTGCAGCGCCAGCGCCGCGGCCGACGCTGCGACCGCCAGGTCGTCCCCGTCGAGCAGCGCCCGGCCCAACACCGCCGGGTCGTTGCGGGCCAGGAAGTCGCTGTCACCCCGGTTGCCGGCGCCGGAGTCGTCACCGAGGAATTCGGGATGGCGCAGCGTCCGGACCAGCAACTCGCGATTGGTGGCGATCCCATCGATGCGGGACCGGGCGAGCGCCGAGGCCAACCGCCTGGCGGCGGCGGTACGGGTCGGGGCGTGGGCGATGACCTTGGCCACCATGGGGTCGTAGAACCGGCTGACCTCGCCAGACGAGCCGGAGTCGATGGCGCTGTCGAGTCGGACGCCGTTGGCGGGGTCGGTCGTGTCGGCCCCGGGGACGACGAAGGTGCGGACCGGTCCGGTCGACGGCAGGTAGTCGGCCGTCGGGTCCTCGGCGTAGAGCCGGGCCTCCATCGCGTGCCCCTGCGGCTGACCGATCGCCTCCTGGTCCGGGACCGGCCCTCCGGACGCCACCTCAAGCTGGAGCCGGACCAGGTCGAGTCCGAACACCGCCTCGGTGACCGGGTGCTCGACCTGCAACCGGGTGTTGACCTCGAGGAAGAAGAACTCGCTGCCGTCCGCGGTGAGCAGGAACTCGACCGTGCCGGCGTTGGCGTAGCCGATCGCCTCGCCGGCGGCGACGGCGGCGGCGTGCAGGGCCGAGCGGGTGGCATCATCGAGCGACGGGCTCGGCGCCTCCTCGATGATCTTCTGGTGGCGTCGCTGGACCGAGCACTCGCGCTCCCCGACGTGTACGACCCGTCCCGAGGCATCGCCGAAGATCTGGACCTCGACGTGGCGTGACGGTGACACGTAGCGCTCGGCGTAGATCGTCCCGTCGCCGAACGCCGACTCCGCCTCCCTGGCTGCGCCGGCCACCGCCTCGTCGAGCGCCGTGGGGTCGGACACGATGCGCATGCCTCGCCCGCCTCCGCCGGCCGACGCCTTGATCAGGACCGGGTAGCCGATGGCCTCGGCGGCGACCGCGGTCTCGGCGGCCGACAGACCGGTCAGGTCCGCCGACGGCAGCAGCGGCACGCCGGCCGCCTCCATCCTGGCCTTTGCCTCCAGCTTGGAGCCCATCGCCTCGATCGCCTCCGGCCCGGGCCCGACCCAGATCAGACCGGCCTCGGTGACCGCCCTGGCGAACGATGCGTTCTCCGAGAGGAAGCCGTAGCCGGGGTGGATGGCGTCGGCACCGGTCCGCCTGGCCGCATCGACGATGGCGTCCACCCGCAGGTACGACTCCGCCGGGGTCTCGCCGCCGAGGGCGACGGCGACGTCGGCATCGGCGACGAACGCCGCATCGGCGTCCGGATCGGAGTAGACGGCGACGGTCTCAACACCGAGGTGGCGGCAGGTCCGCATGATGCGGCGGGCGATCTCACCCCGGTTGGCGATCAGCAGTCGTTCGATCATCGGTTGGCCCTCCCCGCCTACATCCGGAACACGCCGTAGCCGCGCTGGCCCCGGCACTCGTTGGTCAGGACCGCCGAGAGGCCGACCGACAGCACGTCCCGGGTGTCCCTCGGGTCGATGAGCCCGTCGTCGTACAGCTGGCCCGACATGATCGTCGCCTGCTCCTCGTGGGTGATCTGGTCCTCGATCGTCTTGGTCCGGGCTGCGTCGGCCTCCTCGTCGAACTCGAGCCCGCGGTCGGCCGCCGATGCCCTGGCCACCAGCGACAGCGTCCCGGCGAGCTGCTCGGCCCCCATCACCGCGGTCTTGGCATTCGGCCAGGCGAACAGCAACCGGGGGTTGTACGGCCGGCCGGCCATCCCGTAGTTGCCGGCGCCATACGAGCTCCCGATCTGGACGGTCAGGTGGGGCACGGTCGAGTTGGTGACGGCGTTGATCTGGTGCGAGCCGTGCTTGACCATGCCCCGCTGCTCGTAGGTCGTCCCCACCATGTAGCCGGTCACGTTCTGGACGAACACCAGCGGTGTGTCGACCTGGTTGGCCAGCTGGATGAACTGGGCCGCCTTGTTGGCGTCCTCGTTGAGCAGCACGCCGCGATCGTTGGCCAGGACGCCGACGGCGTAGCCGTTGAGGTGGGCGAACCCGGTCACGAGGTTTGGTCCGTAGCGGGGCTTGAACTCGTCGAACCGGGAGTCGTCGAGGACCCGGGCCAGGATCTCCCGGACGGGGAACGGGATCTTGAGGTCGGCCGAGACGACCCCGAGGATCTCGTCGGGGTCGTAGCGGGGCGGGACGGGGCTCTGGCTCGGGCCCGGCCCCTGCTTGGTGTAGTCGAGCCCGGCGACGATGCGGCGACCGAGGCGGATGGCGTCGTGCTCGTCGGCGGCGAAGTAGTCGGACACGCCCGAGACGGTCGAGTGCATGGTCGCCCCGCCGAGCTCCTGCTCGTCGGCGTCCTCCCCGGTGGCCATCTTCACCAGCGGGGTGCCACCGAGGAACACCTTGGCCTGGTCGTCGACCATCACCACGTAGTCGCTGGTGCCGGGCAGGTAGGCGCCGCCTGCGGTCGACGAGCCGAAGACGAGCGAGATGGTGGGGATGGCGGCGGCCGACAGCGCCGTGATGTCCCGGAAGATCTCGCCCGCCGCGAGGTACAGCTCGAGCTGGTGGGGCAGATCGGCCCCGCCCGACTCGACCAGGAAGACCATCGGCAGCCGGTTCTCGCGGCAGATGGCGAGGGCCCGGAGGATTTTCTTGACCGTGATCGGGTTGAGCGAGCCGGCCCGCACCGTCGGGTCGTTGGCCAGGATCACACACTCGGTGCCGGCGATCTGACCGATCCCGGTCACGACCGCCCCGCCGACCGCGAACTCCGTTCCGTACCCGGCCGCGACCGACAGCTCGAGGAACGGTGCGTCGGCGTCGACCAGCAGCTCGATCCGCTCGCGGGCGAGCAGGCGGCCCCGGTTGTGGTGGCGGTCGATGTAGGCCTGACCTCCGCCGGCGACCGCCTGGTCGACGAGCTGCTGGTAGTCCGCGAGCGTGGACTCCATGGCGGCACGGTTCGTCCGGTAGGTCTCGCTGCGGGTGTCGACGGTGGAACGGAGGACGGTCATGGGCGGCTCGGTCCTGACGGTGGTCGGGCCTGTGACAGGCGCGACTCGGGTGCTCGGGGCTACGGGACTGCTGCGGGACTGCCCGAAAGGTAGCGGTTGGGCGTCGACGGGGCGAGGCCTGACCGGACCGCGACGCAACAGACGACCGCGCAGGCCCATCGACCCGACCTACGGTTGGGCGATGGCCTGGATCGCAGGGAGGGGGCGAGGGTGCCTGGCTGGCTGAGGCTGGTGGCCGTGGCCTGGCGACGCCTCGCTGACGACCGCCTGATCGTCGGGGCGACCGCGCTCACGATCGTGGTCGGACTGGTCCAGCTGGCCGCCGCGCCGATGTACACCGATGCCGTCACGGTCGGCGCGCTCCGCTGGACCGCAGCATCGGCGCCGCCGGAGGTGCGCACGGTCGGGGTCGAGGCGTCGACCGCACCCGAGACCGTCGGTGTCGTCGACGAGGCGGTGGTGACCGCCATCGCCCGGTCGCTCGGTGACGCAGCCGTCAGCCGCCGGCTGTTCAGCCCCTCGTTCGAGCTCCCCGCCCCGCCATCGGGCCCCGGCGCAACCGCCGACGAGGCCGCGGCCGACGCGGCGGGGGCCGCGGAGCTCGGACCGGACGGGCCGGGCACCGATCAGCCCGTCGAGCTGACGGTGCTGGCCTCGATCGAGGGCCTGGCCGGCCACGCCAGCCTGGTCGAGGGGGTGTGGCCGGACCGGTCCCCGTCCGGCGGTGGGCAGCTCGATGGCGGGGTCGTGCCGGCCGTCCTGGCGGAGCCGGCGGCCGAGCGGCTCGGCCTCCGGCCGGGCGACGTCGTCGACCTGAGCCGGCGCCGAGACGGCGCACCGCTGTCGGCCGAGATCGTCGGCCTCTACCGCGTCGACGACCGCAACGACCGGTTCTGGGACGGGGACGAGCTGTTGACCGACGGGGTGCGTGACGGCACGACGTTCCGGACCATCGGACCACTGGTCGTCGAGCGCGTGGTTCTCGTCGGGGGCGTGGCCGGGCGGCTCGACGCCGGCTGGCTGGCGGAACCGGAGCTGACGACGCTCGACGGCGACGCGGCCGATGCGCTGGCCCGCCGCATCCGGGCCCTCCCCGACCGGGTCGAGGATGCGATCGACGACCTGCCGGAGACGGTCACCACCCGGACGGCCGGGCTGGACGTGTCCAGTGGACTCCCGGCCCTGCTCGACGACGCCGCTCGATCGGTGTCGGTCTCGCGCTCGGGGATCCTGGCCGTGGCCGCGCAGCTGGCCATCCTGGCCGGGATGGCCCTCGGCATCGGGGCCGGCCTGCTGGTCCAGGCCCGGGGTGAGCAGACCGAGCTGCTCCAGGCCCGGGGGTCGGGGCGGGGCCACCTGATCGCCCTGGCTGGTGTCGAGGCCGTGCTGCTGATCGGACCGGCTGCGTTCGTCGCCCCGTGGCTCGCCGCCGGGCTGCTCCGGGCCCTCGACCGGCGTGGGCCGCTCGCCGCGGTCGACTTCCCGATCGAGCCGACGATCGGCGGTGGTTCGGTTGCCATCGTCGGCGTCGCCGCCGTCGTGATGGCCGCACTGCTCGTTGCGCCCGTCGCCGCCACCCGGTCCATCGATCGGGCCAAGCGCCAGGACCGGCAGGCCGGCACCCAGCGGGCCGGGGTCGACGTCGCCCTCGTCGTGCTCACCGCCGGCGTGTTCTGGCAACTCGGCCGACTCGGTTCCGGGGCCCGTTCGGTCCTCGGCGACCGGTTCGCCATCGACCCGCTGCTGCTGATCGCCCCGAGCCTGGCGCTCCTGACGGGTGCGGTGACGACCCTACGCATCGTCCCCGTTCTGGCCAGACTGGCCGAACGGGTCGTCGGGCGGGGTCGATCGACCGTCGCCACCCTCGTCGGCTGGCAGGTCGCTCGGCGGCCGGCCGAGCAGACCCGCTCGGTGTTCCTCCTGGCGTTGGCGCTGGCCATCGGCGGGTTCGCCGCCAGCTACGCCGAGACGTGGCGGGTCTCCCAGGGCGAGCAGGCGGCGAGACGGGTCGGCGCCGACGTGCGGGTCGACGTCGACCCTCGAAGCGACGCCGAGCTGACCGCACTGCACCTCCTGCCGGCCCACGCCGGTCTCGACGGCGTGATCGCCGCGCTCCCGCTGTCGAGGGCTCGTGGCCCCTTCCCCGCCGTCGACGGCGCAGCGACGATCGTCGCCCGCGACGCCCGATCGGCAGGCGATGTGATCACGTCGCCGCCAGCCGACCCCGACCTGACCGAGGCGGTGGCGGCGTTGGCCGCCGCCCGCCCGTCGCCCGGTGGGGTCCTGCTGCCGGGCCGGCCGAACCGGTTCGAGCTGGCCGTCCGCATCGACGAAGACCGGGTCCCCGTCCCCGTCCCCGCCGGACCGGACGGGGCGGAGCCCGGCACGGAGACCGGAGACGACGGCGACCCGCCGGCCGACGATGCATCCGGGTCCGAGTCCGAGTCCGGGCCCGACGACGACGGTCAAGACGGGGAGAGGGCGCCCGAGTTGCTCCCGGTCGCCTTCGTCGGGTGGATCGACGCCGTCGTCCAGGACGGTGCCGGCTACCTGCACCGGCTCGAGCTCGGTCGGGTCTCGGCCGACGAGCCGACCGCCGAGCTGTCGAGGGACCTGACGCTCGACCGGACCGACGGCGGGCCCGGCGGCGACGGCAACAAGAACGGCAACGGCAACGGCAACAAGAACGGCAACGGCAACGGGCCCGTCGAGCCGATCGCCCCCCTGACGCTCGTCTCGTTCGAGCTGCGGATGCTCCCGCCGCCGGACCAGTCGCGCCCGGTGGCGATCGAGCTCGGCCCGCTGACCATCGTCGACGGTTCGGGCGGGCGGACGGCGGTCGACCTGGGGTCGGGCGGCGACAACGACATCGGGCGGTGGACGGTCGACGTCGGCGGAACGGTCCGGCTCGACCGGGCGGCCAGCGCCGTGATGGCCGGACCGGACGGTGAGGGCGCCGTCGGGGTCGACCTGGAGACCGGCTCGTCGACGAGCTCGTCCGCCGTCGTCACCCTCGACCTCCGTCCGGATCCGGTCGAGGCACCGGCCCGGCTACCGGTCGTCGTCACCACTGCCTGGCTCGAGGCCAGCCGTCGGGCGATCGGCGACCCACTCGAGGTGCCCAGCCTCCCGGTACCCGGGGGCGCAGCGGAGATCGTCGGTGCCATCGACGGCCTCCCGACGGTCGAGCCGGACGACGGGTTGGCCATCGTCGACCTCCCGACACTCCAGCTCCTCGCCCATCGCCCCGGACGACCGGTGGAGGAGGTCGAGGAGGTCTGGCTGGCCATCGCCGACGACACCGACTCGTCGGCCGTGGTCACCTCGCTGACCGGACCACCGTTCCGCTCGGCCGCCGTCATCGATCGCGACGGCCTGGCCCTCCAGCTCCGCACCGACCCCGTCGCCCTTGCCGCCATCGGCGCCTACGCCCTGGCCGCCGGGGCGGCCGCCGTCTTCGCCATCGTCGTCTTCACCACCGGAGCGATCAGCTCGGCCCGCCGGCGGCGGGGCGAGTTCCAATTGCTGCGTGCCCTCGGCCTGACGCCACGCCAGTTCGGGGCCTGGCTGGCGGCCGAGCAACTGGTGCTGCTCGTGGTTGCCGTTGCCCTCGGCACGCTGATCGGGCTGGGCCTGTCGGCGGCGATCCTGCCCCGGCTCGCCCTCGACCAGGCCGGCCAGCCGGTGCTCCCCCCGCCGCGGACCGTGATCCCGTGGCTCACGGTGGTCGCCGTCCAGCTCGTGCCGGCGGCCGCCATCGCCGTCATCGTGACCGCCCTCTCCCGCCGGGTTCGGCGGCGGACGATGGCCGGCGACCTCCGGGACGGAGCCGGATGACCGCCGTGGGCCACGGACCGGCGGTCGGCGGCGGCGGTGCCGGCGCTCGCCTCCGGTCCGGTGCCACCGCGGTGCGGTTGTTGACCCGGTTGGCCCGGGCGGAGCCGCTGCTGGTGTTCGGCATCGCGGTTGTCGTCGCCGCCGGTACCTTCCTGTTGACGGGCGCCGATCGGCTCCTGCACTCGGTGTCGTCAGACGACGTCAGACGGTCGGTCGCCGACGGCCTCCCCATCGAGCGGACGATCGTGCAGGAGCTCGGCAGCCGGATCGGCGCCGGCCCAGACGACGATCCCTTCCGCCAGATCGACGAACGGGGCCAACGGTTCCTCGACGACGACGTACCTCCGTCGGTGGCGGCGATCCTCGGTCCCCGCCAGTTCGTCGTCGACTCACCCCCGTACCGGGTCGGTTCGTTCCCAGACGAGGACGACGGTCCGTTTGTCCTGTCGTTCCGCTTCCGAGCCCAGCAGGGGATCGAGGATGAGCTGACCCTCGTCGATGGCAGCCTGCCGGAAGCGCGGGATCCCGTCACCATCCTGCTCGGCACCGACTGCCCGACCGATCGGCTGGCCGTCGACGGCTTCGACTTCAGCCCCGATGTCGACTGCCGGGCCACCGACGTGCCGGTCCACCAGACGGCGGTCACCGCCCAGACGGCCGAGGACCTGCTGCTCGACATCGGCGACCGAGTCGTGCTCCGACCGGACGCCATCGATCCGGCCTGGGCCTTCGCCTTCGACCAGCTGCTCGACGAGCGTCTCGTACTGGAGATCTCCGGCATCGTCGAGCTGACCGATGCCGGGAGCGAGGTGTGGTACGGCGACACCGCACTGCACCGTCCGAACGTGACCGAGAACGCAGACGTGCGGATCGTCGACGCCACCGGTCTGCTCGCCCCCGACAGCTACCGCCGTCTGCTGCGCAGCGCCCTCGAGGTCCGCTACGACTACGCCTGGCGTCACCCGGTGCTGGCCGACGAGATCGGTGCGGACAGCGCCGAGGCCCTGCTGGCCGACCTCGACACGATGGAGACGCTCGACGGCGAGATCGTGACCAGGCTGCCGGCGGTGCTGGCCGCCCACCTGGAGCAGCGTCGCCTGACGGTCGCCCTGCTGTCCGTCGCCTTCGCCGGCGCCGCGCTCGTCGCCGCGGCGTCGGTCTGGGTGCTGGCCGGCCTGACCCTGACCCGCCAGGCCGACACCTGGCGGTTGATGCTCGAGCGGGGGGTCGGTCGTGGCACCGTCATCGTCGCCGCCGCGGTGGTGGCTGTGGCCGCCGTCGGGGTGGCCGCTGCCATCGGGGTGGCCGCCGGCGTCCTGGTGGTCTCGAACGCGCCGGCCGGGCGAGGCGTGC
This sequence comes from Actinomycetota bacterium, assembly GCA_039195375.1. Taxonomy (GTDB): domain Bacteria; phylum Actinomycetota; class Acidimicrobiia; order Acidimicrobiales; family SZUA-35; genus JAHELU01. Next base: position 36,384 of record JBCCVL010000013.1, read on the forward strand.
CGGTGTCGGTCGGCCTTGCCGTCGTCGTGGCCGCGGCCGTCGTCGCGGCCACCGGATCGGCCGTCGCCGCCGGATCCGGTCCCGCCGGGCGGGTGGTGGCCGGCCGGCCGCGGCTGCTGCGGGTTCGGCGGGTCGTCCGCGACCTCACCCTGGTCACGCTGGCCGGCGGCGCCGCGTTCCTGGTCGGCCGACGCGAGCGCAGCGGTGGACTCGACGACGCCGGAGACCTCGACCTCCTCCTGTCGGCGACCCCGATCCTGGTCGGCGGCGGGTTCGTCGTGCTCGCCCTGCGGATCCTGCCACCGCTGACCCGCCTGCTGGCCGCGACCGCAGCCGGGCGCCGGGGAGCGGTCGGCTTCCTCGGCTTCCGGTTGCTGACCGCAGACGGGCGGGCAGCTCGTTCGTCGATGGTGGTGCTGGTCCTCGCGGTCGGTTTGGCCGGGCTGGCCGGGAGCGTCAGGACCTCGGTGGCATCGGCTCGCCTGGATCAGGGATGGCTGGCCGTCGGCGGTGACGTCGAGGTCCGCAGCCAGGCCGATGGTGCGGCGCTCGCCCCCGACGTCGTCGCACTCGCCCCGACCCTCGCCGACCGCTTCGCCCTGGTCGCCGAGTACCCGGCGACCGCCGTCGTCGACCTCGGTCCGGCCGGCGCCGACACTGCGGGTGGCGAACGGCGTCGCCTCGACGTTGTGGCGATCGACGGCGTCGCCGTCGGCGAGGTCCTGGCTGGCGCACCAGACGATCCGACCAGGGCCGAGGTGCTCGACACGATCACCCGACCGCCGCCGGACACCGGGGGGACGGGGCCGGCGGCGCCGGTGGCCGCGGTCGCCGTCGGCCCCTGGCCAGCCCGACCGGCGGTCGGCGACCGGTTGCTGGTGTCCCTCGACGGGACCGACATCGAGGTCGAGGTGCGACGGCTGGCCGACCGCTTCCCCGGCATCCGGCTCGACCGGCCGACCGTGCTCGTCGACCTCGATCGCGTCGGCCAGACCCGGTCGACGCCGCTCCCGCCGACGGCGGTCCGCCTGGCCGGACCACGGGTCGACGACGACGCCGTCCTGGACCAGGTGGTCGCCGCCGGCCCGGGATCTCGGCTCCGGTCGCGGCTGGCCCTGGTGGCATCGAGCGAACGCGACCCGCTCGCCGTCTGGAGCCTGCGCGGCCTCACGACGCTCGGCGGCTACGGGCTGGCCCTCGCCCTGGTGGCGGCCGCGGCTGGCGTCGGCCTCACCGGCCCGGCCCGCCGACGTGAACTGGGCCTGCTCACCACCATCGGGCTGCGGCGCCGTCAGGCGGGGGCACTCACCGCCATCGAGCAGGTGACCCCAACGGTGCTGGCCACGCTGGCCGGGACGGCGCTGGCGGCTGTCCTGACGCTGGTCCTGCGACCGGCGGTCGACCTGGCGCCGTTCGCCAGCCCGGATGCGGCGATCGTCGGGCCGTTGGTCCCTGGGCGCCTCCCGGTCGAGCTGACCATCGATCGCCGGACGCTTGCCGTCGTCGCCACGGTTGTGGTCGTGGCGGCGGCCCTGACCGCGATGGCCGCCGCCCGCCTCGACCGTCTGGCCGAGCGTCGGACTATCGTCGCCACCGGAGGGGACCCATGACCGCAACGGCCGAACCACGATCAGCTGTCCCGTTCGATCGTCCGGGTGGGGACCCGGTCATCGTCTGCGACAACCTGGTCAGGATCTACAAGACGGCGGAGCTGGAGGCCGTCGCCCTCCAGGGCCTCGACCTCGTCGTCGAGCGGGGCGAGATGATCGCCATCGTGGGGGCCTCCGGCAGCGGCAAGTCGACCCTGCTCAACATCCTCGGCGGAGTCGACGTACCCTCCGCCGGTGAGGCGAGGGTCGACGGGCTCGACCTGCTGCGGCTGTCGGGTCGGGAGCGTGTCCGATACCGGCGACGGGTCGTCGGCTTCATCTGGCAGCAGACCACCAGGAACCTCCTCCCCTACCTCTCGGCGCTCGACAACGTGGAGCTGCCGATGGCCCTCGACGGCCGGCCCGGTCGGGATCGCCGGGACCGGGCGGTCGATCTGCTCGAGCGGGTCGGGCTCGGCGACCGGCTCGACCACACCCCGTCGCAGCTGTCCGGTGGCGAGCAGCAACGAGTCGCCATCGCCGTCGCCGTCGCCAACGAGCCCCGGGTGCTGTTGGCCGACGAGCCGACCGGTGAGCTCGACTCGACGACGGCCAGGGAGGTGATCGAGCTGCTGCGGGAGATCAACGTCGAGCGGGTGTTGACGATGGTCATCGTGACCCACGACCCGCTCATCGCCGACGGGGTGAGCCGAACGGTGGCCATCCGTGACGGCCGGACGTCGAGTGAGGTGCTGCGGGAGGACGCGTTCGGGGCGGAGGCCAGGGAATATGCCGTGCTGGACCGGGCCGGTCGCCTGCAGCTCCCCCGGGACTACCTGGAGGCGCTCGACCTCGAGCACCGGGTCCGCCTGTCCCTCGATCCCGACCACATCAAGGTCTGGCCTGACCGGGAGAAGCCGGGCGATGGCTGATCACGACGGGGGATGGACGGCGTCGCCAGGCGACGGTGAGGATCGCAGCGTCGCTGCGCCGACAGCGCCGGTGCTCGAGGCGTCGGGGCTCGACCGTACCTACGACGGCGCCGTGCCGGTCCGGGCCCTGCGGGGCGTCGACCTGGCCGTCGACGGCGGTGCCGTCGTCGTGATCCGGGGCCGGTCCGGCAGCGGGAAGACCACCCTGCTGAACCTGCTCGGTGGGCTCGACGAGCCGACCGGGGGCACGATCCGGATCCACGGACGGGATCTCCGGGGTCTCGACGAGGGCGAGCGGGCCGTCCTCAGACGGAACCGCATCGGCTTCGTGTTCCAGTCGTTCGGCCTGATCCCGATGCTGACGGCGAGGGAGAACGTCGAGGTGCCACTGCGGCTCGCCCGGGCTGCGGTCGGCGAGCGGAGGGCGCGGGCCGAGCACCTGCTCGACCTCGTCGGCCTGGCCAACCGGATGGCCCACCGTCCCGGAGAGCTGTCTGGCGGCGAGCAGCAGCGGGTGGCGGTCGCCCGGGCTCTGGCCAACCGGCCGACGTTGCTGCTGGCCGACGAACCGACCGGTCAGCTCGACTCCCAGACCGGCGGCGACGTCGTCGAGCTGCTGACCATGCTGGTCCGGGCCGATGGCATCGCCGCGGTGATCGCCACCCACGATCCGGCGGTGGCCGCGGTGGCCGACCGGATCCTCGATCTCGACGACGGCGTGCTCAGCCAGGCGATGCGCTGATGGGCTCGCCCAGCAGTGGGGAGTCGCTCGACCTCGCCGGGTTGATCGAGCTGCTCGGCGTCTCCCCGACGGCGACGGGGCCGACCGGCCGGATCGGCTCGGAGGACGGCCGAGGCGACCCGGTCGACCGCTTCGTGGGGCAGTCGCCCGCTGACCGGGATCGACAGGTGTATGGCGGGCAGTTCCTGGCGCAGGCCCTCGTTGCTGCGGCCGCCACGGTTGAACCCGGACGTCACCCGCACTCGCTGCACGCCTATTTCCTGCGGACGGGCACGCCGAGGACGCCGATCGACTACCACGTCGAGCGGGTTCGGGACGGTCGGACCGCCAGCCATCGCTCGGTGACCGCCGTCCAGGGCGAGCGAGAGGTGTTCCGCCAGCTCATGTCGTTCCAGGTCGACCGGCCGGGTCCGATCCACCCGCCGCTCGAACCCTTTGGTCCTTCGATCGACCCCGAGGCGCTCCCCGACTATCGCGATTGGGTGGCCGACCTCAGCGACCGCGACGATCACCCGTGGTTCGCCGAGGATCTGCCGATCGACCTCCGGATCCAGGATCCGCCGCCGACCGGCCCTCGCGGTCCGATGCCGGACCGGATCGACGTCTGGCTCCGGATGACCGGCTCGGTGCCGGGCCAGCAGGCCGAGGATCCGGTGTGGTCTGCTGCGCTACTTGCGTGGATGAGCGACAAGACGATCAGCGACGTCGTGCTCTATCCCCACGGCCGGAGCTGGACCGACGACGGTGCGGACATCCTGAGCCTCGATCATGCGCTGTGGTTCCACCGGCCGGTACCGGTCGATTCGTGGCTGCGGCTGACCCACCACGCGGTGGCGACGAGCCGAGGGCGCGGCCTCGCCCGCGGCGACCTGTTCACGCTCGACGGGGAGCTGGTGGCGTCGGTGGCCCAGGAGGCGTTCATCGTCCTCCCAGACGACACCTGAGCGCCGTCGATGAACGCAGCCGACGGGCTTCGGTGTTCCCCGGGATTCGGCCAGCGAGGCGGGCTCAGTGCCGGGCGCGGTGACCGGGCCGGACCGGTCGCTGGCCGGCTGCGGTGAGCAGCGTCGCTTCGGTCGGGGCGACCATGGCGAAGCCGGGGCCGAGGGCCTCCCGGAAGCCGTCGGCGCCGGGGCGGACGGGGGCGGAGCTGGTGGCGAGAGGGTTCATGTCTCCAGTGTCGGCCCGAACCAACCATGACTCAACCTCGGATCGCTAGTACTTTTCATCGATTCTCGTCATGATTTCGACTACCCTGAACGGGTGCAGCTCGACATCGAATCGCTGAGGACGCTGGCGGCCGTGGTCGACACCGGCGGGATGACCAGGGCGGCTGAGCAACTGGCCACCAGCCAGTCCGCCGTCAGCTGGCGCATCAAGCGCCTGGAGGAGCGGATCGGGCGAAACCTGCTGGTCCGCAACGGTCGCTCGATCCGGGCCTCGCGCGACGGCGAGGAACTGCTCCGCTACGCCAGGACCATCCTCGACACCCACGACGAGGCGGTCGCCCGCCTGACCGGCTCACAGCTGTCCGGCACGATCCGGCTCGGCGCCACCGAGGAGGTCAGCGCCCACCTCCTCAGCCCGGTGATCGGCCGCTTCAACCGCATCCATCCCGATCTGACGATCGAGATCCAGATCGACACGAGCCTCACCCTGGAGGAGCGGCTGGCCAGGGGCCGCCTCGACCTGGTCCTCATCCAGACCGAGCCGGACGACCGTCGGGCCGGCGACACCGTCCTGTGGGTCGACGAGCAGCGCTGGATCTCGTCACCCGAGTGGACCTACGACGAGGGACCGGTCCCGCTGGTGACCTTCGGCGACCAGGGCTTCTACCGGGCCAGGGCCCAGCGGGTCCTGCGTCAGGCCGGCATCCGGTCGTCGGTCGCCTTCTCGGGGCCGAGCACGGCCAGCGTGATCGCCGCAGTCGAGGCCGGCCTCGGTGTGGCCGCCCTGTCTGGCCGCTCGGTCGCCGGCGAGGTCATCGACTGGCCGAGGGGGGAGACGCTCGACCCGCTCAAGCCGGTCAACCAGGTGGCCAGGCTGGCCCCAGGCGAGACGTCGCCGGAGGTCGCCGAGCTGCTCGCCGATCTCCAGCGGGTGCTCGGTCCCCCGGGATCGGCCGCCGATTGGGCCGGCGGTTAGGGTTTGGCCCATGGCAGACGACGACACGGCTGACACGACGGATTCGGGCGGGCCGGCGATGCGTCCGGCTCCGACCGGCGGCCGGTCGACACGGCACTGGTCCGACACCGACGTCGAGGTCCACAAGGTGGTCGTCGGCCCGGTCGACAACAACGTGTTCGTGGTCCGCTGTCGCCACACCGGCGAGGCGGTCCTGCTCGACGCAGCGAACGAGCACGAGATGCTGCTCGACCTCTGCCGAACACTCGGTGTCCGCACCGTGCTCGAGACCCACGGCCACTGGGACCACATCCAAGCCGTGCCCGCGGTCCGCGACGCCGGCTACGAGGTCGGTGTCACCGCGGCCGACGCGGCGATGCTGCCGAGCTACGACTACCTCCTGGAGGACGACACCCGCATCGAATTCGGCCGGGCCGCCCTCCACACCATCACCACGCCGGGCCACACCCCGGGGTCGATCTGCTTCCGCCTGGTCGACAAGCCGCTCGTCTTCTCGGGCGACACGCTGTTCCCCGGCGGGCCGGGGGCCACGAAGTTCGAGAGCGGCGACTTCGACACGATCATCGAGTCGATCGACCGCCGCCTGTTCACCCTGCCCCCCGACACGCTCGTGCTGCCAGGCCACGGCGACGACACGACGATCGGCACCGAGCGCCCCCACCTCCAGGAGTGGGTCGACCGGGGCTGGTGATCGGCCCGCCCGCCCGGGGGTGGAGCGAACGAGGCCGTAGGATGCGACCCATGAGGTCCCCGACACGTCTCGTGTTCGCGATCCTGGCCGCAGCGGCACTGCTGGTCGGCGCCTGCTCGTCTGATGACGACGGCGGCGACGACGCAGCCCCGATCACCGCCGAGTCGGTCCTGACCGACTCCGCCACGGCGATGGGCTCGGTCGAGTCCGCCGCCTTCCAGCTGTCGCAGGAGGGGGCTCCGGTGCCGATCGACGACGCCGGCCAGCTCCTGTTCATCGCCGCCGATGGCCGGATCGCCCGCCCGTCGTCTGCCGATGCGGTCCTGACCGTCGACGCGCTCGGCTTCACCACCGAGGTCGGCGCCATCGCCATCGACGGGACGGTCTGGTTCACCAACCCGCTGACCGGTGACTGGACCGAGGCCCCGGACACCTTCACCTTCGACCCCGCCCTGCTGTTCGACCCGGACGAGGGGTTCGCCGGCCTGCTGGCCGAGGTGTCGTCGACCGCAACCCTGGTCGACGAGGCCGCCGAGTCGGACGGCGAGGACGGACCCGACGGCGACGGGCCGTGGCGCCGGGTCGAGGCTGCGGTGTCAGCCGAGCGAGTCGAGGTCCTCACCGGTGGCCTGATCGGCGAGGGCACCACCGTCGACGCCTGGATCGACGCCGAGACCGACCGACTGTCACTGCTGCGCTTCGAGCTCCCGATCGGCGACGAGCTGAGCAGCTGGCGGATGACGATCACCGACTACGGCCTCGAGGTCGACATCACCCCGCCGGAGACCTGATCCGTGCCCGCGTCGCCGCGATGGCGGCCGATGGCCGTCGTCGCCTTCGGGGTGTTCGTCGCCGCAGACGACCTGATGGTCGTTGCCACGATGCTGCGGCCGATGATCGACGACTTCGGACTGATCGTCCCGGACGACCTCGACGCTGCGGCGTGGATCGTCAACACCTACCTCGTCGCCTACGTCGCCGTCATGCCCGTGGCCGGCCGGCTGAGCGACCTGTTCGGTCGTCGAGCCGTGTACGTGGCGGCGATGGCCCTGTTCGCCCTCGGTTCCCTGATCGTCCCCGCAGCGGACGGCCTGGCGACCCTCTACCTCGGCCGGGTGCTGACCGCCGTCGGCGGCGGCGCTCTGGTTCCGGTCGCGTTTGCCGTCGCCGCCGATCTCCACCGGGGAGCGGAGCGGGCCAGAGCGCTCGGCTTGCTGGCCGCCATCGAGACCGTCGGGTGGGTCTGGGGGCCGCTGTACGGCGCGATCCTCGTCCGTTTCCTGACGTGGCGCTGGCAGTTCCACCTGAACGTGGTGCTGGCCACAGCCGCCATCGTCGTGGCCCTCCGGGTCCTCCCCGCCGGGGTGGCCGGCGCCTCGGCCGCCCGTCGGCGGCTGACCGACGTCGACTGGTTCGGACCACTCGCCCTGACGGGAGCGCTGGTGGCGTTCAGCCTGGCCCTGCTCGGCGGGGCCAGGGTGCAGACGGTGAGCGGGCTCGACCAGCTGACCGACTCCGGTCGGGGCTGGGCCGGCCCGTGGCTCTATCCGATCGGACTTGTCGCCCTCGGTCTGTTCGCCTGGCGGGAGCGGCGGACGGCGAGCCCGCTCGTCGACCCGGCGCTGCGTGGTGACCGCCCGGCCCTGGCTGCACTGGCCGTCAACCTGCTGGTCAGCGTCGGGTTGGTGGTCACGCTGATCAACGTGCCGCTCTTCGTGAACATCGTCGAGGGTGGGGTGACCGACAGCGCGGTGCGTGCCGGTTGGCTCCTCACCGCGTTCACGGCGACGATGGCGGCCACGTCGTACCTCGGCGGGGTCCTCACCGGCTCCCGGGGCGCCCGGCTGCCGACCGCGGCCGGGCTCGCCGTTGCCGGCGTCGGGCTCACGACCATGGGGGTGGTGTGGGAGCCGGCGACCTCACCGGTGGCGATGGCGACCCACCTGGCCGTTGCCGGAGCGGGGATCGGCCTGGTGCTGGCCCCGACGAGCGCGGCGGTGATCGACGCCGTCGACGACGATGCGAGGGGCCTGGCCTCCGGCCTGGTCATCGTGGCCCGCCTGATCGGCTTCAGCATCGGCCTGGCCGCCCTCACCGCCTGGGGTCTGCGCCGCTACGACACGCTCCGCACCGGCGTCGAGCTCCCGGCGCTGACCGATCCCGGGTACGCCGACGCCGTCGCCGATGCCACCCGCGACGTTTCGACCACAGCCCTGGCCGAGACGTTCATCGGCGGGGCGATCGCCGTCGTCGTCGCCCTTGCGGTCGCCCGTCTGCTGGCCCCCGGCCCGGCAAGGCAGGCTCAGGACAGGACGACCGCCTGACAGACGACGGGCCCCTCGGGCCCGTTGGCGATCGACGGCGAGCCGTGCAACACGTAGCCGTCGTCGAGGGCCCGGCTGACCCGGACGCAGAACTCGTGGTCGTCCGGGCCGGTCAGCAACCGGTAGCGGAGCCGGCTGCCGTCGTCCCGGTCGTCGGTCGGCGTGTCGTTCATCGCGTGGCCACCTCCTGGAGGGCACTGGTCAGGTCGTCGAGGAGATCGTCGGTGTCCTCGAGCCCGATCGACAGCCGGACCATGGCATCGGTGATCCCGAGCTCGGTCCGCTGGTCCGGGGCCACCCGGCGGTGTGTCGTCGTGGCCGGATGGGTGATGAGGCTCTTGGCGTCACCGAGGTTGTTGGAGATGTCGAACAGCCGAAGCGCGTCCAGGAAGGCGAACGCTCGCTCCTTGGCGTCATGGCCGACCGCTGGGCCGCCCGTATCGAGGTGCAGCGCCACGATCGTGCCCCCGGCCGACAGCTGGCGACGAGCCAGCTCGTGCTGGGGATGGCTGTCGGCCGTCGGGTACAGGACCCGCTCGACCCCGTCGAGTCCCTCCAGCTCACCGGCGATCCGCTCGGCCGACCGACTCTGGGCCTCGACCCGCAACCGCAGCGTCTCCAGCCCCTTCACCAGCACCCAGGCGTTGAACGGGCTGAGACTCGGCCCGGTGTGGCGGAGGAACTCCTTCAGGTGCAGCCCGTCGAACCGCTCGCTGCACAGGACGGCGCCGCCGAGGGTGCGACCCTGCCCGTCGATGTGCTTGGTGGCCGAATACACGACGACATCGGCGCCGAACTCGAGCGGCTTCTGCAGCACCGGGGTTGCGAAGACGTTGTCGACCACGACGGTGGCGCCGGCGGCCTTGGCCAGCTCCGAGACCGCAGCGAGGTCGACGATCTCCAGACCGGGGTTGGACGGCGTCTCCAGGAACACGGCGTCTGTCGGCTTCGACAGGGCCCGCTCCCAGGCGTCGAGGTCGCGGCCGTCGACGATCTCGGTCTCGATCCCGTAGCCGGGCAGGATCTCGTTGACGATGACGGCACACGAGCCGAACAGGGCCCGGGAAGCCACGAGACGGTCGCCGACCGACAACGAGGAGGCCAGTGCGGCAAAGACCGCGGCCATGCCCGATGCGGTGGCCCGACAGACCTCCGCACCCTCGAGCAGGCGGAGGCGCTCCTCGAACATCGACACGGTCGGGTTGGCGTAGCGGCCGTAGATGTAGCGGTCGAGCTCGCCGGCGAAGGCGGCCTCGGCTTCGGCGGCCGACCCGTAGACGAAGCCCGAGGTCGGATAGAGGGCCTCGGCCGTCTCGTCGAAGGGCGAGCGCTGGAGCCCACCCCGGACCAGCGTGGTGGCCTCACGCCAGTCGTCGCTCGGGTCGACGGTCGACCCGGCCGGTCCAGGCAGTGTCACGACTGCCGCCAGTCCAACCCGGCGTGCTTCCAGCCCCCGGCGCGGTGCCCCGCCTCGTCGAGCGGACCCTCGAAGCCGGCGGTGACGTTGTAGGCCGGGCCGAGCCCGATGGCGGTCATGGCCCTGGCCGCGCCGAGCGACCGGGCACCCGAACGGCACAGGAGCACCACCGGCTGGCCGGGTTCCAGCCCGTCCGACGCCTGCTCGACGAAGTTCGGGTTCGGGGCTCCGGACGGGAAGCTGATCCACTCGACGAAGCGGGCCTCCTTGCCGATGGCTCCGAGGTCGGGGACCCCGACGAAGCTCCACTCGGCCGCCGTGCGGACGTCGATCAGCACCGCGCCCGGGTCGTCGCGGAGCAGGGCCCAGGCCTCCTCCAGCGTCACCTCACCGGCGTAGTCGTCTGGCTGGCTCATGTCGGCGTCCTTTCGTGACCCACCTGGTCGAGAATAGGAACCACCGGCCCCGGGCGCACCGGTTTCGGTGCGGTCACCTGGCACCCCCACCAGGGCCAACGCAATTTCCACTACGGTCATGTTGTAATTGGGGCGAAGTCCTAGACTGGATGGCATGAGCACTGCGTCCGAGTCCCCACCGCTGTTCCAGATCGACGACCTGCACGTGTCCACCGTGGCCACCGACGCCGAGCCCGGCGTCGAGATCGTCAAGGGCCTCTCGCTCACCGTCAACGAGGGTGAGATCCACGCCATGATGGGCCCGAACGGCTCCGGCAAGTCGACCCTTGCGTCGGTCCTGCTCGGCTCCCCCGAGTACGAGATCACCTCGGGCCGGATCCTGTTCCGGGGCGACGACATCACGGAGTGGGACACCGACGTCCGAGCCAAGGCCGGCATCTTCCTCGCCTTCCAGTACCCGCAGGAGATCGCCGGCGTGTCGATCCTCAACTTCCTGCGCCAGGCCCTGAGTGCCCGCAAGGGGATCGAGATGAGCGTGCTCGAGCTCCGGCTGGCGCTGATGGACTGGATGGAACGACTCGACATCGACTCGTCGTTCATGGAGCGCTACGTCAATGAGGGCTTCTCGGGCGGCGAGAAGAAGCGGAACGAGATCCTGCAGATGGCCGTCCTCGAGCCCGAGATGGCGGTCCTCGACGAGACCGACTCCGGTCTCGACATCGACGCCCTCAAGACCGTCGCCGCCGGCGTCCAGGCCGTGCGGTCCGAGCGACCGGCCCTCGGCACGCTGGCCATCACCCACTACCAGCGCCTGCTCGACCACCTCCAACCGGACCACGTGCACGTCCTGATCGACGGTCGGATCGCCGCATCGGGTGGCCCCGAGCTGGCTCGCCAGCTCGAGACCGAAGGCTACGAGAGCTTCCGATGAGCGAACCGACAGACCACTCCCCCACCGGAGACGAACCGTCGATCGACATCGGCGCCATCCGCAAGGACTTCCCGATCCTCGACCAGCAACAGGATGGCAAGCGCCTCGTGTTCCTCGACTCCGCCGGCTCGTCGCAGCGGCCCCGACAGGTCGTCGAGGCCATGAACAGGCTGTACTACCACGACTACGCCAACGTGCATCGCGGTGTGTACCAGCTGGCCGAGCGGGCGACCAACCACTACGAGCAGGCGCGCCACACGGTGGCCCGGTTCGTCAACGCCGCGTCACCAGACGAGATCGTCTTCACCAAGAACGCCACCGAGGCACTGAACCTGGTGGCCAGTAGCTGGGGGCGGACGAACCTGGGCGACGGCGATGCCATCGTCCTGTCGATGCTGGAGCACCACGCCAACATCGTGCCGTGGCACATGCTGGCGGCCGAGAAGGGCTTCGAGATCCGCTGGATCCCCGTCACCGACGACGGCCAGCTCGACCTGACCGACCTCGACCGGCTCCTCGACGGGGCCAAGCTGTGCGGCGTCACCGCCATGTCCAACGTGACCGGCGCCCTCACCGACCTCGACCACGTCGTCGCCGCAGCCCATGCTGCGGGGGCCGTGGTCGCCGTCGACGCCTGCCAGTCGGTGCCGCACCTGCCGACCGACCTCCAGGCCATGGGGGCCGACTTCGTCGCCTTCAGCGGTCACAAGATGCTCGGCCCGAGCGGCATCGGCGTCCTGTGGGGTCGCCGCGAGCTGCTCGACGCCATGCCGCCCTTCCTCGGCGGCGGTGGCATGATCCTGAACGTGACGACGGACGGCTTCGTCGCCGATGGCCTGCCGGCCAAGTTCGAGGCGGGCACGCCACCGATCGCGGAGGCGGTCGGCCTGGCGGCGGCCGTCGAGTACCTCGAGGGCATCGGGATGGACGCCATCCGCCGCCACGAGGTCGAGCTCACCGCCTACGCCCTGCGCAAGCTCACCGACGACCTCGGCGACACCCTGACCATCCACGGACCGTCCGAACCGGCGGCCAGGGGCGGGGTGCTGTCGCTCGCACTCGAGGAGGTGCACGCCCACGACATCAGCCAGATCCTCGACAGCGATGCGGTGTGCATCCGTCCAGGCCACCACTGCGCCAAGCCGTTGATGAAGCAGCTGGGGGTGCCGGCCACGGCCCGGGCTAGCTTCTACCTGTACAACGACGTCGACGATGTCGACGCCCTCTCGAGCGCCCTGGTGAAAGCCAGGGACTTCTTCGCCCTCTAGGACCCCTCGGGTCAACCCACGTGAGATTCCCTGTCAGCCACGAGTTCCGCCCCGGGCGGAGCTCCGAGCGAGGCGCACCGCGCCGAAGCCTCTAGCGACCTCCGGAGCAACCCCTATGTCCGGCCTCGAAGACCTCTATCGCGAGATCATCCTCGACCACTACCGCTCGCCCAGGAACCGGGGCCAGTTGGAGTCCCCGCCCGCCCACCGCACCGAGGGATTCAACCCCCTGTGCGGCGACGAGGTGGTCGTCTACCTGCAGCTGGCCGACGACGGCACGGTCGACGACATCAGGATCGACGGCCAGGGCTGTTCGATCTCGCAATCGTCGGCGTCGATGATGTCGGCCGCCGTCAAGGGCAAGACGATCGAGGAGGTCCGTGCGTTGACCTCGACGTTCAAGTCGATGATGTCGATCCACGAGCACGAGATCGGCGGCGACGGCTCCGAGAGCGGCGCAGACGAGGCTCCGGCCGACGCGACGAGCGAGCTCCCCCTCGGCGATCTCGAGGCGCTGCGTGGCGTGGTGAAGTTCCCCGTGAGGATCAAGTGCGCCACGCTCGGCTGGAACACGCTCAGCCAAGCGCTCGACGAACACGCCGCCACGTCCTGAGCGCCGGATCGCCAACCGATGTCGAGTGACGCCTCAAACGACGAGCATCCGCCGAGCCCGATCGATCGGGCGTTCCTGACCAACGACCCCGAGGCCGGACAACTGATCCTGGTCCGCCACGGGCAACAGCAGTGGCCAGACCCCGAGACGGCGACGGTCGGCGACTGGGTCGACCCGCCGCTGTCGGAGCTCGGCCGGCGGCAGGCGGCGGCGGTTGCCGCCTACCTGGCCGACGAGCCGATCAGCGTCGTCTACAGCTCCCAGCTGAAGCGGGCCCACGCCACCGGTCGGGCCGTTGCCGAGGCCAAGGAGGTGGAGCAGGTCGTGATCGAAGAGCTGGAGGAGATCCACCTCTACGGCGGGCTCCCACCAGACACCCGACCCTCCGACGTGCTCGGCGACAAGGTGATCGGCGGGGCCAGGGAGCGCTTCGTGCTGACCAGGCGGTGGGACAGCTACCCACACAGCGAGACGTCGGCCGACTTCCGCCGCCGGGTCGGGCTCGCCGTCGAGGGGGCCATCGCCGACCATCCCGGTGAGACCGTCGTCGTCGCCTGCCACGGCGGGGTGATCAACACCTACCTGGCCGACCTGCTCGGGCTCTCGGTCGACATGTTCTACCGCCCGGTCCACGCGTCGGTCCACCGCATCCGTTTCAAGGGCACGGTGCGGGCGATCGACAGCCTGAACGAGCAGACGTTCCTGCGGGACCAGGGGCTGCTGTCGCACTGACCGGCTGATCGTCCGGGAACCAACCGGCCGAGACGGCCGTGGCCGCGGCCAACGGCGCCGGCGCCGCGGAGTCCTGACCGGCGGGACCGGTCAGTCGAAGCCGAGGGCGTCGAGTTGGGCGTGGCCGGCGGTCTCGCCCTGCTCGGCCCGGTGGCGGGGACGGCGGTAGGCGACGACCACCGTGTAGCCGAAGAACATGAGCCCGGTGGCCAGCGCCACGAGCGTCCAGGGCTCGGTGGCGACCCCGGTCATGGCCAGGGCGGTGACCGTCGGACCGCTGTCGGCGAGGGCGCCGGCCATCGCCGCCTGGGTCGCGGCCGACACCCGGCCATCGTCGGCGACGACGACCGCCGTTGCCTCCACCGCTGCGGGGCCGTCGCCCGACGGGGTGGCGTGGTGGTAGAACACCGCCTGCTGCCCCGGTTGCAGGACCGTCGGTCCCGACGCCCGTGGCAGCAGGGCCTTGGTCAAACCGGCCCTCGAGTCGGTGATGCTGATCTCCGACACCGAGGCCGAGCCGGTGTTGGTCACGGCGAAGCAGAAGGTCGACGCCCCCTGGTCCGGTGTCGGGACGGCCGCCGCCTCCAGCGCCTCGGCGCAGCCGACGCCGCCGACGGCGACGGCCGGGAGCACACCGACGGCGACGCCGATCGACGGGCTCGGGCCCTCGGCCGTGGCGCGGTCGACCTCGACGACGACCTCGGTCGGTGCCGGCGCGGCCGTGCGGTCGGCATGCGATGACTCCGGCGGCGGCG
>JBCCVL010000014.1:0-49757 GCA_039195375.1 Actinomycetota bacterium
ATCCACGCACCGCAGTCGGTGACGATCGGGAACAGGCGGGGGTGGCTGTTCACCCAGCGGAAGAGCGCGAAGCTCCGCCGGACGAGGCGTCCCCAGGGCGAGTCGACTCCGTGACCCGCGAACTCTTCAGTTGACATGCGGCGGCAGTCCTCCTCGGACTCGCCGGAGCGCAGGTGGGTCCGCCCCTCACGCATCGACTCCGTCAGCGGCGCTCCCCACGAGCCCCGCACTTTCGATTGCTTCTACCAGCGCCCGCTGAGCAGCGTAGCGACAGCCTTTCGGCTTTCGCAATGACCTTCGAGCGGTTCATTCACTTTTTCTGGTGCCGGTTTTGATGGGCATATTTGTTGAAGAACACCAAGAAGACTTCTGCGTCATGAACCATGTTTAGGCGCGGCGCTCGTCGATGCGTGTTGACAGCCGAACGATCGTTCGATACGGTGGTGCTCTCGCTGAGGCGTCGTTCGCCTGGCTGACTCGAAGGCACGCCTTCCCACGACCTGCGTCGATCCGGATCGTTGTCGATCCGGCCCAGGAGTCGAGATGTGGCGATGCTGTTGGAGTTGTCAGAGCGAGCGGGCGGCGCGGGGCGCTGCCGACGAGGACGGTGTCGTGATCGCGTCAGCTGGTCCGGCCGGACGGTGGCGGCTCCGCCTGCGTGGGACCCGCCGCAGCTACGCAAGACCGACCTTCCTCCGTGTGGTGGGACGACGACGAACCGCCGCCGAGCCGCGCCCGGTCGTGCCCTCCGCTCCCCCGCTCCCGTCAGGAGGGCACGGCCGCGGCGACACCCCAGCTCTGGGCGATGAGCTCGAGACTGGCTCGCCGTTCGGCCATGCCATAGGTCGGCGTGTGCAGCATCAGCTCGGACGCTTCGGTGCGCTCGGCCAGGGCCCGGAGGCCGTCCGCCACTTCGTCGGATGTGCCGAGCAACGACGACGACGGCATCGCCAGCGCACTGGCGAAGTCCGGGTGCTGCGGCGCCTCGGCCGGCGAGACCAGCGGCAGCATCCGGCCGTTGCGCATCCCGTACCGGCGCAGCCGTGCGGGACCGGCCAGCCACTCGGCGGTCTCCGTCGTGTCCGCGGCGATCGTCGAGGCGGTGACGATCGTGTACGGCGTATCGAGCACCGGCGACGGCTCGAAGTACTCCCGGTAGATGCGAACGGCTTCGACGGTTCCGCCCATGTCGAAGTGGTGGGCGAAGGCGAAGGGCAAACCGAGCACGCCGGCCAACTGGGCGCTGAACCCGCTCGACCCGAGAGGAACGACGAGCGGGGTGCCGCTGGCTTCTGGTGTGGCCCGGAACCGATCCCACAGCCCGCTCTCGGTGCGACGGTCGCCCAGCAGACCCATCACGTCGATCAGGTGACGGGGAAAGTCCTCGGCGTCCCGGTTGTCGGCCCGCCCCCGCAACGCCAGTGCGGTCATCTGGTCGGTACCCGGTGCCCGACCGACGCCGAGATCGATGCGGCCCGGATGCAAGGCTTCCAGCAGTGCGAACTGCTCCGCCACCGCCAGCGGGGCGTGGTTCGGCAACATCACCCCGCCGGATCCCACACGAATCCGGTCGGTGTTGGCCGCCAGATGCGCCATCAACACCGGCGGGCTGGTGCTGGCCACGGTGGCCATGTTGTGGTGCTCGGCCACCCAGAACCGGTGGAAGCCGAGCTCGTCGGCCAGACGGGCCAGGTCGGTGGTGTCACCGAGCGCATCAGCGCTGGACCGACCCTCGGACACCATGGCGAGATCGAGCACGGACAACGGCAACACGAACCTGCACCTCCAGAGCCCAGTCTACCGACGCGGGTTCCGTTGGCCCGATCGGGACTGGAGCTGCGTAGCCCCGCGGTCCTATCGTCGGGCCACTGCCGATTGGAGCCAGGGGGCCACCATGAACGAGCAACTCGATGCGATCTTGCAGGCCGGAGTCGAGCGGGGGGCCGTGCCGGGAGTCACGGCGGTCGTGGTCGACCGAGACGGCGAGCGCTACCTGGGCGGAGCCGGCGAGCGCCAGCTCGGCTCGGGCGTTGCCATGACTGCCGACACGGTCGGCGCCATCTTCTCGATGACGAAGGCCGTGACCGGCGCAGCGGCGATGCAGCTCGTCGAACAGGGACGGCTGTCCCTCGACGACCCCGCATCCGAGGTCTGCCCCGACCTCGGGGCAACCGAGGTCCTGGACGGGTTCGACGATGCCGGGGAGCCGATCACCCGAGCACCATCCAGCCCGGTCACGCTGCGCAACCTGCTCACGCACACGTCCGGCTTCGTCTACGACATCTGGAACGGCGACCTGCAACGCTGGCACGAGTCGACGGGCTGCCCGACGATCCTCAGCCTGGAACACGCGTCGCTGCGCACGCCGATCGCCTTCGATCCCGGTACCAGGTGGGAGTACGGGACCGGTATCGACTGGGCCGGGCAGATGGTCGAAGCGGTGACCGGGCAGACACTCGGCCAGTACTTCGCCGACCACCTGACCGGACCCATCGGGATGGACGACACGGCATTTGCCCATACGCCGACGATGCTGGAACGCGCAGCCGGCATCCACGCCCGCCTGCCGGACGGCAGCCTCACGCCGATCGACCTCGACCCTCCGGCCAATCCAGAGTTCGAGATGGGAGGAGGCGGACTGAACGGCACGATGCGCGACTACGGGAAGTTCATCCGCATGATCCTCAACGACGGCGAGCTCGACGGCACCCGAGTCCTGGACGCCGACACCGTGGCCACGATGGCCGACAACCACATCGGCGATCTCCGAGTCAGCGAGCTCGTGACCAAGGACCCCACGCTTTCGCTCGACGCCGAGTTCTTCCCCGGCGAGCCGAAGTCATGGGGCCTCACGTTCCAGATCAACGAGCAGCCGGCGACGACCGGGCGCCCGGCCGGGACCCTGATGTGGGCCGGCCTGGCCAACAGCTTCTTCTGGATCGATCGCGAGAACGGCATCGGCGGGGCGCTGATGAGCCAGATCCTCCCCTTCGCCGATCCCGGTCCGGTCGACCTGTTCTACGAGCTCGAATCGGCGGTCTACGCTTCGATGGCGTGACCGACGCACCCGAGACGCTCGTCGTCCCCTGTGACGACCTCGACGACGCAATCGCTGCCTGCGAGGCCGTCGGGTTCAGGCTCGACGCAACCGGCCCGGCCGACGAGCCGACCTGGGCCGAGCTCAGCCGCGGCGATCTGACGATCGCACTCGACGTGGCAGCGCCGTCTCGTGGACCGGGCCTGCGGTCGGCCACAGCGGCGCCAGTCGAGTTCCCGCCTTCTTTGCCGGTAGCGGTGGTCTCCCACGAGGCCGACGGCGACTGGAAGGCCGGGCGGGCCGGTATGCGCTATCGAGACCTGATCCCGGACCGCTACGGCGGCACCTACATCGCCTCCCACATCCACGTGCCCGACGGGGGGCCGGTCCCCGACTACGTGCACCACCACGACATCATCCACCAGTTGATCGTCTGCCACCGGGGCTGGGTCCGGGTGGTCTACCAGGACCAGGGGTCACCGCTGACGATGCGCGCCGGTGACTGCATCCTCCAACCACCGGGCATCCGCCACCGGGTGTTGGAGGCGTCAGACGATCTCTACGTCATCGAGGTCGGTTGCCCGGCCGAGCACCGCACGTCGCTCGACCACGATCTCGAGCTGCCGAACGGGCAGGCGGCGCCGGGCGGTAGCTACGGCGGTCAGGGCTTCGTCCACCACGTCGCCGCCGAGGCTCCCTGGGTCGTCGAGCGGGGCTGCGAGTACCAGGACACGGGGCTCGGAGAGGCCAGCAACGGACTGGTGTCCGTGAGACGATGGCGTGGCAACCCGCTCCGCCTCGACCTCGACCACGACGACGATCTGCGGCTGCTCGTCGTCACGGACGGTGCCGCGACGTTGACCCGGCCGGACGGCAGCACCACCGACCTGCTCGACGGGTCGAGCGCCACCGTGCCGCCAGGCGAATCGCACCACCTCGAGGCAACCGACCGCTCGACCGTGGTGCTCGACGTGACGACCCGGGTACCCACCCCGGTCTGAGGCCGACCGGGAGACTCAGGCTCGGAGGTCGGCCAACCAGCCCAGTCCCTCGTCGGTCTTGCCCGCCGGTCGGTACTCGGCCCCCACGTGACCCTCGTAACCGAGCTCGTCGAGCTCGTCCATGATCAGCCCGTAGTCGACGTCGCCGTGATCGGGCTCGGTCCGGTCCGGCACGGCGGCGATCTGCACGTGACCGATCAGCTCGATGTGCTCGTCGATCAGGTTCTCGACCTGACCGTGGATCAGCTGGGCGTGATAGCAGTCGAACAGGAGGCGCACGTTCGGCTCGTCGACCCGGGCCAGAATCTCCGCCGCCTGGCTGATCGAGTTCAGGAAGTAACCGGGTTGCGACTCGGGGCTAATCGGCTCGATCAACACCCCGACACCGAACTCGTGCCCCCGAGCGGATGCGTACAACAGGTTCGAGGCGAATGTCTCGGCCGCACGCCGGTCGTCGGTCTTGCCAGCCAGCACGTGCACGAACCTGGCCGACACGTCGACGGCGTAGGCGAACGCCTTGTCGATCGCCGCCCTTGCGTCATCCTCGCGCCCCGGCACCGCAGCCAGGCCGAACTCACCGACCGACAGATCGCCGCCGACGGTGTTGAGGCTGATCAGCGGCAACCCGAGCTCCTCCAGCACCAGCGCCACCTCCACCGCATGGGTGATGTAGGGCCAGTGGACCTCCACTGCGTCGAACCCGGCCCCGTGGGCGGCCCGAACCGCATCGAGCAGCTCCAGCTCGGTCCACAGGAACCCCAGGTTGGCCGACAGTGGTGGAGAGGTCATGGGTGGGCGTCAGCGATCCATCTCGTCGTCGATGTGCTGCCGGACGATAGCAGCTACCGAGTCGTCGCCGCCCATGCCCAACGCCTCGGCCGGAGCCGACTCGATCCGGGCCGGCCAGCTGTCGACGATGCGCTGGATCTC
This sequence comes from Actinomycetota bacterium, assembly GCA_039195375.1. Lineage (GTDB taxonomy): Bacteria > Actinomycetota > Acidimicrobiia > Acidimicrobiales > SZUA-35 > JAHELU01. Next base: position 4,969 of record JBCCVL010000014.1, read on the forward strand.
GGGGTCGGGATCGAAGCGCACCGTGCCGATCGGGCGGTCACCGCCCTCAGCCCGGACCGCAGCGATCGCATCCGCCACCCGCATCCCGAGACCGGGCAACGGGATCGTCCGATCGGCCCCGACGGCATCGGTCGGCAGATCCAGCAGGCGCCCGAACGCGTCGATCACCCGCCGGGGCGAGATCACCGCCATGACCGTCGCCGGATCGACCGGACACACCACGTCGACGCCGGCCAGCGGCTCCCGGATGATCCCCGATGCGAACCCCGACGCCGCCCGATTCGGTGCCCCCGGCCGAACGACCACCGTCGGCAACCGCAACGTCCAGCCGTCGACGAAGCCCTTGCGGTGGTAGTCGTTGATCAGCAGCTCACCACACGCCTTCTGCACGCCATACGACGTCTCGGGCCGTTGGGCCGCCGTTGCATCGACCGTGCGACCACCAGCAGCCGCCCCGTACGTCGCCAGCGAGCTGGCGAACACCACCCGGATCGGCCGATCACGTTCGCCGCCGAGCTCACGAGCCCGCTCCAGCAGACCCAGGGTGCCGAGCAGGTTGACCCGAAAGCCGAGATCGAAGTCGGCCTCGGCCCCTGCGCTCACCACCGACGCCAGGTGGTACACCACGTCGGTCCCCGGCCCGACCGCCCGATCGACCACCTCCGGCTCAACCAGATCCCCGACGAGCACCTCGACCCGTCCGTCGTCGACGACGTCGGGAGCCTCGTCGGGCGGTTCGACGTGATCGACCAGCCGCAACTGCTCCACGTCGGACCTGGTGGCCAGCAGCGACCGGGCCAGGGCAACCCCGAGGAACCCCGCTCCTCCGGTGATCGTGATCCGCATCAGGGCTCCTCGTCGCCTCCGTCCCGCCGGCTCTCCGGCGGCACCTCCGTGGCCTGTGGTCGATGGCTCGAGAGTAAGGTTGACCGATGCCCGGCACCCGCACCAACCAGCAGGTGATCGCCATGCTCGACGAGCTCGTGCGGCTCACCACCCTCGACGAGGAGAGCCCGCAGTCGTTCAAGGTCCGGGCCTACGAGAAGGCCAAGCTCGGCGTCGAGGCCCACGGCGACGACGTCGCTGAGCTGACCGCCGCCCAGCTGACCAAGATCGACGGCATCGGCAAGGCGACCGCAGCCAAGATCCGGGAGTTCCTCGACACCGGCGCCGTCGACAAGCTCGAACGTCTCCGGGCCGACTATCCGCCGGAGTTCGCCGAGCTGGCCAAGATCCCGGGTCTCGGGCCCAAGACGCTGAAGCTCGTCCGTCGGGAGCTCGGCGTCGAGGACCTCGACGGCCTCCGCAGCGCCATCGCAGAGGAGAAGCTCCGGACCCTCAAGGGGCTGGGGGCCACCCGAGAAGCCAAGATCGCCAAGGCCATCGAGCGGCTCGGCCTCACCGGCAAGGACCGGCGCACTCCGATCGCCGAAGCCCTCCCCCTGGCCCACCGGATCGTCGCCGACCTCGAGGCGCTCCCGGCCGCCACCGAGGTCGAGTACTGCGGCAGCCTCCGCCGCATGGCCGAGACGATCGGCGACATCGACATCACCGTCGCCGCCGATGAGCCGTCCTCGATCATGGCCGCTGTCGTCGACCACCCCGAGGCGGCGGAGATCGTCCTCACCGGCGACACGAAGACCTCGTTCCTGACCTCGACCGGCCTCCAGGTCGACGTTCGAGTCGTCGAGCCGCACCAGTTCGGCGCCGCCACCCTCTACTTCACCGGTTCCAGGGCCCACAACATCGCGCTCCGGCAGCGGGCCATCAACCGGGGCTGGCTCCTCAACGAATACGGGCTCCTCGACGGCGACACCGTGATCGCCTCCGCCACCGAGGAGGCGATCTACGAGGCGCTCGGTCTCGCCTTCGTCCCACCGCCGATGCGGGAGGGCACCGGCGAGATCCCGGCGGCCGCGGCCAGCGCCGCCATCGCCATCGCCAGCGGATCAACCGGCTCGACGACCGAAGACGAGCGAGACCCGAACGACCGCCCACTGCCCGACCTCGTCGAGCTCGACCACATCCAGGGTGACCTCCACTACCACACCGACCGTTCCGGAGACGGGCGATCACCGCTGGGTGACATGGTCGCCGTCGCCGCAGCCAAGGGCTACCGCTACCTGGCGATCACCGACCACGGTGAGGACCTCGCCATCAACGGCTCGAACCGGGAGGAGATGCTCGAGCACCGGGAGAAGATCAACGCCCTCCAGGGCGACTACCCCGACATGGTCATCCTCTGGGGCTGCGAGCTCAACATCGGCCCGGACGGAGGACTCGACTACGACGACGAGTTCCGGGCCCTGTTCGACTACACCGTCGCCTCCGTCCACTCCCACTTCGACCAGGACGTCAGCGATCAGACCAGGCGGATCGTGCGGGCCATCGAGGACCAGACGGTCAACTCGATCGGCCACCTCACCGGGCGCTACATCGGCCGGCGACCCGGCATCGAACTCGACATCCCAACGGTCCTCGATGCGCTCGTCGCCAACGACGTCGCCCTCGAGATCAATGGCGCCCTCGACCGTCTCGACGCCGCCTCCGACGTCGTCCGCCGTGCCGTCGACCGTGGCGTCAAGCTCGTGATCAACACCGACAGTCACCACGTCTCCGAGCTCGGACGCATGGAGTACGGCGTGCGGACCGCCCAGCGGGGCTGGACGCCACGGGAGCTCGTGATCAACACCTGGACCCAGGACGACTTCCTCCGCTGGGCCCGCTCCCGGAGCTGAGATAACGTCGCTCCATGCTGAGCTGGCGCATCGGACGGGCAACCATCACCTCGATCGTCGAGTCCGAGACCCCGACGTCGCCCCGGTTCATGTACCACGACATGGGCAAGGCCGACGTGCTGGCCCGGGCCGAGGCCGCACCGTGGCTCCGGCCCGACTACGTCAGCGACGAGGGCTACCTCCGCCAGAAGATCCAGTGCCTGGTGATCGAGCTCGACGACCTGGTCATCGCCGTCGACACCTGCGTCGGCAACGACAAGTCCCGCAGCAACGACCTGTGGGACCACCTCGACGGCCCGTTCCTCGACGACATGACCGCAGCCGGGTTCGACCCCGAACGCATCACCCACGTCGTCTGCACCCACCTCCACGTCGACCACGTCGGCTGGAACACTCGCCTCGTCGACGGCGAATGGACCCCGACGTTCCCCAACGCCCGCTACCTGTTCGTCGACACCGAGTACCGCCATTGGCGAAAGGAGGAGAGCCTCTTCGCCGGCGAGGATCCGTTCGGCGACTCGGTGGCGCCGGTGGTCGAGGCCGACCTCGCCGACTTCGTCGAGCCGGACCACCGGATCGCCGACGGCATCCGCTTCGAGTCGACACCCGGCCACACGCCCGGACACGTCTCGGTCGTCATCGAGTCAGACGGCGACCGGGCCATCATCACCGGCGACATGCTGCACCACCCGATGCAGCTCGCCGACCCCGACCTGTCGTCGATGTTCGACACCGACCCGGACGAGTCGCGGGCCACCAGGCGCAACGCCTTCCCCCGGTGGGCCGACGGCAGGACCCTCGTCATCGGCACCCACTTCGGCACACCGACCGCGGGGCGGCTCGAAGCGAGGGGCGACGGCTACGAGCTCGTCTCCGACTGAGGTCGACGGCGCCCCGTCCCGACCCGGCACGGCCGACCGCAGCCGGCGGCACATCACATCGTGAACGCCAGGTTCCTGGCCGCCCGCTCGCCCCACTCGCCGTCGCCGGTCCACGTGATCCGACCGGCCTCGATCGGGCCCTGGGGATCGATCCGGCCGCAGGCGAGCTGCACGAACGTCAGCGAGTCGACCGATACCTCGACCGACGGATCGTCGATGTGGTCGACCCGGCCGGCACGACCATCGACCGCGGCGTAGATCGAACGGGTGACCGGCCCGGTCAGATGGAACGCGATGCTCATCCCGTCCGGAAGGCCGATCTTCTTGCCGACGATGTAGCCGATCGACAACGCCACCTCGTCGGTCGCCGACTCGGCTGCCGGACCGCCGTCGTCGGTGGCCCGACCGAGCGGGGTGGTGATGTCGCGCTCGTGGACCCAGAAGTCGAAGACCCGCACGTCCATGAACCGGCCGTAGGTGGCCGGGCCGACCGGGGTCGGGCACGTCACGGCGAACTGCTCGTCGTCGAGCTCGTCCAGCTCGGCCCGTCTGGCCGCGAACAAGGCACGGGCCTCGGTCACCAACCGCTCGTTCGACCAGGCCATCGCCTCACTCGTCCACGGGCCGATCGTCTCGAACGGCAGCGCATCGTCGGCTGAGGTCGGTCGCCAACCGAGGATCGCCTGTTCCACCGAGGCCAGGTGGGCGACCACCTCACGCACGCTCCACTCGGGGCACAGGGACTGGACGCCCCAGTTCTCGGCCGCCAGCGCACCCATCAGCTCGTCGACGGCGTCGTAGCAGATGCCCAGATTGGCGACGATCTCGTCCCGGGAACGCTGCTGCATGATCCGACCACTCCTCATCCGTCCCGCCGGGCCCGCAGCGACCGCGCCGACGTCCCGGACCGGCTCGCTCCCCCATCGACGGCGAGCACGGTGCCCGAGACCATAGACGCCCGGGCCGAAGCCAGAAAGACGACGACGTCGGCCACCGCCGCCGCCTCTGAGGACTCGACACCGGCGCCGACCCGGACCGCAACGGCGCGAACGCCGTCGGTCGCCGCAACCGGACCGAGGCCGGCGGTGAGCGTCTCGAGCGCTGAACCGCCGGCGGCCGCAGCCAGGTCGTCGCCCGGTTCATCACCGGTCACACCGGCCACGACGTTCACGATCACCCCAGACCGCTGCATCGTCATACCGGCCAGCATCAGACGGTTCAGGTTCATCACCCCGAAGACGCTCAACTCCCACGCCCGACGCCACGCAGCGTCATCGGTCGACAGCAGGTCACCGGCCGGGATGCGCCCGGCCGCCGTCACCAGGATGTCGACGGAGCCGACGACCTCAGCCAGGGCCCGCTGATGATCCGGCCGGGTCAGGTCACACGAGTGGCTGGTGACGGTGACGTCGTAGCCGTCTCGTAGTGCCCGCGTCGCCTCCTTGAGGGGCTCGACGGTCCTGGCTGCGATCGCCAGGTCGACGCCCTCGGCCGCGAGCGCGTGGGCACAGGCCAACCCGATGCCCCTCGATCCGCCGGTGATCAGGGCCCGACGCCCCGCCAGTTGCAGCTCCATACCCGGGCCTCAAGCTAGCGGCGGCTCGGCCGGTCGACGGGGACTCGGGCCAGCAGCACCACACCGGCGCTGGTGAGGGTCAACAGCGCCGACACGGTGAACGGGAGCCCGTAGCCGCCGGACAGCTCCTCCAACCAGCCGACGACAAACGGGCCGACACCCGAGCCGGCCTGCACGGCCAGCCCGATGACGCCGAACACGGTGCCGAGCGACACCAGCCCGAACTTCTCGGCCACCAACAGGGTCTGCATCATGTAGACGTTGCCGATCGTGAACCCGACGATCAGCACGAACACGTACGTCGGGACCGGGTGGCTGAAGGCCAGGACGCCGAGAACGGCCAGGCCCTGGACGACGAACAGCCCGGCGCTGAGCAGCACCTTGTCAAGCCGGTCGGCGAACCGCCCAACGACGAGGCGGGCGACGACGCTCCCGAACGCGGTGGTGCTGAGAGCCAGCGCAGCCGACTCGCGGGACCCGAGGCGGTCCTCGAGGAACGCGATCTGGTGCAGCAGGAATCCCGTCTGGGCCAGCAGCACGAGGAGGAAGGCGATGAGGATGGCCCAGAACGGGACGGTGCGGGCCGCCTCGGCCCGACTCCAGACCCGGCGCTGGACGCCGTCGCCGAGCGCAACGGCGTCGACGACCGGAGCCGGGCGGCCGAAGTCGGCGGTCAGACCGACCTGCTGGGGATCCCAGAGCAGCACCCAGACGGCGATCGGGAGCCCGACCGCCAGGACCAGCCCGCCGAGCACCGGTGCAGCCAGCGAGACCCCGCCGAGCCCGATGAGCCAGCTGCCGAGCGGGCTGATCACCATCCCGCCGAGCGACACCCCCGTGGCGCTGATGCTCATCGCCTGGGCCCGCCGGGTCACGAACCAGCGGGCCAGGATCGAGTTCACCGAGACCTGCCCGGCCATGCCGAAGGCAACGGCCTGGACCAGATACACGGCGAAGAGGCCGGGCACCGACGACACCGAGCCGAGCGCGATCGCCGAACCGCCGACGAGCAGCACGCCGGAGATCAGGAACCGCCGGGGACCGAAGCGATCGATGAACGGCCCGACGACGAAGCCGGCGAGCCCGCTCACCGTGAAGTACAACCCGGTCGCGGCCGAGACGACGGTGTTCGACCAACCGTTCTCCTCCTGCAGGGGGCGGAGGAAGACCGCCAGACCGTAGTAGCCGACGCCGACCGTGGCGAACATTATCAGCGACACCCCGATCGTGATCCACCAGCCGTAGTGGATGCGCTGCGGGAGCCGCCGGTAGCCCAGCGTGGCCACCGATCCGGGGGCCGAGCGGGCTGGCCCCACCGTCGGGGTCTTGGCGGTTGGGGTCGGGGCGCCGATGGCGCTAAAACTACGCCGGTGCCGGAACGCCCAGCAACGACGCCGCCGATGGTCTCCTTCGCCGGACCGTCCGGCACCGGCAAGACCACCCTGCTCGAAGGGGTGATCACCCGGCTGACGGCGATGGGCTACCGGGTGGCCGCCGTCAAGCACGACGCACACCGGATCGAGCTCGACACCGAGGGCAAGGACTCCTGGCGGCTGCGCCGGGCCGGCGCCGACAGCACGCTCCTGATGGGGCGGGACCAGATGGCCTGGTTCGGGAGCGACGGCGCCGGACCCGACCTCAACCAGGCGGTCGGTCTCTTCGCCTCGACCGCCGACCTCGTGGTCGTCGAGGGCTTCCGTTCCGCCGGACTGCCAACGGTGATCGTGGCCAGGGAGGGCCACGGCGACGGCCGTTGGGAGCCACCCGACCCCGCACTCGTGCTGACCACCGCCCACCCAGCGGACGTCGACGACGTCACCGAACTGCTGCGCCAGCGCTTCCTGACCTGACCCGGCCTCTCGGGCCGTCGTGCTCCAGCCGGGCGGGACCGCTCAACCGAGCGCCGATTCGGGTCGACACCACAGGGATGTCCGAGCTGTCGCCCCAACCGGTCAGCGAGCTGGCGCCGGTCCGCCAGCGCCTGGCGCTGGCCGAGCCGTCCTGCCTGGCCCTGATCGAGGCCACCTCGGCCGCACCGTTGCCCGACGGTCTCACCGACGAGATGGGTCGGCGGCTCCGTCTGACCCTCCGGCCCTACGACGAGCTCATCGTCATCGGCGACGGTCGGTTCGCCCTCCTCCTCCCGACGTTGGCCGGGCCCGAGGCGTTGCGTCGGCGGATGTCTGACGTGTTCGAGGCGGTCACCGACGGGATCGACCAGGGAGCCGAGGCGCCAGACCCGGAGCCACGGGCGCCGGTCACGGTGGCGCTCGGGGCCTCCGTTCGCCAACCCCAGGACTCCGCCGACGGCTTCCTCACCCGAGTGGCCGACGCCGTCGACGAGGCGAGGGACGCAGGCGGTCGGACCCCGGTCATCGCCTGACCCCGTCAGCGCCAGACGCCCCCCGGTCGTCGCTGGGTCGCCGCCCGGCCGGTGCCGGTTGGTGGCCCGGCGGTGCCCGTGCCATGGTTGGCGGCCATGAGCGATGACGAGCTGCAGCTGCTGGACGCCACGGCCCAGGCCGAGGCGGTGGCGTCCGGGCGGGTATCGGCCACCGAGCTGGTCGACCACGCCATCGATCGGATCGATCGCCTCAACCCGGAGCTCAATGCCGTCATCTGGTCCGATCCCGAGGCGGCCAGAGCGGCGGCCGCCGGCCCGCTCCCGGACGGCCCGTTCCGTGGCGTGCCGTTCCTCATCAAGGACATCGGCGCAACCCAGGCCGGTCTCCCGTACTGGCTCGGCAACCGGGCCCTCAAGGCCGCCGGCCACCGTCGGGCAACCGACACCGAGCTCGGCAGCCGGATCCGGGCCGCCGGGCTGATCACCGTCGGCAAGACCAACCTGCCCGAGGTCGGCAGTGTGCCGACCACCCAGCCGCTCAGCTGCGGGCCGACGGCGAACCCCTGGGACCAGACCCGGTCCCCCGCCGGTTCCAGCGGTGGGGCCGGCGCCGCGGTCGCCTCCGGGATGGTGGCCATGGCCCATGCCAACGACGGCGGCGGCTCGACCCGGCTGCCCGCCGCATGGTGCGGGCTCGTCGGGCTGAAGACCACCAGGGGGCTGGTCCCCAACCCCGAGAACGCCTCGCGGTTGGTCTCGGAGCTGGTGGTGACCAAGTCGGTCCGCGACACGGCCCGGTTCCTCGACGCCGTCGCCGGACAGACCGACGCCGACCTCTTCGCACCGATCAGGCCGGCAGCACCCCTGGCCGCGACGTTCGCCGACTCGATGGCGGCGTCGACGCCCTCGTTGCGGGTGGCCATGCTCACCGACGGCGGCCGCTGGGACGTCGACCCGGCCTGCGTTACCGGCGTCGAGGCCGCCGGGGCGCTGTTGGAGTCGCTCGGGCACCACGTCGAGCCGGTCGGTTCCGAGGCGTTGCTCGGCCCGGGCTCCGAGGTCAACGGCCGCCTGTGGCAGACCGGCATTGCCCAGCGGATCCAGGCGCTCGGGCATCTGCTCGGTCGCCCGCTCACCGAGGACGAGGTCGAGCCCTACAACTGGACCGCTGCGGTGCGGGGCCGGGAGCTGCCGGCGTTCGAGTACATGGGCGCCGTCGAGGATCAGCAGCTGTGGTCACAGTCGGTCATCGAGTGGTCGTCGCAGTGGGACCTGGTGCTCACGCCGACCGCCGGGACGCCGCCGCAGCGGACCGAGGACCTGTGGCCGGACGAGGCCACGCCGTGGAAGATGGGCGCCGCCTACGGGCGGATCGGGGCCTTCACCCTGCCGTTCAACGTCACCGGCCAGCCCGCCATCTCGCTGCCGCTCCACCAGACCGACGAGGGGCTCCCGGTCGGGATCCAGCTGGTGGCCGCCATGGGCCGCGACGATCTGCTGCTGTCGTTGGCGGCCGATCTCGAGCAGGCCGCGCCCTGGATCGACCGCTACCCGATCAGCTGACCGGACCGAAGGCCGGACCGTCGAAGCGGTCGACGGTCGTGAAGTCGGCGACCGGCTTCCGCTTCAGCTTCGTGAGTTGCCTGACCGGGTGCCCGAGCGGCACCAGGGCGGCGATGGCATGGTGCTCGGGCACCCCGAGCACCGCCTGGGCCTCCGGTTCACGGCCGGCCAGGTAGGTGGTGAGCACCCCGCCGAGACCCTCGTTTCGGGCGGCCAGCAGGATATTCCACACGAACGGATAGATCGACGCCCCGCTGATCACGCCAACCCGGTCGAGGTCCTTGTCGAAGCTCGCCACCACCGACAGGTCGACGGCCACGGCCAACAGGACCGGAACGTCGGCCAGGCGATCCAGCCCCGGGAAGTCGGGGTCGGCGGCGATCGCCTCATCGACGTCGACCGACGTCGGATCGATCGTGTTCCACGGCGCCTCGCCGGCCATGACCTGGGCGACGTAGACCGACGTGGTCGGCCGGATGAGCGGGACCAGCCGTTCCCGGATCGACCGGTCGTTGATCACGATCACGTGCCAGCCCTGGCGATTGCCGCCGTTCGGCGCGAAGCGGGCCCGTTCGAGGATCCGTTCGACGGTGGCGTCGTCGACCGGCTCGTCGGTCCAGTCGCGGCACGAGAACGTGGTTCGCATCACCTCATCGAGATCCATGGTCGCGGCGCTACCGGCCCTGGAAGTCGGGCGAGCGCTTCTCGGCGAAGGCGGCGATGCCCTCGCGGCCGTCGTGGGTCCCCATCGCCTCGGTGATCATGACGCCCTCGAACTCACCCGCCTCCTCGAGCGGGGCCTCGAACCCGGCGTAGATCACCCGCTTGGCGTGGCCGGACGCCCACGCCGGGCCGTCGGCCAGCTGCTGGGCCAGCTCGGCGCAGGCCGCGTCGACCTCGTCGTCCGGCACCACCCGGTTGACCAGCCCCCATGCTTCCGCCTCGGCCGCCGACAGCACCCGGTTGGTGAGCGTGAGCTCCAGCATGCGCCGCAGCCCGATGTGGCGGGCCAGGAAGTAGCTCGACGTGCCGTCCGGCGTGACCCCGGCCCTGGTGTAGGCCATCGTGAACTTGGCCGACTCGCCGGCGACCACCAGGTCGAAGGCGCTGACCAGCGACAGCCCGGCGCCACCGGCGGCCCCGCCGACGCCGGCGATCACCGGCTTGGGCATCCGGTTCATCTTGTAGATGGCGCCGTGGAAGTCGACCAGCATGTCGGCCGCCAGCCGGGGCAGGCCGTCGCCGGCGGCGGCGAACTCCTTGAGGTCACCGCCGGCGCAGAACACCTTGCCGGCGGCGGTGACCGACACCGCCTTGGCCGCGGCGTCGTGCTCGATCTCGAGCATGACGGCCCGCAGGTCGGCCGACAGCGCCGGGTTGACGGCGTTGGCCCCCTCGGGTCGGTTCAGCCGGACGTGGGCCACCCCGTCCCGCAGCTCGTACGTGATCGTGTCGAGGTCCATGGATCCCCCTGGTCGCAATCGATGGTCGTCTGCGCCGCTCCGAACGGAAGGGCGGTCAGAGCAGCTTGGTGTCGTGGCCGGCCCAGTACTCGTCGCGCAGCAGCCGCTTGTAGAGCTTGCCGGTCGGCAGGCGAGGCAGCTCGTCACGGAAGTCGAGCGTCCGCGGCACCTTGTAGCGGGCGATGTTCTCGGCGGTGTAGGTGAGCAACTCCTGGGCCAGTTCGGGGGTCTGCTCGATGCCGGCCTCCGGCTGCACGACCGCCTTGACCTCCTCGCCGAGGTCGGCGTTCGGCACACCGAAAACGGCCACATCAGCAACCTTCGGGTGCATGATCAGGCAGTCCTCGATCTCCTGGGGATAGATGTTCACGCCACCGGAGATGATCATGAACGCCTTGCGGTCGGTCAGGAACAGGTAGCCCTCGTCGTCGACGTAGCCGACGTCGCCCAGGGTCGACCACGTTGGGTGGTCCGGATGCTGGGCGCCGCGGGTCTTTTCCGGGTCGTTGTGGTACTCGAACGGCATTTCCTCCCGCTCGAAGTAGATCGTGCCGGACTCACCGTTCGGGAGGACGGTGCCCTCCTCGTCGCAGATGTGGATCGGGCCGAGGATGGACTTGCCGACGGTGCCGGGGTGGCCGAGCCAGTCGTCCGGCGTGCAGAAGACGAAGCCGTTGACCTCGGTGCCGGCGTAGTACTCGTAGATGATCGGGCCCCACAGGTCGAACATCTGCTTCTTCACCTCGACCGGACAGGGGGCGGCGGCGTGGACCGCCATCTGGTGCTTCGACCAGTCGAAGCCGCTCCGCTCCTCGTCGGACAGCTTCAGCATGCGGCTGAACATGGTCGGCACCCATTGCGAGTGGGTGATCTCGTACTGCTCCAGGTACCGCAGCGCGTCGGCGGCGTCGAAGCGCTCCATGACCACGACGGTCGCACCCATCGACTGGAACGACGTGGTGAAGCCGAGCGGGGCCGAGTGGTACATCGGCGCCGGCGACAGGTAGGTGGCATCGGCGGTGGCGCCGAACAGCCCGGTGAGCAACATCGTCACCCCGCTCATGCCGGACGGGTCGTCGATCTCGATGTCGACCAACGGACGCTTGATGCCCTTCGGGCGGCCGGTGGTGCCGGAGCTGTAGAGCATCGCCTCGCCCCGTGGCTGGCTGGCCAGCTTCTCGGCCGGGTTGGCATCGAGGGCAGCGTCGAAGTCGTCGAACCCGTCGATGCCGCCGCCGACCGACAGCAGGACCTTGAGGCCGGGCGAGAGCTCGGGCAGGTCGGCGACCAGGTCGGCCATTGCCGCCGAGGTGAACAGGGCCTGTGAGCCGGAGTCGTTGACGATGTACGACGACTCGTCCGACTGCAGGTACCGGTTGATCGCCGTGATGTAGAGCCCGGAGCGGACCGCCGCCCAGTAGCACACGAAGTACTCGAGCCGGTTCTCCATGAAGATGGCGACGTGGTCGCCACGGCGGAGCCCGGCCGCCCAGAGCAACTGCGCGAGCTGGTTCGACCGGTCGTCGAGCTGTTTGAACGTCATCGTCTCCCCGCTGCCGGCCATGATGGCGGCCGGCTTGTCCGGGGTCGTCTCGGCGAAGGTGCCTGGGTACATGGGCGGCAAGGATAGAACTCCCCGACCCGGCGCTCCAGATCTGGAGTAGCTTGGCCCGGTGAGCAGTACCAACACGGACAGGACGGAGGTTCGGCGGATCCCGGACCGGGGCCACTACGACCGGCCGACGATCGATGCCATCCTCGACGAAGGCTTCCTGTGCCATCTGGCGACCGTGGAGAACGGCGCTCCGGTGGTCATCCCGACGCTCTACGCCCGAGACGGGGATCACGTGCTGTTCCACGGCTCGGCCGCCGCTCGCAGCCTCCGCTCCTCGCGAAAGCAGGAGGTCTGCCTGACCGTGACCCTGGTCGACGGCTTCGTGCTCGCCCGCTCCGGCATGCACCACTCGATGAACTACCGCTCGGTCGTGGTCATGGGCCAGCCCGAGGTGGTCGAGGGCGAGGCGAAGGTCCGGGCGCTCGACCACATCGTGGAGCGTCTCGTCCCCGGTCGTGTCGAACAGCTGGCGCCCCGACCGATGACCGACAAGGAGATCCGGGCGACGACCGTGCTCCGGCTCCCGCTGGTCGAGGCGTCGGCCAAGGTGCGCGATGGCGGCCCCGTCGACGACGACGAGGACTACGACCTCCCGATCTGGGCCGGGGTGCTCCCCGTCTCGATCAGCTACGGGACCCCGATCACGGATCCGGCGATGACGATGGAGATGGACGTCCCGGCCAACATCGCCGACTACCAGCGGCCGACGGCCTAGCCTGCCGACGCTGCTCGGGGGCTCCCCGGGGCCTGACGGGGCGCCGAGGGCGGGACGAGAGGGCAGCACGCAAGCTGCGCCCCTGCGTGGAACCGGCTCAGGTTGAGCGGTGGATCCGGTGGTACCGGGGGCTGAGGCCCGTCAGCAACTCGTTGGCGATCGTTCCGGTCGAGGTGGCGACCTCGTCGACCGGACGGTTCGGTCCGAGCAGCTCAACGGCCGTGCCCGGCTCGACGGCGCCGGGGGCGAGATGGCCGACGTCGATCGTGATCAGATCCATCGACACCCGGCCGACGACCGGGGCGAGCGAGCCGGCGACGGCGACCGAGCGGCAGGCGCCGCCGGTGCCCCGCTGCGGTCCGGCGGCCCGGAGGAGACCGTCGGCGTAGCCGGCGGCGATCGTGGCCAGTCGCGTCGGACGATCGATCTCGTGGGTGGCGCCGTAGCCGACCGTCGTGCCGGGCTCGACGTCCTGGACCTGCAGCACCGGCGTCTCCACGGTCACGACGGTCGCCATCGGATTTGATCCGCAACCGGGCAGCGGCGTCCCGCCGTACAGGGCGATACCCGGTCGGACGAGGTCGAGGTGGTACTCCGGACCGAGGAAGACCCCGGCCGAGTTCGCCAACGAGGCGGCGCCCTGGGGGAATCGGGCCCGGATGCGGCGGAACCGCTCCAGTTGTTTCGCCGGCTGCGAGCTGCCGGGCACGTCGGCCGACGCCAGATGGCTCATGACCACGCTGATGGCCAGGCCGTGCAGGCGGGACGGCTCGGCCGACAGCCGATCCGCCTCGGCCGGTGGGATGCCGAGCCGGGTCATGCCGGTGTCGACGTGCAGGGCAGCCGGCAGGCTCCGCCCCGCGGCGGCGGCCGCGGTCCGCCACCGCTCGACCTGCCCGAGGTCGTTCAGCACGGGTGTCAGCTCAGCGGCCAACAGCTCCCGCTCGGCGCCGGCCTGGGCCCCGTCGAGCACGAGGATCTCCGCAGCCGATCCGGGCGGCAGGGCCGACCGGAGGCTGAGGCCCTCGTCGAGACGGGCGACGAAGAACCGTTCGCAGCCCTCGGCCACCAGCCGACGGGCCACGGCGACGGCACCGAGACCGTAGCCGTCGGCCTTGACGATGCCGGCGGGCTTGCGACCGCCGGCCCGTTGGGTCAGCAGCTGGTAGTTGCGGCCGAGGGCGTCGAGGTCGATCGTCGCCTGCGGGCGGATCAGCGGCGAGGGCATGCGGCGGCGCCGGTCACGCGGCGGAGCGGATTGTGCGGGGGCATGGTCAGGACAGGGCCTTCTGCAGGGTCTCGATGTAGCGACCGACCTCGTCGTCGGTCACCGTCAGCGGCGGGCACCAGATGATGGCCTCTCCCACCGCCCGGATGATCACCCCATCGGCCAGCATCGTGTTCTTGATAGGAATCGAGTCACGTCCGATGTCGGCCGCCCACATGGCCCCGACGCCGCGATAGCCCTTGATCATCCCGTCGGCAGCCAGGGCATCGAGCCCCTCGACGGTCTTCTTGCCGACGTGGTTGGCCCGGTCGACCAGGCCCTCGTCGTCGATCAGCTGGATATTGGCCACGCCGGCAGCAGCCGCCGCGGGATGCCCCGAGTACGTGTAGCCGTGGCGGAGGATGGCGTGGTCGTCGGTGCCGAGGTCGGCGGCGGCGTCGGCCGACACGATGACGCCGCTGAGCGGCTGGTAGCCAGACGTGACGCCCTTGGCGAAGGTCATCAGGTCGGGGGTGACGCCGAACGTCTGGGCCCCGAACCACGAACCGGTCCGACCGAACCCGCAGATCACCTCGTCGAAGATCAGCAGCGACCCGTGCTGGTCGCACAACCGCCGGAGGCCCTGGAGGTAGCCGTCCTCGGGCGGCCAGACGCCACCGGCTCCCTGCACCGGCTCACACATGACCGCAGCGATCCGGTCGCCGTGCTCGGCGAACAGTGAGGCCGCCTCCTCCACGTTGTCGTTGGCGATCTCGACGAAGTGGGGAACGAGATCGCCCCAACCCTCACGGTTGGGACTGATGCCCTGGGCCGACGTGCCGCCGAAGTTGGTGCCGTGGTAGCCGTGGGTCCGCCGGACGATGATCTGCTTGTCGCCGAGGCCTCGCCGCTGCTGGACGAGTCGCGACAGCTTCAGCGCCGTGTCGACCGCCTCGGAGCCCGAGCACCCGAGGAACACCCGGCCATCGGGGTGGGGCGACTTCGAAGCGATGAGCGCCGCCGCCTCCCTGGCCCGTTCGTTGGTGAACGGATCGAAGATGTTGTAGGTGTCGAGCGTGTTGAGCTGGGTGGTGACGGCGTCGATGATCTCCCGCCGGCCGTGGCCGACCTGGCAGTACCAGAGGCTCGCCATCCCGTCGAGGTACTGCTTGCCCGTGTCGTCGGTCAGCGTCGTCCCCTCGGCCGACACGATGTTGATGAAGTCGCCCTCCGCCTTCGTCGGGTCGGCGAAGGGATGGAGCAGGGCGCCCGCCGGTGTGCTGGAGTCCACGGTCATCTCGCAAGTCTTGCAGATGGCCGTTGGCGGGCCCAGCCATCCGGCTCGGGCGGCCCCGACACCGGCGTGAGGCAGCTCTGCGCAGAACAGTAGGATGACGTGACCACGAACGGCTGACGGCGCGCGCCGTCGGCCTCGCAGACGGCCAGCGCCCCGCCGGGACGCGGCCACGGCCCCCGAAAGGCAGACCGTGAGCGGACACTCGATCATCTACACCCACACCGACGAGGCGCCGGCGCTGGCGACCGCGTCGCTGCTGCCGATCATCCGGGTCTTCGCCTCCGCCGCCGACATCGACGTCGAGACCGCCGACATCTCCCTCGCCGGCCGCATCCTGGCCAACTTCAACGACTACCTGAAGCCGGACCAGCGCATCACCGACGCCCTGGCCGAGCTCGGCGAGCTGGCCCTCACCCCCGAGGCCAACATCATCAAGCTGCCGAACATCAGCGCATCGGTTCCCCAGCTCAAGGCGGCGATCGCCGAGCTGCAGGGCGACGGGTTCGCCGTACCCGACTACCCCGACGAGCCGTCCACCCCCGAGCAGGAGGACATCCGGGCCCGCTACGACCGGGTCAAGGGCTCGGCCGTCAACCCCGTCCTGCGCGAGGGCAACAGCGATCGTCGGGCGCCGCGGGCGGTGAAGCAGTACGCCAGGAAGAACCCCCACAGCATGGGAGCCTGGTCGAGCGAGTCCCGCACCCACGTGTCGACGATGGCGGCCGGCGACTTCCGCCACAACGAGCTGTCGACGACGGTGGCCGCCGACGACGAGTACCGCATCGAGCTGGTGGCCGCCGATGGCACGGCGACCGTGTTGCGCAAGTCGGTGCCGGTGACCGCCGGCGAGGTGGTCGACGCCACCGTCATGAGCCGACAGGCCCTCGAGGAGTTCCTCGCCGCTCAGATCGACGAGTCCCGCGACATGGGCGTGCTCTTCTCGCTCCACATGAAGGCGACGATGATGAAGGTCTCCGACCCGATCATCTTCGGCCATGCCGTCCGGGCCTACTTCGCCGAGGTCTTCGAGCGCTTCGGCGGCGAGCTGGAGGCGGCCGGTGCCAACCCGAACAACGGCCTCGGCAATGTCCTTGCCGCCGTCGAGCAGGTGCCTGAACCGGCGAGGGGCGAGATCGGCCAGGCCATCGTCGCTGCCCTCGAGCGGGGCCCGGCCCTGGCCATGGTCGATTCCGATCGGGGCATCACCAACCTGCACGTACCGTCCGACGTGATCATCGACGCCTCGATGCCGGCCATGATCCGGACCTCGGGCCAGATGTGGAACGCCGCCGGCGAGCAGCAGGACACCAAGGCCGTGATCCCCGATTCGAGCTACGCCGGGGTCTACCAGGCGGTCATCGACTTCTGCCGGACCAACGGCGCGTTCGACCCGACCACGATGGGCACGGTGCCGAACGTCGGCCTGATGGCCCAGAAGGCCGAGGAGTACGGCTCCCACGACAAGACCTTCGAGATCCCCGCCGCCGGCACCGTCCGGGTGGTCGACGGCGCCGGTGCCTCCGTGTTCGAACACGAGGTCGGCGCCGGCGACATCTGGCGGATGTGCCAGGTCCGCGACGCGGCGGTGCAGGACTGGGTGAAGCTGGCCGTTGGTCGGGCTCGGGCAACCGGTGCCCCGGCGGTCTTCTGGCTCGACGCCGAGCGCCCCCATGACGCTCAGCTCATCGCCAAGGTCGAGCGGTATCTCGGCGACCACGAGACCGACGGGCTGCAGCTGGAGATCATGTCGCCGTTCGAGGCGACCGAGTTCTCGCTCGGGCGGGCTGCGGCCGGCGAGGACACGATCTCGGTCACCGGCAACGTGCTGCGCGACTACCTGACCGACCTGTTCCCGATCCTGGAATTAGGCACGTCGGCCAAGATGCTCTCGATCGTGCCGCTGATGAACGGCGGCGGCCTGTTCGAGACCGGCGCCGGCGGTTCGGCCCCGAAGCACGTCCAACAGTTCGAGCGGGAGAACCACCTCCGGTGGGACTCGCTCGGGGAGTTCCTGGCCCTTGCCGTCTCGTTCGAGCACCTGGCCGAGGCGTCCGGCGACACACGGGCCAGTGTGCTGTCGGAGACGCTCGACGACGCCACCGGCCGCGTCCTGGACGAGGGCCGTTCACCGTCGCGGCGGGTCAATGAGCTCGACAACCGGGGTAGCCACTTCTACCTGGCCCTCTACTGGGCCCAGGAGCTCGCCGGCCAGGACACCGATGCCGACCTGGCCGCCCGGTTCGCGCCACTGGCCGAGGCCCTGGCTGCCAACGAGGCCACGATCGTCGACGAGCTGAACGAGGTCCAGGGCCGGGCGATGGACATCGGCGGCTACTACTCGCCAGACCCCGAGCTCCGCTCGACGGCGATGCGGCCGAGCACGACCCTCAACCGGATCATCGACGAGGTCAGCTGAGCGACCGCTCGCGTTCGGCCGGGGCGGTTCATCCGGTCGACTCGGCGACGCGGGTGAGGGCGAGTGAGGCGGTGGTGGTCACGAGCAGCGCCGCCAGCGCCGGCCGCAGACCGGCGGCATCGATCAGCGCGCCGGTGACCGGTGGTCCGATGACGGCGCCGAGCCCGAGGCCGGTGTAGAACCCGCCGACCGCCAGACCGAGGTCATCGGCGCCGAACCACTCGACGAGTACCAGCGGTGCCGCCGTCACCCAGGCGGCCCAGGCGATGCCATGGATCAGCGCCGCCATCAACAGCACGGCGAAGCTGGCGTCGGCCACCAGCCACAGGGCGAGAGCGCTCAGGAACCCGACGTGCGAGACCCGGTACTGGCGCCGCGGTCCGATCCGGGGAGCCAGTGCGCCGAACGGCAGGCGGGTGACCAGTGAGCCGAGCCCGATGGCGGCAACGAGGCTCGCCCCGCGCCCCGGCGTCAGCCCGCGGTCGATGGCGGAGTCGTTGAGGAAGACCAGCGGGGCGTAGAACCCGGGGGCAACCAGGACCACCGAGGCATAGAGCCGGCGGAACCGGGCGGAGACCAGCATCGACCGCCAGACAACCCCGGATGGAACGGCTCGGTCCCGGCGACCGGGGTCGGCCACGGTGACCGCGGCTGTGCCGATGGCGACGAGGGCAATCGAGGCCAGGATCCTGAACACGACCGGCCACGGCCATCGGTCGAGCAGCGCTTGGATCAGGAGCGGAAAGGCGAGCGTCCCGAGTCCGACGCCGGTGAGCAGGACCCCGATGGCCGGACCGCGACGATCGGGCATGGCCCGCCCGACGGCCCCGATCAACGGAGCGTAGGCCGTGCCGACCGCCAGGCCGACCAACGGGACATAGGCGGCGGCCACCAGCCACAGCCGGTGGCCGAAGGACGCACCGAGCAGGCCGAGCGGGAGCAGGACCGCGCCGACGGCCACCACCGGTCCGGCGCCGAACCGGTCGCCGAGCGAGCCACCGACGGCTCCGGCCAGGTAGTAGCAGAGGACCGAGCCGGAGAAGACGGCGGCAACGGCGGCGGTCGGGGCATCGAAGTGCTCGGTCAGCGGTGGAAGGAACAGCCCGAACGAGAAGAGGATGCCGAAGCTGGCGGCGTTGGCCGCCGCACCGGCGACGACCATGACCCAGCGTCGCGCTGGCCCGACCGGTACGGCCGCCGCCGGCACGCTCAGGCCGTCGAGGCCCGGTACACCTCGCCGAGACGGGCGACGCCGGCCTCGATGGTGCCGACGTCGGGATGGCCGAAGCAGAGCCGGAGCCTGCGCCGGCCCCAGGTCGGGTCGGCCGACCAACCGGCCCCGGGGTTGAATTCGATGCCGGCTGCGGCGGCCGGCTCGACGAGGGCCGAGGTGTCGACCCCCTCCGGGAACGTCAACCACACGTAGATCCCGCCGGCGGGATCGGAGACGTGCACGTCGTCGCCGAAGTGCTCGGCCACCGCAGCCCGCATCGCTGCACACTTGACCTGTAGGGCCTCCATCAGTCGATCGACGTGGTGCTCGAAGCTGGTCGGTGCGTAGTCGGCCAGGGCCAGCTGCTCCAGTGCGCCGGTGCCGGCATCGGTCTTGAGCGCGAGGAGCTGGCGGATCACCGGCGGGTCGGCGACCAGGTAGCCGACGCGGAGCGACGGGGCGATCGACTTCGAGAACGAGCCGCAGTAGATGACCTGACCGCCGCCGTCGTCGAGGGCCCGGATCGTCGGCGGGCGCTCGCCCCGCCACACCAGGTCGGCGTAGCAGTCGTCCTCGAACACCGGCACGCCGTTGGCCCGGACCAGTTCCAGGATCCGCTGGCGTCGCTCGACCGGCAACACGCTGCCGGTCGGGTTCTGGACCGTTGGGATCGTGTAGAGGAACCGGGGCGTCACGCCGTCGGCGGCGAGGCGGTCGAGGACCCGCTCCAGGTCGTCGGGGACGATGCCGTCGTCGTCGAGCTCGACGCCGACCCACGACACGCCGCACCGGTCCAGCCGGGTCAGCGCGCCGCCGTAGGTCGCCTGCTCGACGATCACGGTGTCGCCCGGCCGGAGGAACGCCTCGTTCACCAGGTCGAGGGCCTGGAGGGAACCGGACGTGATCAGCACCTCGTCCGGGTCGACCGGCGTCGCGGCCCTGGCGCCGAGCTTGTCGCAGACGAACCGCCGGAGTGGCTCGTAGCCCTGTGGCGAGCCACCGAGGTTGTAGCTGGCCAGGGCCGGCCCCTCCCGCCGGAGGGCGTTGATGGCCGCCTCGGCCAGCCCGGCGAACGGGATGCTGTCGCCATCGTTGTGGCCGCCGACGAAGCTGTAGGTCGGGGTCGGCGCCCATGGCCCGCCGGCCTCGGGCAGGTCGTCGCGCAGGGCTGCGGCCATGTCGAAGGTCATGGGAGGTGTGTAGCACCGACCGCAACCGACCGACCAGCGTGGGACCGTGCCGGCATCACACGGCCGTCGCCGATCGGGCCGCCCGCCATTAGGGTTCTCTCCGGGAGGAGCCGTGGTCGAGCAGAGCAGGTGGGTCGCAAGGACCCTGGAGGACCCCAACCACTCGGCGTGGTACGTCGAGCGGTTCCGGGCCAAGGCCGACGCCGGCGAGGACCTGGCTGGCGAGGCCCGGTTCCTCGACGCCATGCTGCCCCGGTCGGCCCGCGTCCTCGACGCCGGCTGCGGTCCTGGGCGGGTGGGTGGCATCCTGTTCCGACTCGGGCACGACGTGGTCGGCGTCGACGTCGACCCGGTCCTGATCGCCGCAGCCGAGGAGGACCATCCGGGCCCGACGTGGATCGTCGGTGACCTGGCCGAGCTCGACCTGATCCCGCACGGGGCGGCGGAGCCCTACGACGGGATCATCGCCGCCGGCAACGTCATGACGTTCCTCGCCCCGAGCACCCGCCGGGTCGTGCTTCGCCGACTCGGCGATCACCTGAAGCCGGACGGGCGGCTGGTCGTCGGCTTCGGTGCCGAACGGGACTACGCGTTCGAGGACTTCTTCGACGACGTGTCCGCCGTCGGGCTGGTCGTCGAGTTGAAGCTCGCCACCTGGGACCTGCGCCCGTTCGACGACCGGGCGGAGTTCCTGGTCACCGTGCTGCGGGCGCCGACCATCTGACGGGTGATCAGAAGCCGTCCCACTCGTCGTCGGGGCCGCCTTGATACTCGGGCATGGGCTCGGACGGGTCGGCGGGCGGGGCGTCGGCGACCGGTCGACGCGGCGGCCTGGCCGGTGGCCGGCCACCACCGTTGTCTGCCGTTGCCGCCCGGCCGCCACCGCCGCTCCCCGCTCCGCTCGCAGCTCCGGCGGTCGAGGCCGAGCCGTCGCCCTGGTCGTCCTCGGGGCCGTAGCCGTAGCACATCTGGACGCCATCGACGTCGAACGGACGGCCGAGCGAGGCCACCGTGAAGGTCGACCAGTCGCCCGACTTGCGTTGCACGTCGATCTTGCCGCCCTCAGCCAGCGCCTTCTCGAGCGCCTCGACGGGGGCCATGACCGCCCACTTGTCGGTCTTCGTCTTGCGGAACCGGGCCGGGATGTCCTCTGCCATGCCTCGAGTATGGCCGGGTGAACCGCTCAGCCGCGCCCGAACTCCGCCCGGATCGCCTCACCGTGCTGGTCGATGCTCGGGATCGCCCCGGTTGCCGCCCAGTCGGTCCGGACCGGTGGCGCCGGCAGGTCGACGGTGCCGAGCTCGTGCTCGGCGGTCACGCGCCGCAACTGCGGATGGTCGGACAGGCCGGCGGTGTCGTTGACCATCCCGAACGCGATCCGGGACTCGACCAGTCGTCGGCGGAGGTCGCCCGTTGTCAACGTGGCGAAGACCTCGGCCACGGCCGCGTCGGTCCGGTCGCGGTCGGCCACCCGGTCGTCATTGGTGGCGAGGCCGGGGTCGTCGGCGAGGTCGGGCCGTCCGAGGACCTCGCGGCACAGCACCCCCCACTCCCGATCGGACTGGATCGAGATCAGCACGACGTCGCCGTCCGCCGATGCGAACCCGCCGTAGGGGGCGATCGACGGGTGGGCCAGGCCGACCCGGGCCGGGGCCCGATCGAGGTAGTCATGGTGGAGCAGCGGGACCGTCATCCAGTCGGCCATCGTCGCGAACAACGACGCCTCCAGGTGGGCCCCCTCCCCCGTCCGTTGGCGTCGGAACAGGGCCTGGGTGATGGCCAGGGCCGCCGTCGTGCCGGTGCCGATGTCGGCGACGCTGACCCCGATCCGCCCCGGTGGACCGGGCGCACCCGAGACCGACAGCAGACCCGATTCGGCCTGCACCAGCAGGTCGTAGGCCTTCAGCTCCGCGTAGGGGCCGTCGGGGCCGTAGCCCGAGAGGTCACACACGATCAGCTCCGGTCGCTCGGCCCGCAGCGTGGCCGCCCCGTAGCCGAGCCGGTCGCTTGCACCGACCGCCAGGTTCTGGATGAAGACGTCGGCCCGTTCGAGCAGGCCGGCCATGACCTTGCGGTCGGGATCGTGGCGCAGGTCGAGGGCGACCGACTCCTTGCCGCCGTTCGCCCAGGCGAAGTAGCTGGAGATGCCGTTGGCGGCCCGGTCGTAGCCTCTGGCGAAGTCGCCGTCTGGGCGCTCGATCTTCACGACCCGGGCTCCGGCCTCGGCCAGGCGGAACGAGGCGAGGGGCGCGGCGACGGCCTGTTCGAGCGAGACGACGAGGATGCCGTCGAGGGGGCGGGTCGGCCTGGCTCCGTCCGCCGACGGGTCGGCGTGCTCGCTTGCGGTCGGCGGGACGGGTTCGGGTTCACTCGGCACCGGGAAAGGGTGCCATGACCTCGAACGTCATGGCCATCACACGGGCCGCCGTGCCAAGCTTCGGGCCATGACAACGGCTGTCGACAGCTTCGGAGCATCCCTCCGCTGGTGGCGGACCACCCGCCGGTTCAGCCAGCTCGATCTGGCCTCGGCCGCCGAGGTGTCGAGCCGGCATCTCAGCTTCCTGGAGACCGGCAAGGCCCACCCGAGCCGCGAGATGGTGATCCACCTGGCCACCGTGCTCGACGTCCCGCTCCGGGACCGCAACCGGCTCCTGCACGCCGCCGGCTTCGCCCCGGCCTACAGCGAGCAGGATCTCGACACCCCGGAGATGGACGACGTGCGACGGGTCCTCAGCTGGATCCTCGACGCCCATGCCCCCAACCCGGCGCTGGTGGTCGATCGCCGAGGCGACCTCGTCGACGCCAACCGGGCCGCGTTCCGGCTGATGAGCGAGCTCGTCGACGAGCACAGCCCGGCGCTGGCGGCGCCGCTCAACTCGCACCGGATCGTGCTGCACCCCGACGGCATCCGGGCCCGGACCGCGAACTGGCCCGAGGTCGCCGCCAACCTGTTGCAGCGGATGGAGCGGGAGCAGGCCCACCGGCCGGCGGACGAGGCCCTCGGCGCGCTCCTCGAGGAGGTGGTCGCCTATCCCGACGTGGCTCCGCTGAGGCGACAGGCCGAGCTGCCGACCGGCGCCGACCTGCTGGTCACGCTCCGGGCGACGACCCGTTCGGGCGACCGGCTGCAGCTGGTCACGACCCTGGCCACGATCGGCGCACCCTACGACGTGACCCTCGACGAGCTCCGGCTGGAGACGTTCTTCCCCGGTGACGAGGCGACCGGCGAGCTGCTGCGGGCGTGGGCCGATGCCGAGCCCTTGCCCGACGCATGCCGGACTTGACCTTCGAACACTTGTTCGAATAGAGTTGATCTCACTGGCGGACCGGCGGTCCGTCAGTGGTAGGGAGCGTGGGGCCGGGTCGTGCCGGGCCGACTCGCAACCTTCACCTGTGCGGCACCCGTCGGTCCGAGCCCGCCATCGGGCCGGGGGGAACGGGTGGAGGACGGGTCGGTCCGGCCGGGGCATGACCGCGATGGTCTATCCGGCCGGATCGGGCCGACCATCCCCGACTCGGCCGGCGGGGTACCGTACGGGCCCGACCAGTGACAGGAGGGGCGGTCGACGTGACCCAGCCGGTGCTGCTCGGCCTGCTGCTGATCATCGTCGGCGCGTGCCTCGCCACCGTCCCGCCGCTGGTCAGGTGGCGACAGCGCGCACGGCGGCCGAGCGCATCGCCGAGCCAACGGCCGAGCGCGGCGCTGACGGCCGAGACGCCACGACCGTCGCTGATCGAGCGACGCCGCGTCCGCTGGCCGGCGCTCGGCGTTGCGGCGCTGTTCGTCGTCGTGGGGCTCGGCGTGACGGCCTGGGGAGTCGCCCTCGGCGCCGGCGATCGCACGCCGGTCGAGCGAAGCCTGGCCACGGGCGTGACCTACCGCCGGATCGTCATCGCCGAACCCCGACCCCAGGTCGTGCACCTCGGCCTGGTTGATCTCGACGATCCCTGCATCCGCCTCGAGACGACGCCGCTCGGGCCGGACGGTGTGGTCGAGGCCGAGCGGACCAGCGACTACGTCGACAGGACCGGGGCGGTGCTCGCGGTCAACGTCGCCTTCTTCTTCCCCATCGACGAGTACCCACACTGGAGCGCCTACCCGAGGCCGGGCGACCCGATCACGGCGATTGGACCGGTGGTGGTCGACGGCCGGACCTTCGAGTCGGCCGACCAGGGATGGGGCTACGGCGTCGGGCTCACCGACGGCCTTGCTTGGGCCGGGGCGCTGCCGGCCGCCATGGACTTCGCCGTTCCCGCCCGCATCCCCCTGGTCCACGACGGCGTCGACGTCGCCCCCGAGTCGGCCGCCTATCCCCGCACGGTTGCCGGCGTCGACCTCGACCGAAACCGGCTCGTGCTCCTGGTCGCCGACGGCAAGCAGCCAGGCTACGCCGAGGGGATGACCTTCCGGGAGGCGGCGGCCCTCTTGCTGTCGCTCGGCGTCGACGAGGCGGTCGAGTTCGACGGCGGCGGTTCGTCGACGATGGCGGCCACCGTCGACGGCGGGGTCGAGCTCCTCAGTCGCCCGAGCCACCAGCGGATACCCGGCCGGCAGCGCCCGCTGGCCACCCACCTCGGGGTGGTCCTGGCGGAGGGATGCTCCTGAGTCGGGATGGACGCCGGCAACACTGCCCGGGCGGGACGGCCGTCAGGCTCTCGGCTCCCGCGGCAGGCCGAGGACCCGCTCACCGAGGATGTTCCTCATGATGTCGGACGTGCCGCCCATGATCGTGTAGCCGGGGGCGTACAGCAGGCCGCGGACGACGTCGTCGTCGAACAGCGTCGCCTCCGGACCGAGGACCCGCGACACGAACTGCGCCACCCGCCACTCGTGCTCGGTGCAGAAGCACTTGGTGGCAGCGCTGAAGCCGGCCGGCGCCTGGCGCAGGACCTCCCGGTAGACGAGCAACCGACCGACCCGGTAGCCCGTCTCCAACCTGGCCACCTCCTGACGGATCACAGGGTCGGACCGGTCGGCTCGCTCCAGCGCCAGCTCATAGAGCGCACGGTTCGAGACCAGGCGGTCGATGCCGCCCCGCTCGTGCTCGAGCTGGCGCATCGTCTGCTTGAACGCATCGCCCTCGACTCCGACGAGGTTCTCAACCGGAACCCGCACGTCGGTGTAGTAGACCTCGCAGAAGTGCCGGTTGGTCGTCATGTCGGTGATCGGCCTGACCTCGACCCCCGGGGTGTCCATCGGGACGACGATCTCGGAGATGCCACGGTGGGGTGGGCCGTCGGTCGACGTGCGACAGATCAGGTAGCAGTAGTCGGCGACGTCACCGAAGCTCGTCCAGATCTTCTGCCCGTTGATGACGAAGTGGTCGCCGTCCCGCTCGGCCGTGGTCTTCAACGAGGCCAGGTCGGAGCCGGCGTCGGGTTCGCTCATGCCGATGCACCACGTGCTCTCGCCGGTCAGCATCGCCGGCAGGTACTCGGCCTTCTGGTCCTCGGTGCCGTAGGTGATGAACGACGGGCCCATCTGCCGATCGGCGAACCACATGGCGGCGATCGGGGCGCCGGCGGCGATCATCTCCTCGGCCACGATCAGCCGCTCGATCGGCGGGCGCTCGTGCCCGCCATGCGCCTTCGGCCAACCCATGCCGATCCAGCCCTCGCCCGCCATCACCTGGGCGAACTCCTTCGAGAAGCCGTTGATCCACGAGTCGTTGTGGCGGCCGAACCGGGCCACGCCATCGGCGGCCACCTCCTGCGCCCGCTTGCGGAGGGTCTGGAGCTCGGGGTCGAGATCGAAGCTGAGCATGGCGTCCATGATGCCCGTGGCGGCCGCGGACCGGCCACTCCGGCAGGGTCCGAGCGGGGCTCGAGCCCGGGTGGACGGCCCCGTCGACGACGCCGATCGTGACTCGAACGGCGGCGCCCCGGTTGACCACGACCGGACCCGCCCGAGGGGCCGACCGACCGATAGGGTGCCCGCCATGGAAGACACCACGCAGCGCCCGACGATCACCGTACCCGATGGCGACGCCCCGACCGAGCTCGTGATCGCCGACCACGTCATCGGGGATGGGCCCGAGGCCGGGGCCGGCGTCCAGGCCAACGTCGACTACGTGGGTGTGTCGTGGAGCACCGGGGCCGAGTTCGATGCCTCGTGGAACCGGGGTCAGCCGCTCTCGTTCACCATCGGTGCCGGCCAGGTCATCGCCGGCTGGGACCAGGGTGTCGCCGGCATGAAGGTCGGCGGCCGTCGCACGATCACCATCCCGCCCCATCTGGGCTACGGCGCCGCCGGTGCCGGCGGTGTGATCGGCCCGAACGAGACACTGATCTTCACCGTCGACCTGCGGTCGGTCGGCTAGACCGGGCCGCGATCGGGCGGCGCTCAGGTCCCGTCGTCGCCACCCCGCAGCGCCGGTGAGGCCGACGCCGTGTGCGCATCGGCCTGACCCGGGTGCGGGCCGACGTAGTGGGCCCGGGTCCGGAACCGGAACGGCTTCTCGTCGTACTCCTCGATGGCATGGGCCAACCAGCCTGCGGTCCGGGCCACGGCGAAGATGGCCTCGCCGGCGTTCGGCGGCATGTCGGCCAGGAACGTCAGCGCACCGAGGGCGAGATCGACGTTTGGGACCGCGGCGTTGCGCTGAGCCACGACGTCACGAACACCGAACACCACCCCGAGCCGCGGATCGTCGGCCCATCCGGCGACCACCCGGCTCATCAGTGCCCCGTAGCGCGGATCCTGACTGCGGTAGACCGTGTGGCCGAACCCGGGCACCCGGAGGCCCCGTCGTTGGAGCTGGCCGACGGCCGCGGCCGGTCCGTCCCGTTCGGCCACCCGGTACAGGTCGTAGACCACGCTCGACGCCCGTCCGTGCAGCGGCCCGCCGAGTGTGCCGAGGCCCGAGGTGACCACGGCATACGGATCGGCCCGCACCGAGGCGGCGACTCGGGCGGCGAGCGTCGACGTGGCCAATCCGTGGTCGACGAGCAGGGCCAGCGCAGCGTCGAGGGCCAGGAGCTTTGGCGGGTCGGGCTCGGCCGGCGACAACTGGTACCAGAGCACGGCCGGCAGGGCCGTCGCCACCGGTAGCGACGGATCGGGCGCCGCGGCACCGGCCGAACGGTGGCGGAGGCCGCTGGCCATGGCAGTGATCATCCGCCGCCCGGCGGCCCGGACGCTGCGCGGACTGAGGTCGTGTCGCATCGGGTCGGCGCTGGCGGCGACGGCAACGAGGACCTGGAGCTGATCGAGGAGCGACGCCGGGTCGGACGTGTCGAGCGTCGGAGGCAGTCGGTCGGACGTGCGCTCGATCGGCGGCCAGCCGATCAGCTCACCGTCGGCCGGCGTGTCGGCGGCACCGTCCCACACCAGCTCGGCCAGGTCGAGGAAGCCGGCGCCCGCCTCGACCAGCTGCACGACGTCGCGACCACGGATCCAGAGACCCTCATCGGCCACCCGCGTCAGTCCGGTGGCCAGGATCGTCCGCATCTCACCCTCCTGCTCGGGCCGGCGACCGAGCCGCAGCTCCTCGACCTCGCCACGGTCGAACAGGCTGGTCCGGCCGTCCAGTGACAGCCGCCGATGCAGTACGCCACGGCTGACGTAGGCGTAGACCGTCTGTCGCTTGATCCCGAGCAGGCTGGCCACCTCGGCCGCCGTGAGACCCGGTTCGTCCTCTGGGGTGGCCATCCCGGGACCCTCCTGCGCCTCGCCGGCGTCCCCGATCTGGCCGGGGGCGTTGATGTTGATCAACGTTGACTGTATCAACCTTGTCGGTTGATCGTCCATCGTCCAGCGTGGTCCTCATGACCGATACGACATCGCAGAACGGCACCGTCCTGATCGCCCCGCCCGGCCTCAAGGGCCTCGTCGTCGCCGACACGAGCATCGGCAGCGTGCGGGGCGAGGAGGGCTTCTACCACTACCGCGACCACGACGCCGTCGTGGTCGCCCGCCACCAGACGTTCGAGGCGGCGGCCCACCTCCTCCTGCAGGGCGCCCTCCCCGAGGCCGCCGCCGAGTCGACGTTCCGGTCCGAGCTGGCGTCGGCCAGGCGCATCGATCGGGCGCTGTTCGACGCCATCGCTCCGGACGGCCGCCCCCCGCAGGCGATGGCTGGCCTCCGGGCCGCCCTGTCGTTGGCCATCGACGACACCCCGACCATCGATCTCACCGCGGACGAGCGGCGGGCCCGGGCGATCGCCGCCATCGGGCACGTCCCGACGCTGATGGCCGGCCTGCACCGCCTGGCGTCGGGGTCGACCCCGCTCGACCCCGACCCCGGCCTCGGTCATGCCGCCGACTTCGTCCGCATGGTGACCGGCGCCGCCCCCGCTCCCCGACTGGCTCGGGCCGTCGAGACCTACCTGTTGTTGACGATGGACCACGGCTTCAACGCCTCGACGTTCACCGCCCGGGTCGTGACCTCGACCGGTGCCGGGGTCAGCAGCGCCCTCGCTGCCGCCGTCGGCGCCCTCACCGGGCCACTGCACGGCGGCGCCCCGAGCCGGGTGCTCGACATGCTCGACGACATCGGCGAGCCGAGCGAAACCGAGGCGTGGGCCAGACAGCAGCTCGAGACCGGCGACAAGATCATGGGCTTCGGCCACGCCGTCTACCGGGCCGACGACCCCCGCTCCGCGCTGCTCAAGGAGGTGGCGCTCGGCCTCGGCGGTGACCTGGTCGGGCGGGCCGCCGAGATCGAGGAGCGGATGCTGGCGGTGCTCCGGGCGTGGAAGCCGGGGGCCGTGATCGTCACCAACGTCGAGTACTACGCCGCCGTCGTACTCCACCTGGCCGGCATCCCCCAGGACCTGTTCACCCCGACGTTCGCCACCAGCCGGGTCGTCGGCTGGGCCGCCCACGTGCTCGAACAGGCCGGCGACAACAAGATCATGCGCCCGAAGGCCCGCTACGTCGGCCCGGAGCCCCGCCGGCGCTGACGCCGCCGCCCGCGGCCCGCCTGGTCCGGTGCTCGGGCCCCGTCGGTCGCCGGCACGGTGTCGGCCCGGAACACCAGCATGCGCCGGATGCCCTCGCTCCCGTCGGCGAACCGGGGACCGGCGTGCAGCTGCCCGAACCGGGTGAACACCACGACCCGATCGGCCGGGAACTCCTCGACGATCGCCGACCGGCCACCACCGGCGGGCTCGACCCCGGTCGGTCCGTCCCCGCTCGGCCCGTCTCCGTCGTGCTCGTCGTCGAACGCGTCGAGGGCCTCGGCCGCCACCTCGACCGGTGCCGGCGGGTCCAGTCCCCGACATCCGACCGCCCCCCGGACCACCCGGGGCCCGAGGTGGCTCCCGGCGACGGCGACCAACCCGACACCGGAACCGACCTCGGTCTGGTCGTCGTCGAGATGGGGGCCGCCGGCGACCGCCTCGAGTGGCGTGGTCGATGCGGTCACGTAGGCCGGGTAGGCGAGCTCGACGCCGGCGTCGACCACGGCGGCCACGACGACGTCGACCAGGCGCTCGACCGCCGGCCGCCACCACGCGGCGACGGCGGGATCGACCCCGGTCGGCTCGATCGTCAACACTGCGCGGTCCGCCGCATCGGGATCCGCACCGGGATCTGGCTGGACGACAAACGTCTCCAGGCAGGCCTCACCCTCCCGCGGACCGACCGGGTCGGCGGCCGTCGCCGGAGGCAGCACGAACGGCTCGGGGAGCACAACGGCGCCGGGTTGGGCGAGGGCGTCCGGTCGCCCGGACGCGGCCAGGAACCGGCCCTTCGACCAGCCGAAGACCGGCGCCAGCGGCGCCAGCCCCGCCGATCCAGGACCGGCCGCTGCAGCCGCTGCGTCGGTCCGGCTCATTCGACGACTCCGATCGTGATCGGCGAGCCGCCGGCCGCCGCACTGGCCACCGCCGCGTCGAGCACCCGCTGGACCGCGAGGCCCTCGTCGAGGTCCGGTTGGATCGGCTGTCCGTCGGCGACGGCATCGATCCAGCCCCTGGTCATGGCCGACGTCGTCCGGAACACGTCACGGTAGGTGTCGGACACCGGGCTGCGCCTGAGGTCACCCCACAGCTCATCCGGGATCGGCAGCACCTCGGGCACCGGGCCGCCGAGGCGCGAGCCGCGGACCTCCTGGACGTCACCCCAGTCGCAGCGGGCGTGCAGGGTGCCCCGATCGCCGTGGATGTCGAACTCCTGGAGCTGACCGAACTCGACCGAGCCCTCCCAGCAGTTGGCGCTGGTGTGGAGCACGCCGATGGCACCGGACCGGTAGCGCACGGTCAGCACCGCCGTGTCCTCCAGCGGTTCGTACGGCGTCCCGTCCGGCCGGGGTCCCCGCTCGACGAACCGGGTCGACACGGCCGAGACCTGCTCCTCGACATCGTCGATGAGCCACCGGGCGAGGTGCACGATGTGGGAGCCGAGGTCGCCGATGATGCCGCTGCCGGCGAACTCCTTGTCGAAGCGCCAGGCGTACTCGCCTTCCATTCCGAAGGAGGTGAAGTAGCGGCAGCTGACCTGATGGGGTGTCCCGACGTAGCCGTCGTCGATCAGGCGTCGCAGCCACTGCAGCATCGGCATGTAGCGATAGGTGAACGGCACCATCGTGATGGCCCCGCGTTCCCTGGCCAGCTCGGCCATCTCGGTGGCCTCACCGACGTCGAGACCGACCGGCTTTTCGAGCAGTACGTGCGTGCCCGCGGCCAGTGACGCCATGGTCAAGGGGTGGTGGGTGTCGTTGGACGTGGCGATGACCACCGCATCGAGGTCGGCCTCGGCCAGCATCCGCTCGGGGTCGGTGTACCAGGCCGGGATCGACCAACGCTCGGCCATCTCCTCCGCCGGGCCGGGCCGCCGGCCGCAGATCGCGGCGAGCTCGGCCCGTGGATGGGTGGCCATGGCCGGCAGGTACATGGCATCGGCCCACCAGCTCGTCCCGAACACCCCGATGCGGACCTTCGGGCCGTCGTCGACCGCGTGCTCGCTCATCGCCGTCCCACTCACCGTCCGAGCTTGCGCTCGACGTACCCGAGGCCGGTCACCCCGAGCCCACCGACGACGGCCGCAACCTCGCCGAGGCCGGCGCCGGGCCGACGGGGGACACGGCGCAGGCCGCGCAACGTCGCCTTCGGCAGGACGGACGTGACGTAGGAGCGCTCCGACGACAGGCCATCGTCCGAGCCGACCAGGCCGACCACGTAGGCCTTCGAGTTGCCCTCGGCCCGACACCGGTCGACGAAGTAGCGCCACGTGGTCCGGGCGGCCGGCACCCGATGGTGGATGCGGGCCGCCGGTTCCAGGAGGATGCGGGCGCTCGGCTCGGCCTGGGTCAGCCGGATGCAGAGCTCGGTCTCCTCGCAGCCGAGCGGACGGTCGGCTGTCCGGCCGAGCCCCTCGTCGAACCCGCCGGCGGCCAGGACCGGCGCTCGACGGAACGCCATGTTGCAACCGATGACGTTGCGGACCGGCGCCCGTTCGGTCGGCAGACCACGGTGGCTGCACCCGACGACCCACAGGTACTCGTCCGGGAACCAGTCGGGCTTCGCCGTGTCCCAGTTCGGAACCGCCCAGCCGCCGACGGCGACGACCTCGGGGTCGACGAACGGGGCGGCGAGATGCTCGAGCCAGGTCGGCTCGGCGGTGGCGTCGTCGTCGAGATAGGCGACCACCTCGCCGGAGGCCAGCTCGGTGCCGGTGTTCCGGGCGCCAGACAGGCCTTTCGTGCCGACGTTGGGGATGACCTTCGGGCCGAGGCCCTGCACGGCCTCCTGCAGCTCGTTGTTGTGGTCGATCACGAGGATGACCTCGTCGGCCGGCCTGGTCTGGGCCAGGACCGAGGCGACGGCCTGCTCGATGTCGCCCAACCGGTCCATGGTGTGGGCACAGATCACGACGCTGACGGTTGGCGCGGACATGGTCCCCAAGGTACGGAGTGCGACCGCCGGGGACTACCCGCCGGCGCCCCCCGGCTCGCCGTCCGGTGCCGGCGCCACGCGGAGCACCACGTTGCCGATCTTGCGCTCGGTCTCGACGTACCGGTAGGCCTCGACGATCTCGTCGAGGTCGTAGGTGCGGTCGATGACGGGCCGGTAGCGATCACCGAGGGCATCGAGGATGAGCGCCATCGACTCCGGGGTGTTGCGCGGGATCGGGAACCGGACCCGGGGCCCGGGCAGGAACCGGGTCGGGACCACGAGGAACGGGTTCTGGTAGCCGGGCCCGAAGTCGGTGACCGCGAAGTCGGCGTCGGCCCGCAGCAGCGGTCGGCAGGCCCGGAAGCTGGTCTTGCCGACCGCGTCGAACACGAGATCGAAGCGCTCACCGATGGCGGTGAAATCGTCCCGCTGATAGTCGACGACCCGATCCGCCCCGAGTGCGGCCACCCGGTCGACGGCGTCGGTCCCACACACGGCGACCACCCGGGCGCCGAGGTGCGAGGCCAGCTGCACCGCTGCGCTGCCGATCCCACCGGATGCGCCGTAGACCAGCACGTCGGATCCCTCGCCGACTCCGGTCGACCGCAGCGTGGTGCCGGCGTAGTGGGCACCCTCGGTTGCGGCCGCGGCCTGTTCGAACGACAGCGCCTCGGGGATCACCGCGATCATCCCGTCCTGCGGCCGGACCAGGTACTCGGCGTGGCCGCCCATGCCCTCGTCACCGAAGCCGAAGACCCGGTCGCCGACGGTGAAGCGGCCGACGTAGGGCCCGACCTGCTCGACCACGCCGGCGAACTCGCTGCCGAGGATTGGCTGGCGCGGCCCCCGCAGCCCGTAGAACAGACGGGCGAACCACGGCTTGGCCATGCGGACCCCGCAGTCCGTCCGGTTGACCGACGCAGCGACGACGCGGACCAGCACGTCCCCGTCCCCCGGACTCGGCCGAGGAACGTCCTCGATGCGGGCCACCTCGGGACCTCCGTAGCGATGGCAGACGACGGCGCGCATCCCGACCCTCCCGACTCGTCCGGTCCGGGTGACCATAGCCCGGCCGCCGATCGTCGGTGGACGGACGCCGGGATGCGAATCCATCCAACGATGGATGGGCCGTCTGGGCTGGTCGTCGTACGTTCGCACTCGCACCAGACCGGACCCGATCGGCGGGTCCGGTGGACGAACGGAGGAACGCCATGGGCGACCTGGCCATGTTCATCACCAGTCGGGCCCAGCCGGGCAAGCGAGACGAGATCTTCGAGCTGTACCGGGAGATCCTGGCCCCGAGGGCCGAGGAGAACGAGCGCCAGGAGGTCGTCGTGTTGGCCGCCGACCAGCAGGACCCCGACACGTTCTACCTGTTCGAGCTGTACACCGACGCCGAGGCCCTCGGGGCCAACGCCACGTCGTCGTGGTTCGCCGACTACATGGCCAAGGCCGGGCCGCTGCTGGCCGGTGAGCCCGTCGTCGCCATGGCCGACCGGCAGTGGTCGACCGGCGTCTAGGCGCCGATCACCGCGGCCCGTACCAGGCGGCAGCCACCTGCGAGCGGCTGTCGCAGCCGGTCTTGGCCAGGATGGCGTGCACGTGGTCCTTGACCGTGCCGAGCGAGATGAACAGGGCCTGGCCGATCTGGCGGTTCGAGAAACCGGCGGCCACCAACGTGGCCACCTCGTGCTCGCGGTCGGTCAGCGAGTCGAAGCGGGGGTCCGGCCGTGGTGACACGAACACCACCGGCTCGGCCCCGCTGCGGTCGACGAGCAGCTCGACCGGCTCGTCGGCAAGGTCGAGCAGCTCGGCCGCCGGGAACTCGGCCGGTCGCTCCCGCAGTGCCGCCAGCAGATCGAGCACCCGTCGCCTGGTCACATCGTCGACCATGGCCAGCAACGGTACCGTCGAGCGCCGGAGGAGGCGTCACTCGTGAAACCAGACCGGATCGTCGAGCGCTACTTCGCCGCCATGCGGCGGGGCCCGGAGGCCGAGGCCGAACTGCTCGACCTGTTCGCTCCCGACGCCGTGTACGCCGAGCCGTTCAGCGGTGACCAACCGGCCGAGGGCATCGATGCCATTCGGGCCCGGTTCCGGCACGGCTGGGAGGCACCTCTGCCCGACCTGGAACTCGACGTGCTCGAGCTCGAGGTGGCGGGGTCGACGGCCCGCTCGCTGTGGGAGTGCCGCTCCCCCGGTCTTCCTGGTCCGGTCCGAGGCGAGGACCGCTACGAGTTCAGCGACGGTCGCATCAGCCGTCTCGACGTCACCATCCTCGATCGCGGACACTGAGTGAGGTTCAGGTCGAGGCCACCGGCGTCGAGTGACCGAGCCGGGTCGGCAGCTCGTCGAGGGTGGCGCACCCGCACTGGGCCATCGTGTTGACGAGCCCCTCCTTCAGGATCTCGTAGGCGTGGCCGGGGCCGTCCGGACCGAGCGCACCGAGGCCGAACATGAAGGCACGTCCACAGAACACGAAGTCGGCGCCGATGGCGATCGCCCTGGCCACGTCGAGCCCCGAGCGGACCCCGGAGTCGAACAGGACCTTGGTGTCACCGCCGATGGCGTCGACGATCGGTCCGAGTCGGTCGATGGCGGCCGGCACCGCGTCGAGCTGGCGGCCGCCGTGGTTCGAGACCTGGACCGCATCGGCCCCGATCTCGACGCAACGGATGGCGTCTGCGACGTCGACGATGCCCTTCACCACCAACGGCCCGTCCCACAGCTCGCGGACCTCACGCAGGTAGTCCCAGCCGAGGGTGCCGCCGAGGTTGGCGCCGACGAACCCGGCGGTTGCCCGCATGGTCGCCGCGTCGATGTACTTCTCCAGCCCCCGGAACCGGGGCATGCCGTGGCGCAGTACGCCGAGGCTCCACGCCGGGTGGATGGCGGCCTGGGCGACCAGCGTCGGCCCGATCACCGGTGGGACCCGGACCCGGGCCTTGCGCTGCCGCTCCCGTCTGCTCGGGGCCGGCACGTCGGCGGTCACCACGAGGGCGGTGAAGCCGCTCGCCTTCACCCGCTGCAGCATGTCACCCCGGATGGCGGGGTCGCGGGGCGGGTAGAGCTGGAACCAGCCCATGCCGTCTGCGTTCGGCCCCGCCACCTCCGGGGCCTCGGTCGCCACCGTGCTCAGGGTGTAGGGGATGCGCTTGGTCGCCGCCGTGCGGGCCAGGGCCTCGTCGGCGCCTGGCCAGATCAGGCCGGTGAGGCCGACGGGGGCGATCCCGATCGGGGCGTCGTAGCGGATACCGAACAACTCGGCCGAGACGTCCGGCTCGAGCGGACCCTTCAGCAACTGGGGGACGAGCTCGACCCGGCCGAGCCCGTCGAGGTTGCGCTTGACCGCCTGGTCGGCACCGGTCCCCGACGCCAGGTACTCCCAGGCGAAGTGGGGGATGCGGCGCTTGGCCCGCCGCTCGAGGTCCTCGATGGCGGGCAGGTCGTCCATCAGGGTGTCGGCCATGTTCCTCAGCTCCCGGCGGTCTCGTCGCTCGCTTCGATGACCAGGAGCAGCGTGTCCTTCTCGACCTGGTCGCCGGCCGCCACCCGGACCTCGGTCACCGTACCGTCCTCGGCGGCCGCGAGGTGGTTCTCCATCTTCATGGCCTCGAGGATCGCCACCACCTCGCCGGCCCGGACCACCTGACCGACCTGGACCCGGACCTCCAACACCCGACCCGGCATCGGTGCCGCAACGCCGCCACCCGGCTGCTCGGTCTCGGGCGGGGCGAACCGCGGCACGACGTCGTAGTCGCGACCGCCCCCAAGTCCGGTCAGGTGCAGCCGCCCACCGGCGCTCCTGGTCACGGCCAGCGTCGCCCGGCGGCCGTCGAGCTCGAGATCGATGCCACCCGGCGACCATCGATGGACGAGCGCCCGTCCGTCGCCGCCGTCGGCGCCGATGGCGAAGCTGCCGTCGCGCCGGCTCCGGTACCGGATGGTGTTGACCCGCCGACCGTCGTCGAGCTCGACCCGTTCCGGCGGGAGGCGGCCGACGAGGAACCCGCTCGGCACCGTCGTCAACACCTCGGCCTCGGCCCGGTTGGCCCCCTGCAGCCACAGCGCAGCGGCGATGGCCAGGAGTCGGTCCTCGGCGGTCATGTCGACGGCGCGGTCGGCGTCGGGGGTGTCGGGGTCCGAGTCGGCGCCGGCCGCGCCGGTGACGTCGGCCGCGAAGCGATCGAGGAAGTCGGTGGTGGTGTCGCCGGCGAGGAACGCCGGGTGGCGCAGGACCCGCACGAGGAAGTCGCGGTTGGTGACGAGCCCGTCGGCGGCGCCGAGGTGGAGGCGTTCGAGGCCGAGGGCGAGGCGGCCGGCGGCCTCCGCCCGGGTCGGGCCGCTGGCCACGACCTTGGCGATCATCGGGTCGAAGTCGACGCCGATGGCCGAGCCCTCCTCGACGCCGGTGTCCCACCGGAGCGCCGGCTCGTCGGCCGGGCGGAATGCGGCGACCGTACCGGTCGACGGCAGGTAGTCGGTTGCCGGGTCCTCGGCGTAGAGGCGGACCTCGATGGCATGACGATCTGCGCCGGCCGCGGCACCGGCCGCGACGTCGATCGGGTCGATCGGCTGGCCCATCGCCACCAGCAGCTGGTCGCGGACCAGGTCACGCCCGGTGATCTCCTCGGTGACCGGGTGCTCGACCTGCAGCCGGGTGTTGACCTCGAGGAAGAAGAAGTCGCCCGTCTCGTCGTCGACCAGGAACTCGACGGTGCCGGCGGAGCGGTACCCGAGCGAGCCGGCCAGCTCGACCGCGGCCCGCCCCATGGCCGCCCGCAGCTCGGGGCCGACGAACGGTGAGGGAGCCTCCTCGACCACCTTCTGGTGTCGTCGCTGGATCGAGCACTCCCGCTCGCCGAGGTGGGCGACGTTGCCGGCGGCGTCGCCCATGATCTGGACTTCGACGTGGCGGGCCCGGGTGACGTACCGCTCGGCGAAGACCCGGTCGTCACCGAACCCGGCGGCCGCCTCCCGCCTGGCCGAGGCGATCGCCTCGTCGAGCCCGTCGGCCGCCTCGACGATCCGCATACCCTTGCCCCCGCCCCCGGCGGCGGCCTTGATCAGCAACGGGTAGCCGACCTCGCCGAACGCAGCCGGATCGTCGCTCGACGGGAGCACCGGCACGCCGGCGGCAACCGCCAGCTCCTTTGCCCGGATCTTGTCACCCATCGATTCGATGGCCGACGGTGGCGGGCCGACCCAGGCCAGCCCGGCCCCCTCGACCGCCGCGGCGAACCCGGCGTTCTCGGCCAGGAACCCGTAGCCGGGATGCACCGCCCCCGCGCCCGCCGTCCTGGCGGCGCCGATGATGGCCTCACCGTCGAGGTAGGAGGTGATGCGGATCGACTGGTCGGCCTCGGTCACGAACGGCGCCTCGGCATCGGCGTCGACGAACACGGCGACGGTGGCCAGCCCCATCGATCGGGCGGTGCGGAACACCCGCCTGGCGATCTCACCACGGTTGGCGACCAGCAGCGAGGTGAAGGGGCGACCGAGCGGTCGGTCGGCGCTCACAGCCGGAACACCCCGTAGGACTCCGTTCCCTCGATCGCCCGGTTGCCGACGTACGACAGGCAGAGCCCGAGTACGTGGCGGGTGTCCCGGGGGTCGATGATGCCGTCGTCCGAGATGGCTCCGGTGGCCTGGAGGGCGAGCGATCCGGCCTCCTGGGCGGCCTCGACCGCGGCGACGATCTCGGCGTCGGCCTCCTCGTCGAACGGCTGACCGGTCCTCGTCGCCTGGGCCCGACGGACCTGCGACATGACCCCGGCGATCTGCTTCGGGCCCATCACGGCGATCTTGGCCGTCGGCCACAGGAACGTGAAGCGATTCCCGAACGCCCGGCCGGACATGCCGTAGGTCCCGGCCCCGTAGGACGAGCCGATCGTGACCGTCACGTGTGGCACCTCCGAGTTCGACACCGCATTGATCAGCTGCGACCCCTTCTTGATGATGCCGTCGGCCTCGAAGTCGCGGCCGACCATGAACCCGGTGATGTTCTGGATGAACCAGAGCGGCACGTCCACCTGGTTGGCCAGCTGGATGAAGTGGGCGCCCTTCTGCGACGAGTCGGGGTAGAGCACGCCGTTGTTGCCGAGGATGCCGACCGGGTGGCCGTGGACGGAGGCGAAACCGCACACCAACGACTCGCCCCATCGGGGTTTGAACTCCTCGAACCGGGAGCCGTCGACGACCCGGGCGATCACGTCGCGCACGTCGACCGGCTGTCGCAGGTCGCGGCTGACGAGCCCGAGCAGTTCGTCGGCATCGTGGATCGGGGCCTCGGGGGTGAACCTCGGTGGCGGCGCCGGTTTGCGCCAGTTCAGGTGCGACACGACCTCGCGGCACAACCGGATGGCATCGACGTCGTCCTCGGCGAAGTAGTCGCCCGAGCCCGATGTCTCGGCATGCACCTTGGCGCCGCCGAGGGTCTCGTCGTCTGACTCCTCGCCGGTCGCCATCTTCACCAGCGGCGGTCCGGCCAGGAACATCTTCGACTGCTCCCTGACCATGATCGTGTAGTCGCTCAGGCCCGGCTGGTAGGCACCGCCGGCGGTCGACGACCCGAACACGACGCACACCGTCGGGATCCGCAGCTTCGACAGCTCGATCATCTCGTAGAAGAAGCGGCCCGATTCGGCGAAGTGCTCGGTGTTGACCCGGCGGCGGCCGCCGTCGCCGGTCTCGACGCGGAGGTCCGCCCCGGCCGATTCGACGAAGCTCACGTACGGCATCCGGTTGTCCCTGGCGATCTCCAGGGCTCTCGCCCACTTCTTGGCCGCGTACGGCGTGAGGGCCCCGGCCAGCACCGACGGATCGTTGCCGAGGATGACGCACTCGACACCGGCGATGACGCCGATGCCGATGACCATGCCGCCGCCCATCGTGTAGTCGGAGTCGTACCCGGCGAGTGGGCTGATCTCCAGGAACGGCGAGTCTGGGTCGATGGCGAGGGCGATCCGTTCCCGGATCGGCAGCTTGCCTCGGGACCGGAGGCGAGCCATCCGGTCCGGTCCCCCGCCGGCCTCGGCCTCGTCGAGCAGCCGGTCGATCTCGTCCAGCTGCTCCAACATGTCGTCGCGGTTGCGGAGGAACTGGTGGCCGCCGGTGTCCAGGTTCGACCGCAGGGCCGGCGCGAGCAGGGTCCTGGTCATCCGGCGATGGTACGACCAGCCCTCGGGACCCGCCACTTCCGCCAGGCGGCGCCGAGCACCCCCGCTTCGGGCGCTACTCGACCCCTTCGATGATCCGCAGATCTCGGGTTGCGCCGTCGCCGAGCGCGGCGAGTGCGGCCTGGTAGCCCTCGCTGTCGTGGCACTCGACCGCCACCTCGACCGAGGGGAACTCGACCAGGACCGTCCGGTCGAGCACGCCGGCCTCGTGGACCTGGGTCGGCAGGCCCCTGGCCAGGAAGCGACCGCCGGCCGCCTGCACCGTCGGGCTGGCCAGCTCGAGGTACGCCCCGAGCTTCTCCTCGTCGTTGACCGCGTGGTACGCAACCACCCAATAGCCCTTGGCCATGGCCATCTCCTCTCGATCGGACGCCGCCGACGACGCTAGCACCCGCCGACGGCCGCAATCGGCCGACGGTGATCAGCGGACGGGCCCCGGCTCGCGCCGTGACCTACGATGCCGCCATGCCGATACCGACCACGATGGTCGGCTCGACCATGGGCCCGATGGTCCACGAGGTCGATGCCCGCTGGACGATGGCCTATGCCGCGTCGCTCGGCGACACCGGGCCGCGCTACCTCGACACGGCGGCCGACGACGGACCGATCGCCCACCCGGTGTTCCCGGTCTGTGTCGAGTGGCCCGTCATCGTCGCCGCCCGCTCCGCCTACGAGCAGGCCGGCGTGACTGCGGCCGAGGTGAGGACCGGGGTGCACGCCACCCACGACCTGACGATCCACCGGCCGATCCGGCCGGGCGACCGCCTCGCCACCTCGCTGGAGACCGTCGGGGCCGTTGCCATCACCCCGGGGGCCCGGGTGACCAGCCGGTTGACCACCGTCGACGCCGAAGGCACGCCGGTGGCCACCACCACCCAGGACGCCATCCATCTCGGCGTGACCACCACCGGTCCCGACCGTCCCGACCCGGATCCGCCGTCGGCGACGCCGACCGTCGATCGGACCGGGGAGCCGATCGAGCGGACCGTCGAGATCGACGCCGGGCGGGCCCACATCTACACCGAGTGCGCCAGGATCTGGAACCCGATCCACACCGATCCCGTGGTGGCCCGCAGCGCCGGCCTGCCCGACATCATCCTGCACGGGACGGCCAACCTCGCCTACGGCGTGTCCGCGGTACTGTCGGCGGTCGGTGCCGATCCCGAGCGGGTTCGCCGGATCCGCTGCCGGTTCCGGGCCATGGTTCGCTTGCCGTCGACGATCTCGGTCCGGGTGTGGGCGCCG
Source organism: Actinomycetota bacterium (assembly GCA_039195375.1). Lineage (GTDB taxonomy): Bacteria > Actinomycetota > Acidimicrobiia > Acidimicrobiales > SZUA-35 > JAHELU01. The sequence continues at coordinate 45,448 of JBCCVL010000014.1, forward strand.
GCGGGTGCCGGCGGCGACGGCGCCGTCGCCTTCGAGGTGCGCAACGAGGACGGCGAGCCGGCGGTCGAGGACGGGCTCCTGATGCTCGCTCCGGTTGCCCGATGAGCGACGAACACCTCCTCGACAACATGGCCTGGCACGCCCTGACCGGGCCCCAGGCCGATCTGGCCGACCATCACCCCGACGCCCATCACCCCGACGACCATCACCCCAAGGACCACCGACCCACCGAGCCCTCGGACGACGGCGACGGCGATGCCCCGGAGCCGGCGGCGCTGCGGTTCCGCCGGGCCGTCGCCCCGTTCAGCGCGACCGAACACCTCGACGATGACGGATGGGCGGCCCTCGGCCGTCTCGTCGGACCCGGCGGCGCCGCCATCCTGTTCCGGGCGGAGATCGACACCCCGCCGAATGGCTGGCAGCCCGCCTACCAGGGCCGCACGATCCAGTACGTGGCCACCGGGCTCGCCGAGGTCGATCGGACGGTGGCCGACGACATCGTCGAGCTCGGACCGGACGACAGCGACGACATGGTCGCACTCGTCGCCCTGACCGAGCCGGGGCCGTTCAGCGCCGAGACCTGGCGAACCGGTCGCTACTTCGGCCTCCGGCGCGACGGGCAGCTCCTGGCCATGGCCGGTGAGCGGCTCAAGGTCGACGGCTGGGGCGAGGTGTCGGCGGTCTGCGTCCACCCATCGGCCAGGGGTCAGGGCCTCGGCGCTGCGCTCACGCTCGCTGCGGCCGCCGCGATCGCCGAACGAGGCGATCGGCCGATGCTGCATGTGGCCGAGGCGAACGACCCGGCCCATCAGTTGTACCTCCGGCTCGGCTTCGAGGTCAGGCGGACGGTGGCCGCCGGCGCCTACCGGTTCGTCGGACCCGGCTGAGGGTGACCGGTCAGGAGACGGTCAACCTCGCCTGGCTCGGATGGAGGGTCGAGTCGAATGCGATGTGGGCGGTCTCCGAGCCCTCGGTGATCAGCCGGATGACCACGTAGCGGTTGTCGTCGATCGGCTCGTCGACCCCGCCGAGATCAAACGTCAACTCCTCGAACCCGACGTTCACGCCACGACTGGTGGTCGCCGTGTCCTCGGCTCCGATCGGTGCGCCGCAGGCACCGAGCCAGCTGCACTCCGAGACACTGGCCCGGATCGTCACCGGGACCCCGTCGGTGGCGCTGGCCGCCCAGACCCGGAGGGTGACCGCACCGGTGAGGGTCTGGTTCTCGGCGTCGAGGAAGTAGCGCTGCAACCGCCGGGTATCGCCCTCCGACCAGCCGCTGCCGGTCGGCTGCAACCGGAGCCCGGGGAGGCCGTCGTAGTTCTGGTCGAAGTTGTACTGGACCGTGTCGACCGGGGGGTCGAGCGCCAGCTGCTTCCAGAGTTGGGCGTTGGTGTCGCTGCCGTCCCCGCCCGGGTTCTCGAGGTAGTACACCAACCCGGGGGCGGTCGTGGTCGTCGGCGCCGCCGTTGTCGTCGTTGTCGGCGCCGCTGTCGTCGGTGGGGCCGTCGTCGGGGCCGCGGTTGTCGGTGGAGCCGTCGTCGGCGCGGCAGTGGTCGGTGCGGCGGTGGTCGGCGGTGTGGTCGTTGTGGTTGCGGTCGTCGTGGTGGTGGTCGTCGGCGCTGCGGTGGTCGGCAGGGTTGTCGAGGCGCTCGTCGTCGTCGACTCCTCGATCGGAGTCGAGTCACCGATCTCGACCGTCACCTCCTCCAGGCGTGGCGTGCCCTCGGGCGCCGAGGTCACGACGATCGTTGTCGTCGTCGTCTCGACCGGAACGGGCGCCTCCTCGACCACCTCGGGCGGCGGGGCCTCGAAGGCCAACTCCTCGACGATCTCCGGAGGCACCACACCGACGGCGACCGACCCGGCCGTTGCCACGGCACCGATCGTGACCGCAGCCGGCGCCGTGCCGAGGTTGCCGATCGGCAGGTGCGACACGGTGGCAACGAGACCGGCCGACCAGCGGCGTCCGAGGGACACGTTGAGGAAGGCCCGGACGATGTCCGGATCGAACTGGGTTCCGGAACACACGACCAGCTCGCGCCTGGCCGCGGCTGGGGTCATCGGCTCCTTGTAGGACCGCTTCGACGTGATGACGTCGTAGGCGTCGGCGACGGCGGTGATCCGACCGGCGAGCGAGATGTCGGCCCCGGCCAGTCCGTTCGGGTAGCCCTTGCCGTCCCAACGCTCGTGGTGCTCGGAGGCGGCCAGCGACCACGAGCCGAGCCAGTCCCGCAGTGGCGTCAGCATGCGCCCGCCGGCGGCCGGGTGCTCCTTGAGGATCTGCCACTCCTCCTCGGTGAGCTTCGACTGCTTGTTCAGGATCTCGGGTGGCACGGCCATCTTGCCGATGTCGTGCAGCATCACCCCCCAGGTCAGCTTGGCCCGCTCCTCGTCCGGCAGGCCGAGCTCGGCGCCGATCAGGTCGGCATAGGCCCGCACCCGCTCGGTGTGGCCGCGGGTGAGTCGGTCGTGGCGGCCGAGCGCCGCGACGTACTCGATGGCACGGGTCGCGGCTTCGGAGGCGTCCTCGCCGAGAAAGCTGGCATCGGCCGCCGGGCCCTGCTGTTGCAGCTTTCGGATCGTGCCGGCCCGCAGGGCGACGCTGAAGCGCGACGGCGCCTGGTCGGGGAAGATGAGCGACATCTCGAACAGCGTCGCCAGCGGGAGCAGACCCCGAGCGAGGCGCTCGATCGTCATCGACACCGCCGTGCCGACCATGAGGCCCTGGGCGAACCAGGCCAGGAGGCCGAAGACACCGTCGGGGCGGATCAGCACCCCGGCGACCAGGTACAACACGACGAAGGCGCCGATGACCGGGCTGGCGACGACCATCGCCCGGATGGCCAATGCTCGGGTCGGCGACGACCGCCAACGGGTGTCGTCGGCCTGCTCGAAGGCGCCACGGGTCGGCCCGTCGGTGCTCACGGTCACCGGTGAGGGATCGGCGTCGAACGGCCGACCCTTGACCTCGGATCTCGGGTCGTTGGCGGGTTGCCGTGCCAGGCCCTGGTCCCTACGGTTCGGCTGATGAGCCCCGCCACCAGCAGCGACGATCGTCCGTTCCGGGTCCTCGGTCTCCAGCAGATCGCCATCGGCGGCCCCGACCTCGGGCCCCTCCGGCACTTCTGGGGCGATCTCCTCGGCGTGACCACCACCGGCCACTACGAGAGCGAGGCGGAGAACGTGATCGAGGACATCCTCGAGGTCGGGTCGGGCGCGGCAACGGTGGAGATCGACCTCATGCAGCCGGCCGATCCCGACTCGCGGCCACGGGTCGACAACCCACCGCTGAACCACATCGGGCTCTGGATCGACGACCTGCCGGCCGCCGTCGAGTGGCTCGGCGCCAACGGTGTCCGGTTCACGCCGGGAGGGATCCGGGCCGGTGCCGCCGGTCACGACATCTGCTTCATCCACCCCCGGGGCAACGACGAGTCGCCGAACGGCGGCCAGGGGGTGCTGATCGAGCTGGTGCAGGCGCCACCGGACGTGGTCGACGCCCTCGGCTGAGCCCGAGTCGCCGGAGGGGACCGGCATCGGAAGGGCGACGCGTCGAGCGCCCGCTTGCTAGCCTGCCGCCATGATCGGGCGCGCAGGTCCCCGTCGATGACCCAGGCCGTCGGCGACGACCGTCGCCCCGAGGGTCGCCCCGGCCGACGCAACCGCCGTGCCCGGCGCACGGTGAGCGCCGTCCCGGTCCAGCCGCTGCCGAGCCAGGCCCGCCACCGGATCGGTCCGGTCGACGCCATCGACGACGACCGGCTCGAGGCGATCCACCGGGCGTCACTCGACGTGCTGGCCCGGACCGGGATCGAGTTCCTCCACCCCGAGGCCCGCCGGCTGCTGGCCGACGCCGGTGCCGAGGTCGACGAGCTGCGGGTCCGCTTCGACCCCGAGCTGGTGACCGAGTCCGTCGCCCTGGCCCCGAGCCGGTTCACGTGGCACGGGCGGGTGCCCGAGCGCAACGTCGAGATCGGCGGCGACTTCGTGGCCAACTCGTGTGTCGGCAGCACGCCGATGTACGTCACGCTCGATGGCGAGCGACGATCGGGGGACACCGAGGGCTATCGGAACTTCCTTCGGCTGACCCAGATGCTGACGTCGATCCACGTGCTCGGCGGGTACCCGGTCGAGCCGATCGACCTCGACCCGGCGGTACGTCACCTGCACTGCGCCTACGACGCCCACACGTTGACCGACCTCCCGTACAACGTCTACAGCCTCGGCCGCCAGCGCAACGTCGACGGGATCGAGATGGTGCGGATCGCCCGCGGTGTCGACGACACCACACTCGAGGCCGAGCCGAG
>JBCCVL010000015.1:0-48256 GCA_039195375.1 Actinomycetota bacterium
ACGGGGACGGCAGCTCGGACGGTGACGGCTCGGATGGCGACACGTCCGGCGACACCAACACCAACGCCGCCGCCGGCACCGACGACGACACGGGCGCCGAGGAGTCGGACGACACCGAGGACGAGCCGACGACGACCACGACCGAGGCAACGACGACCACCGAGGCCCCGACGACGACCGAGCCGACCACGACCACGGAGTCGACGACCACGACCGAGGCGACGACCACCACCACCGAAGCGCCGGCCGAGGCGGCGACGCTCGCCGCCCCGACGGTGACCGGCCCGATCGCCGCTGACGAGGCCGCCATCCAGATCCTGCACGGCATCCCCGGTGTCGACGCCGACGTCTACGTCAACGGTGAGGCGCTCGCCCCGGGATTCACCGCCGGCACCATCGCCGGTCCGGCCGACCTCGCCCCCGGGACCTACGACGTCGCCATCTACGCGGCCAGTGACACCCCACCCGTCCAGGCAAGCGACCGCGACGATGACCCACTCATCGCCGAGACGGTGACGGTCGGCGATGATCCGGCGACCCTCGTGGCCCATCTCGACGCCGAGGGCGACCCGTCGTTGTCGGCCTTCCCCGAGAACCTGAGCACGCTCGCCGCCGGCAAGAGCCGGGTCGAGGTCCGACATCTCGCCGCCGCTCCCCCGGTCCAGCTGCTGGTCGACGGCGAGCCGACGGCCAACCTGCTCCAGCCCGGCCGCTCCACCTCGGTGGTGCTCGATGCCGGCGACCACACGATCGAGGCCACGCTCGAGGACGGGACGTCGGTCAAGTCGGCCACGATCGCCGTCACCGACGGCGAGCTCGCCAGCATCTCGCTGGTCGGCAGCGCCGACGGCGGCATCGAGGTCGCCGTGCAGCGCTACACCGGCCTGAGTTCGGCCCCCGCCGGGGTACCGACCGGTGACAGCAACCTGCTCGGCCAGGGTGAGGACCCGACCGGCCTCTACGTCCTGGCCGCGCTGGCCTCGCTGATGGCCGCTGCCGGCGGGCTGGTGATGCTCCGCCGGAGTCGACGAGTGCTGTGAACCAACGGCTCGTCGGCGGCTTGTTCGCCCTGGCCATCTCGCTTGCGCTCGTCGGCGCCGCCGTGACCGCCCAGGACTCGTCGTCCGAGCCGATCACATCCGACGGCCTCGCGTCGTTTGCCCTCGACGCCGACCCGATGGCCGAGGAGGTCGAGCTGGCGACGGCGCAGGTCCCGCTGCGCTCGGCCGACCTCGAGACCCAGGCCAGGCTGTGGCGGGCAGACGACGTCGCCAGCCCGGTCGCCGTCCGGGTGGCCGCCCTCGGGCTGGAGGCACAGGTCCGCTCGGTCGGTGTCGACGCCAACAACGACTTCGACGTACCCGAGGCCGAAACCGTCGGCTGGTACAAGCACGGCCCGGCCCCCGGGCAGGCCGGCTCGACGGTGCTGGCCGCTCACGTCGACTACGGCGGCGCCCAGGGGGCCTTCTTCAACCTGGCCGAACTGGCGGCCGACGACACCTTCGAGGTCGAGCTGTCCGACGGGTCGATCCTCGCCTATCGGGTCATCGACACGGTCCTCTACGACAAGTCGGCCCTCCCGGCAGACGAGCTGTTCCGCAAGGAGGGCGACGAGGTGCTGCGGTTGATCACCTGCGGCGGCTCGTTCGATGCGGCCGAGCGCTCCTACCGGGGCAACGTGGTCGTGACCGCCGTTCCCCTCGACGCCTGAGAGCCGGCACCGCCGCCTCGGCAACTCGACATCACGCCGGACCGCCGTCGGCGAGCAACCCGTCGAGCCTGGCGAGGCGTCGACCGCGGCGGCGGGCCACGCCGTCGGCTGCGCCCGGGCGACGTTGACGACGCAGGACGTCCTCGATGACACCGAGCACCTGCTCGTCGTGTGGACACGCGGCGAGGGCCCGCTCGCAGGCTGCCTGGGCTGGCCGGAGCCGCCCGTCCGCCACGAGGCCAGTGGCCAACTCGACGGTGACCCGAGCCACCGCGACCTCGCCTCGGGCGACGAGCTCGGGGTGGCTGTCGACCCAGTGCCACCATCGATCACCGGGCGTGGCCAGGATCGGGCCGGCGACGAGGTCGAGTACCGACGCCAGCCTCGCCAACCGGAGCCGGTCACCGCCGACACCGCGCTCGGGCGGCTCGGCCGCTGCAGCGATCAGCAGTTCCAGGTCGGTCGTGACCCCCTGCAGGGCGTAGTGACCGAACCGGGCCTCGGGCAGTCGCCCGGGTCCGAGCACCGAGCGGACCTCGGCGACCACGTTGGCGACGCGACCGGCCGACACGGGTCGTCCATCCCAGAGATCGTCGACCAGCCGCTCACGACCGGCTGGCCCGACCGCCGCCAGTCGTGTGACCAACGACAGCTGCTGGGAGGTCAGCGGCCGGCCGAGGCCGGGGATGCGCACGGGTCCGAGGATGCGGACGACCACCGTCGACGAGCCGACGTCGACGGTGGATCCGAAACGCTTCGGGAATCGGTTGGCGATGCAGCCGGTCATGACACCTCCGTGGTGCACGGGACGAGTCGACACCCACGTGACCGGCGACACCGTAGAGGTGCCGTCGTCTGCCATCTATGGGGACCCCGAGGGGACCCCAATCGACCGGACGGCGATCGCTCGAACCGATTGGTTGACCACGTCTCGCGCGCCCGGTGTTGGGTTCGTCACCCATTGACCCGGTCGGTCGGGTGATTTGTTGCGAAAGCGTGGAAGTAAGAAACGACCGGCGCGCATTCCTTGACATCAGGCCCGAACGCGATCAGCCTGAATTTCAACGAAAGAAGCGCTCGAGTCGTTTCTTTCCGTGCGGCGGATCTTGGCGCCCTGGACGTATCGCGGCGGATACCTCTGGGGCGCCGATCCCGCGTCTCGGCCCAACTCCCTCGCCACGGTCGTGGCCCCGTTCCCGGTGGGCCCGACGTCAACGACCGGGCGGTACGATCGGGCCGTGCCTTCCGATCCCTACCGGCTGCCCGACACGGTCCGCCCCTCCGAGTACCGCATCACGATCCGACCGGACCTCGACGACGAGGTCTTCGGCGGTCGGGTCGCCATCACGGCCGAGGTCACCGAGACCATCGACGAGGTCGTGCTCAACAGCGACGGCCTCACGATCGGCTCGGCCTCGATCACCAGGGCCGACGACGGGCCGGCCCCGTGCGCACACGAACTTGACACCGAGCACGAGCGGTTGATCCTGCGCCCCTCGGCACCGCTCGAACCCGGTCCGATCACGGTCGAGATCGACTTCGACGGGCGGTTCAACGAGAACCTGGTCGGGTTGTACCTGAGCCGCTACACCGACGATGCCGGCGTCGAGCACAAGCTGGCCACCACCCAGTTCGAGGCGACGCACGCCCGGATGTGCTTCCCCTGCTGGGACGAGCCCGAGTACAAGGCCAGCTTCGCCATCAGCCTCGACATCGACGCAGCGCACCAGGCCGTGGCCAACGGTCCCGAGGTCGACCGGGAGGACCTCGGCGACGGTCGGGTCCGCATCGACTTCGCCCCGACCATGGTCATGAGCACCTACCTGGTCGCCTTCGTCACCGGCTCGCTCGAGATCACCGATCCGGTCGACGCCGACGGCGTCCCCATTCGCGTCGTGCACGTACCGGGCAAGGATGAGCTCACGCCGTATGCACTCGAGGTGGCGGTCGCCGGCCTGCGCTATTTGACCGACTACTTCGGACTCCCCTATCCCGATCAGAAGATCGATCTCGTCGCCATTCCCGACTTTGCGTTCGGCGCCATGGAGAACGTCGGGTGTGTCATTTTCCGGGAAGCGGCGCTGCTGATCGACACCGACCGGGCCACCCAACCCGAGCTGCAGCGGATCGCCGACGTCATCAACCACGAGCTGGCCCATATGTGGTTCGGCGATCTGGTCACGATGTCGTGGTGGAACGGCCTGTGGCTGAACGAGGCCTTCGCCACATTCATGGAGATGCTGGCCACCGACGCCTTCCGACCGGAGTGGGACCGGTGGACCGACTTCGCGCTGTCCCGGACCGCAGCGTTCGACACCGACGCCCTGAGCACCACACGCCCGATCGAGTACGAGGTGGTCAGCCCGGCCGACGCCGAGGGCATGTTCGACATCCTCACCTACGAGAAGGGCGCTGCGGTCGTCCGCATGCTCGAGCAGTACCTCGGGCCGGACCGCTTCCGCGACGGGATCCAGCAGTACATGCGTCAGCACCAGTTCAGCAACGCCGACACCACCGACCTGTGGGATGCGCTCGAAGCGGAGACCGGCGAGCCCGTTCGCCGGATCATGGACTCGTGGATCTTCCAGGGCGGGTTCCCGCTCCTGTCCCTCGATCTGGCCGACGGCAAGCCGACGCTGTCGCAGCAGCCGATGGCCTACGCCGGCGCCGGCGATTCGACCGAACGCTCGTGGGTCGTCCCGCTCCGCTACCGGTGGCAGGCCGAGGGGGCGGAGGAGCCAACCGCCGAGCGGGTCCTGATCGACGACCCGACGCCGAGCGCCCTCCCGCTCGACCACACCCCCGAGTGGCTGGTGCTCAACGCCGAGTCGGCCAGCTTCGTACGGATCGCCTACCCGGCGGACCACCTCATGGACCTGGCCCACCTCGACCAGGGCACCCTCGGCGCCGCCGAGCGCTACGCCCTCGTCGACGACGCCTGGGCATCGGTGCTGGCCGGCGAGACCTCGTCGATGGCGTTCCTCGGGCTGCTCGAGGCGATGACCGCGGAGACGAACCGGTCGGTCTGGGTCCGGTTGATCAGCGGCTTCCGCAGCCTCCGACGTCTCACCGGCGGTGAGGCCAGGGAACGGCTCGAGGAGATCACCCACGACGCCTTGTCTCCGGCGCTGGCCTTCCACGGGCTGGCCCCCGATCCAGATGACGACGACCAGCGGCGCCAGCTGCGGGGCGATCTGGTCCGAGCGATGGGCAACGTCGCCAACGATCCCGACATCCAGGAGGAGGCCAAGCGGGCCGTGGCCACCGGGCGACGCGATCCCGAGCTGGTCGACCCGGCACTGTTGGCGGCGTCGGTCGAGGTGGTGGCCTCGATCGGCGACGAGGCCGACTTCGACGACTTCGTCGCCGCCTGGAAAGCCGCCACCACCCCACAGGACGAGCTGCGTTACCTCGGCGCCCTCTGCGACTTCCCCGAGCCGGAACTCGTCGCCCGGCTGCACCCGATGATCCTCGACGGTGACGTCCGAGGCCAGAACGCCCCGATGCTGCTCCGTCGTGCGTTGCTCAACCCGGCCGCCGGCCACCAGACGTGGGAGTTCATCACCACCAACTGGGATCGGCTGGTCGACGCCTTCGCCGCCAGCCTCGTTGTCCGCATGTGCGAGGGGCTCGTCGGCCTCGACCAACCGGACGATGCGGAGGCGGCGGCCGCCTTCTTCGCCGATCACCCGGTGCCAACCGGGGCCCGCACGCTCGAGCAGATCCTGGAGCGCCAGCGGGTCCAGGTCGCCCTCCGCCAGCGGGAGGCGGAGCGTCTGTCCCGGTTCCTCATCACATGATCCGATTCGGGCCGGAGGCCTCGCCGCCGCAGGTGTGGGCGGTCGAGGACGACGCCGTCCAGCTCTGCTGGGGCGATCTCCCGGCCGGCCCGGTCACCGCGACCAGCCGTTCCGGCAACGCGGCAGCCACCGTCGACCATGCCGGCGGACCCGGCTCGCTCGACCTGGCGAGCCTGCTGCCGGACACGGCCGTGACGATCGACCTCCGGTGGACAGGCGGGGCGACGACGCTCGACGCCATCACCCTGCCGTCTCCGCCGGGTCCCCAGCTCACCCGATTCGCCACGATCAGCGACCTTCACCTCGGCGCCGTCACCTGGGGTGCGCTCCGGACGATGGTCGACCGCAGCGACCACCCGGTCCCCCACCCGTACCGCTGCGCGTCGGCCGCCGTGGCCGAGGCCGTCGCCTGGGGGGCGTCGTACCTGGTGATCAAGGGTGACGCCGTCCATCACGAGCTCCCGGACCACTTCGAGTACCTCGCCCGGTTGGTCGACGAGTTCCCAGACCTGCCGATGCTGCTGATCCCCGGGAACCACGACGTCGACGCCCGGTCCGAAGTGATCCCGACCACGGTCGGTGAGCGGGGCCTGCCCTACGTCCGAGCCGTCGACCATGTCGATCTGCCCGGTGTGCGGATCATCGCCGCCGACACCACCGTCCGGGGCCGCGGCGTCGGCACCGTCGAACGGGTCGGACCGGCGATCGAGGCCCGAGTGGCCGAGGCTGACCGACCGAGCTTCGTGGCCATCCACCAGCAGCTCCAGCCGGCCCGCCTCCCTCGCTACTGGCCGGCCGGTATCCCCGCACCGGGCTCGACGGCGTTCCTCGATCGGCTCGACCGACTCGACAGCCCGGTGACGATCAGTTCCGGCCACACCCATCGCAACCGCAGCCGTCGCCATGGCTCGCTGCTGTTGACCGAGGTGGCGTCGACCAAGGACTGGCCAGGGGTGTGGGCCGGCTACGCCGTCCACGAGGGTGGCATTCGCCAGGTCGTCCGCCGGATCGCCGCCCCGGAGGCCATGGCCTGGACCGAGTACTCCAGGGGAGCGTTGCTCGGGCTCTGGTCGCGCTGGTCACCCGGGCCGATCGAGCAGCGCTGTCTGACCAACGCCTGGGCCGAGGACCGCAGCTACGCCTGACGGCGACGTGGAGTGGTCTCCGACGGCATGGCGGCGACGCTGACGACGCCGGTCAGGCCGTCGACATTGACCACGCTGCCGGTCACGATGCGCTCGCTCGCACCGACGGCACCGACCACCATCGGGGTGCCGAGCTCCCTTGCCACCACGACGGCATGGGTGAACGTGCGGCCGCTGTCGGTCACCACCGCTCCGGCGGGCACGAACAGCGGCGTTGCCGCCAGCTCGGGCCGGGCCAGGATCACGACCTCACCCGGCTCGACCGAGGCCAGGTCGGCGTCGGTGTCGATCACCCGGGCCCGGCCGGTGGCCAGGCCGGGGCTTCCGGGTGAGCCGAGGATGGCGTCGCCCGGCTCGAGCCGGCCGTCGAGGTTCGGCGTCTGTGGTAGCTGGGACAGCGGCGCTGCGATCCAGCCGTCGTCGGCGCCGATCATGCTGTTCGGCGCGGCCTTCGACCCGAGTTCGTCGTACTGGATGCGCCGTTTGGCGGTGCGCTCGGCCACGTCGGCGAGGCCACCGTCGGCGTAGTACTCCAGCTCGTCGCTCGTCAGCATCCAGATGTTGTCGTCGTGGTCGAAGTCGAACCGGCGGACGCCCCTGGCCGCCAGCTCCCGGAGGGCGAGGCGCATCTCGTGGATGACCCGGACCACGTTGGTCCGTGACAGCTCGCGGCCACGCAGGAAGGCGATGGCTGCGCCGAGACCGGCCAGGAACCGCTCCCGCTGGGTGCCGGACAGGGCATCGGCGATCTCGGTGGCCAGCCTCGCCCGGTCGGCTTCGAGGTTCATGCGCCGCAGGCGGGGGCTGGCGTCGTCGTCGCAGTGGCGGAGGCAGTCGACCAGGGCAACGACGATCTCCGGCGCGGTGTCCCACGTCGGCGAGTTCAGGTCCCACTCGTTGAGCCCCCGGTAGCCGACCTCGTCCATCACCGCATCGATGCCGGCGGCGAGGGCGACCGAGTCGGCGTGGTTGGAGTGGCGAATCAGGCGGTCGAGCCCGTCGACGCCTCGGTCGAAGAAGTCGGTGAGGCCGAGCGACGACCGGACCAGGCGGGACAGGTCCCACAGGGCGAGGGTCGGCGAAACCGACTCGACCTGCCCCAGGCCGCTGAGGAGGCGGAGGGCGTGGGCCGGCTGGCCGATCTCGGCGCAGATCTCGGTGACCACCCACGGACCGATCGTGGAGGCCAGCGTCTGGTTGGCGTGCTGCTCGAACAGCTTGCGGCACAGCGGCTGGAGCTCCTGGGCCCGCCGAACGAGCCCGAGATCGTCGAGCTGGTCGAAGTCGGGCCGGCTCTTGCGGCAGCCGAGCGACTCGAGCGACCCCTGGTCGAGCTCGATCTGGTTGCGGCTCTCCATCACCCAGCGGAACCACTGGCGGAGCATGCCGGTGGCCACCGCATCGGGGTTGTGCCACTCCGCCCGGTCGTGGCCGGGGAGCGGGTACCCGTCGGTGACGAGGATCCGGTCGATGTGGTCGACGGTGAGATCGGGTGAGCGATCGGCCCAGATGCGCAGGTGGCTGGCGTTGAGGTAGCCGTAGCCGCCGATCAGGCCGATCGTCTCGGGGGTCTCGGCGTCGAACTCCTCCTCGTCGAAGCCCATCCGCCTGACCATGGCGTCACGCCAGCCGAGCACCGCACACGGCTCCCAGACCAGGCTCCACGCCAACGGGGTGACGACCGACGGCAGCATTTCGCCGACGAGCGCCCGGGTCCACAGCGGGAACTCATCGTTCGAGTCGGTTTCCGGCAGCCAGGAAGGCTCCATCATCGGCGTCTTTCGGCAGGAGGACGAGTGCGTCGGGATCGGGAAACGACCGGACCCCGCCGCGCCAGGCCCCAGACTACCGCGACATGCTTGCCGCTGAACCAGCTCGACACCGCTCGATTGGCCGAAATCCGGCCGGAAGCACCGCGAAGCCGCCTTGGGGCGCCGCCGGCCGGGGCGGCCGGGGCCTCAGCCGACCCGGGCCGGCGGTGCGTCGGTCGGTGGGCCGGCGAACGCCTGGGCAAGCGACAACCACTCGGCGGCCGCCTCGCCGTCGGCCTTGACGGTGGTCTCCTCGGGCCGCCGTCGCTGGGTCACGACCAGGCAGAACTCCTCGGCCGGGCCGGTCAGCCGGTCGACCGCGTCCTCGGGACCCCAGGTCCACAGTTCGCCTGACGGCGAGGTCAGCTCGACCCGGACCGGCACGTCCGGTGGCGTCAGACCGCGGTTGACGTAGCTCCAGCCCCGGGTCGACACCCCGATGTGGGCGACGTGGCGGAGGCGGTCGGTCGCCGGCCACGGCTCGCCGACGGTGTCGGCGACGTCGCGCCCGTGTGACCACGTCTCCATCAGCCGCGCCGTGGCAAACGACAGCGTGCTCATGTCGGGACCGAACCACGGGATCCGGTCCTTCGGCTGCCGTCCTCGGAAGGCGGCAACCATCTGCTGACGCTCGTCTCGCCACCAGGCGAGCACCTCGGCCCCGGTCCGGTCGCTGCGGCTCCCGAACGCGGCCTCGAGCCCGCCAGCGGCGGCCGGCCCGTCACGGAGCTCGGCGAAGCGCTCGGGCTCGGTCACCGCGATCCGGGCCGCGACGTCGGCCTGGATCAGGTGGACGATCGTGTCGGCGATGTCCCAGCCGGCGGCCGGGGTCGCCGATCGCCAGGTCGACTCGTCGAGGTCGGCCACCAGGGCGTCGAGCGCCCGGTGCTCGGCCTCCAGATCGTCGCAGATGTCGTCCATCGCCGCATCCTAATCCGGGCCCCCGCCCGGGGCCCGGTTGAGGACGCCGGCCGACGGCGCCGCGGGGGTCAGGCCCCCTTGAGCAACGCCTCGTAGGCGGCGGCCCGCTCGGCCCGGTTGATCGAGCGCCGCTTCCACTCCTTGGTCTTCCACACCTTGAACCGGCGCCGCGACACGCTGCGCTCGGGCCGGTCGCCCGGGTCGGCCTTGACCGAGGTGTGGACCGGGCGGGGAAGGGCGAGATCCTCCGGCTCGGTCATCTGACTGAGCTCGACGTGGGCGGCCCGCCTGACCCGGCGGTGCTCGACCCGCCGGTCGAAGCGAGGAGGTCGGTTGACGGCAGCGACTCCGGGCCGCCGACGACGGTTCTCGCGGGTTCGTACGGACATGAAACCACCTCTCTGCCACCCGGGGGGTGGCCGGTCGGGCCTGCTCCAGTCGGAGTACCCATGCAGTGTGGATCATCCGGCCCGGGGGCGCCAGAGCCGTTCGGCCTATCCGATGGCGGGGGCCGTCCCGATCGCTGGAGCCCGGACGAGTAGGATGGCCATCGTGGTCGACCTCCCCGAGAACCTCCGCGGTGACCTGACCGAGCTCGCCTCCGGCAACCGGTTGATGACCTACTTCTGGGTCGCGGCCGCCGTCAGCCTGATCCTGCCCCGGATCCCGTACGGCCGGAACCTGCTGTACCCGTTCAGTCTGCTGGGCACCTGGGCCCACGAGATGGGCCACGGGCTCGTCGCCATCATGGTCGGCGGCTCGTTCGAGCGGCTGGTGTTGTTCCAGAACCTCGGCGGCACCGCCTACTCGTCCGGCGTCGGCACCCTCGGTCGAGCCGTCGTGGCCGCCGGGGGCCTGCTCGGACCGGCGCTCGCCGGCGGGCTGATCATCATCCTCGGCTCCCGGGAGACGACGGCCCGGTGGGTGCTGGCCGGTCTGACGGTGGTCCTGGCCCTGTCGCTGCTGCTGTTCGTCCGCAACACCTTCGGATGGGTGTCGCTCACCCTGATCGCACTGGCGCTCGGCGGCCTCGCCTTCTACGGACCGCTGGTCGGTCGGGTCTTCGTCGCCCAGCTGATCGGCATCCAGTTCTGCGTCGTCAGCGTGACAACGCTCGACTACATGTTCACCAAGAACTTCGTCCGCGACGGCCAGGTGATCGACTCGGACACCCAGCAGATCGCCGAGGTCCTGCTGCTCCCCTACTGGTTCTGGGGGGCGCTGATCGCGGCGATGTCGTTCGCGATCATGGCCTCGTCGTTCTACGTGGCCTGGGTCGTTCCCTACCGCTCGACGTAGCGGGGCCGGTCAGGCCTGCGGGTCGCCGTCCGGGTCGGCGTCGCCGTGGCAGACGACCATGGCGAGCGAGCCGGCCAGCAGCATCAGGCCGAGCAGCAACGACAGCAGCACACCCGAGTCCTGCAGCAGGGCGACGGCCGAGGCGACGGCGAGGACGGTCACGGTGAGCGCCGTCGTCATCCCGATGCCGCTCTGCTCGAGCCAGGCCATGAACCCGAGGAAGCCGGCGACGGCGAAGAACACGCCGGGCAGGACCCAGCCCTCCAGGGCCAGCATGCCGATGACGAGGGCCCCGATCGTGGTGCCGACCAGCATGCCGATGTAGGGCCCGGCATCGCGGTCGGCGCCCTCGGACCCGAAGCGGGACTGGGAGCGGAACATGGCAACGACGCCGGCCAGCGGGCCGACGATCACCCAGAACCAGCGGCTGTCGGTCGTCGTCGGGTCCCAGCGGGCGAAGACGGCGGCTGCGACGCAGCACAGGGCGCCGAAGATCGCCATCCCGAACCACTGGTGCCTGGCGTACACCACGTGACTCCGGTCTTCGATGGGCTCGGGGGCGCTCGGGCGCGGGTTGAGTTGGGTCGCCATGGCGGAGTGGTACCTCGTCGCGATCGGAGTTTGCCGTTCCGCCGAAACGTCGACAGTAGCGGGACCCGATCGCGTTCCGGTGGAGGTCGGGTGCTTCGACCCGTCCAACGACCGATCGGTGCCGACGGCACCGATGACCCCTCAGGGGGCGAGCACCCGGCGGGCCGGCCGTTGCAGGATCGGCAGCACCACGTCGACCCGGCCGCCCGGTCCTGGGTGGACGACCACCTCGCCCCGATGGGCGGCCACCAGCGCATCGGCGATGGCCAGACCGAGACCGGAGGCACCACGTCTGGTCCTGGCGTCATCGGCCTGCGTGAACCGTTCGAGGGCCCGGGGGGCGAAGTCGGGCGGGAAGCCCTCGCCGACGTCGAGCACGGCGACGCGGACCAGGCCGTCCTCGTCCCAGTGGTCGATCGTGACCTCTCCGCCGACCGGTGAGTGCCGGACGGCGTTCTCCAACAGGTTGCGGAACACCCGCCCGAGTGCGGTGTCGTCTCCGGCGACCGGGATCGGCTCGTCGACGGTCGTCCGGATGGCCACCGACCGGTGGTTGGCCAGGGGTCCGATGGCCTCGGCGGCATCGTCGAGCAGCTCGGCGAGGTCGACCGGCTCGAACGCGAGGGCGAGGGCGCCGGCGTCGGCCCTGGCCAGCAGGAACAGGTCCTCGATCAGTCGCTCGAGGGCCAACACGTTGCCCCGCATCGCCCGCAGGTGGGTCGGGGCGTCGCCGATCCCGTCCTCGATGGCGTCGAGGCTGACCAGCAGCGACGCCAGCGGCGTCCTGAGGTCGTGGCTGAGGGCGCTGACGACGGCGTTGCGCTCGTCGTCGGCGGTGCGGCGCTGGATCTCGGCCTGGGTCAGCGACTCGCTGAGATCGTCGACGGCGCTGGCCAGCTCGCCGATCTCGTCCGGGCGCTCGACCCCGGTCATCACCCGCCGGTCGCCTCGGGCCACCGCCTGCACGGTGGCCGAGATCTGCTCGAGGTCGCGGGCGACGGGGCGGGCCAGCCGGAGGCCGACGATGATCGCGGACGCTGCGGCGGCGACGGCGACGACGAGCGAGAACCAGATGTCTCGGCCGGACAGGACCATGGCCCCGCTACCGATGACCCCGCCGACGAGGGCCAGGATCGGCCCGATCAGGGCCAGCCCCGGCACCGCCTGGCGCAGGCTCAGGCGGCGGAACACCAGGGGGAAGACGAGGATGGCGGCGACCGAGATCGCCACGACCAGCACGACGAACAGCAGGACCGACGGACCCTCGTCCATCATGTCCATGCCACCGCCGTTGGCGGCGAACAGGCGGCCAGCGCCGGGCAGGCCGACGGCGCCGAGTGGGGCGAGCCCGGTCACGGGTCGAACCGGTAACCAACGCCGTAGACCGTGATGACGTGGTCGGGGCTCGACGCGTCGTCCTCGATCAGCTTGCGGAGCCGGCGGACGTGCACCGTGACCGTGCCGGGGTCCTGCCAGTCTGGCTGCGAGCCCCAGACCTCGCGCAGCAGGTCGGCCCTGGTGACGACCTCCCCCGGCCGGGTGGCGAGGTGCACGAGCAGGTCGAACTCCTTCGGCCGGAGGCTGATCGGCTCGTCGTCCTTGGTCACGACCCTGGCGTCGAGGTCGACGTGGCAGCGGCCGAACGACAGCTCGGACGGCCCAGCGGGTCGAGACCGTCTGAGCACGGCCCGGACCCGGGCCGCCACCTCGCGGGGCGACGCCGGCTTGGCCAGGTAGTCGTCGGCCCCGAGCTCAAGGCCGGCGACCCGCTCGGGCTCGCGGCCGCGGGCGCTGAGCACGATGACGGGCACCTGGTCGCCGTCCTCCCGCAGCTTCTGCAGGATCTGGAGACCGTTCACGCCCGGCAGCATCAGGTCGAGGACCATGGCGTCCGGCCGGCGGGTCTGGATGGCGGCGATCGCCTCGTTGCCGTCGGCTGCGGTGCGGACGTCGAACCCCTCCCGGGCCAGGTAGGTGGCGACGATGTCGCGGACCTGGGGCTCGTCGTCGACGATCAGGATGTCGGGGGTCGGTCTGCCCATGGAAACACGGTAGCCGGCGGTCGGGCGTGGCTTCCCGGTCCGGTCGGGGCAGTTCAGGACCTGTTCAGGGCCCACGGGTCGATGTGAGCGGCCAGACCCCGGACCGGCGATCAGGCCGACCCGTCGAGGCGGGCGAGCAGGGCGGCGATCACGTCGGTGGCCGAGTCGGCGCAGACGGTCACCGTCGTGAGCCACTCCGTGAGCTCGCCGAGCTTCACCCGGTCGAAGGCGACCGCCTCGCCGTCGACCGAGACCGGCTCGTCCGGCCAGGCGACGAGGAACGAGCGGCCGAGGATCGACGTACCGGGGTCCGTGCCGGACGCCGGCTCCCGGAAGTCGACCGGGCCGAGGTCGACGAGCGGATGGTCCGGGGCGAGCTCGATGCCGGCCTCCTCCGCGAGCTCCCGTCTGGCCGACCGCTCCCATCCTTCGCCCGGGGCGCACACGCCGCCGAAGGCCAGGTCCCAGTGACTCGGGGCCACGTCCTTCCAGTCGGCCCGCAGGTGGACGACGACCTCGGTGTCGGGGGCCAGGCGGTCGGCCGAGCCGGGATCGGCGAACCGATCTGGTGGTCCGACGACCACGACCACGTAGGTGGCCCGGTGGCGCAGTCCCTCGGCCCGCATCCGGCGCCGGCTCACGATCTCGATCACGCCGCCGCGGTCGTCGACCCACTCAACGGGCTCGTCGCCCGGGTCGGCGCCGGACCCCGGCCCGGGCCCGTCCACCCGCCCGACCGGGTCGTCGTTCGCCGTCATGTCGGCCGCCGGCGCCGGTTCAGCCGAGCCGCTCGCGAGCGACGTCGAGCGACGCGCCCTCGGCCACCAGTTGGCGGGCCTGGATCGCCTGGCGGGGCCGGTTCCAGCACAGGGCGCCGCAGAACCGGTCCTCGTCGTCGGCGTAGAGCTGCACGAATCGGCCCTCGGCAATGGTGCCCTGGACGATCTCGCTGGTCCGGCCGACCAGCCCGGCCAGCTGCATCTTGCGGTCGTACTGGTCGCTCCAGAACCACGGAACCGGCTGGAACGGCTCGGGCTCACCGCCGTCGAGCTCGACGAGGAGGCGACGGGCGGCGTGCCCGCCCATGTCGATGGCGTTGTCCCACTGCTCGACCCGCATGAGTCGCCCGTCGAAGCGCTGGTTCGGCCAGCGGGCGACATCGCCGGCGGCGACCACGTTCGGGGCGGCGAGCGTGGTCGCATCGGTGATCACGCCGTCGTCGACGGTCAGACCGCTGCCGTCGAGCCAGCCGGTGTTGGGGACGACACCGATCCCGACCACGACGACATCGGCCGCCAGCTCGCTGCCGTCGTCGAGGGTGACCGTTGCCCCGGCACCGGCACCGGCGCCGGCCGCCGAGGCGACCTCGGTGACCTTGACCCCGAGGCGGACGTCGACGCCGTTGGCCCGGTGCAGGTCGGCCACGGCTTCACCGGCCCGGGCGTCGAGCACCCGGTCCATGGGAACCGGCGCGGCATCGATGAGGGTGACGTCGAGGCCACGCTGCCTGGCCGATGCGGCCACCTCGGCGCCGATGAACCCGGCGCCGCAGACCACGATCCTGGTCGCCCCGCCGTCGATGGCGGCCCGGAGTCGCCTGGCGTCGTCGAGCGTTCGCAGCTCGAGCAGCGGCCCGCGATCGGTGTCGCCGTCATGGCGCTGGCCGGGGAGGCGGCGTGGAGCGGCGCCGGTGGCGATCACCAGTCCGTCGAAACCGACGATCTCGCCGTCGTCGAGGGTCACGCTGGCCTCGTCGAGGTCGAGCGCCGCCGCCGCACGACCGAGCCGCCAGTCGAGATCGAGCGCCGCCGGATCGGCGGTCGCCCGCAGCTTCAACCGCTCCTCGTCCGGCGCGTCGGCCGTCAGGTACTCCTTCGACAGCGGCGGCCGGTCGTAGGGCTGGTGGGTCTCGTCGCCGATGACGACGAGACGGCCGTCGAAGCCCTGGCGGCGGAGGACCTGGCACGCCTGGACACCGGCGAGCGATGCGCCCGCCACTGCGATGGTCGCCAACGGAACCTAACCCTCGAGGGTGATGGCCTGCTTGGGGCAGCGCTCGGCCGCCTCCCGCACCTTCTCGTGCAGGTCCGGTTCGGGCGTCTCGGCGAGGACGTAGAGGAAGTCGTCATCGCGCACCTCGAAGACCTCGGGTGCGATGTTCATGCACACCGCGTTGCTCTCGCAGAGATCGAAGTCGACCACGACCTTCATGTCCGTCCTCCCGTGACGTCGCCTGTGCGCTCGCCCACTCGTCGGACGGCCACGTCACCGTAGCCGCCAGCACGCCGGGACGCCGAACGGTCGCCGAGCACGGCCGGTCCGTCGTCGCCCATCGGCTGTCGCCGGCCCGGCCCGCCCATCGATGGCATGATGGCGCCATGGGGAGCGACGGGTCGACCGGTGACGATGGTGCGGACGAGCGGGAGGAGGCACTCGGCCGACTCCGGGCCGTGACGGCGGCGTTCCCGGAGGTCAGCGAGCGGCTGAGCCACGGCGCCCCGACGTTCTTCATCCGGGGCAAGAAGGTGCTGGTCCACCTGTTCGACGACCACCACGGCGACGGGCGGCTCGCGCTGTGGTGTGCCGCGCCGCCGGGCGCCCAGGCCGAGTTGGTCGAGCAGGAGCCCGACCGGTTCTTCGTGCCACCGTATGTCGGCCATCGGGGCTGGATCGGGGTTCGGCTCGACGTCGACCCGGACTGGGACGAGATCGCCGGCATCCTCGCCGAGGCCTACCGACTCGTCGCCCCGAAGAAGCTGGTGGCCGAGCTCGACCGGGACCGGGACGGCTGAGCACCCGGGTGCCGGGGCACCGGGATGCTCAGGCCCCGAACTCGTCGACCAGCTGGACCATCTCCTGGGTGACCCCGAACCAGTCGCCGAGCGGCTGACCGGACGGATCGACCAGGATGGTGAAGGGCTGGCCCCTGACCCCGTAGTGGATCCACGTCTCGAACGAGGCGTCCCAGGTCATCAGCGGGGTGTTGGTCCCGTGACGCTCGACGAACTGCTGTGCGAGGTCGAGGCTGTCCTGCGTGCCCATCCCGACCACTCGGACCTTGTCTGCATACTGTTGAGCGAACTGCTCAACCACCGGAGCTTCGGCGTTGCACGCCGGTCAATGCGGGGCGAAGAACCAGAGCAGGATCGGCGTGTCGCCGCCGGCCAGCTGGTCGGCCAGGTTGACGGTCGTCCCGTCGACGATGTTCACGGTCTCCAGGTCGGGGAACACGTGGTCGTCGAGTCGCGGGCCCTCGGCCTCCGCCTCCGGCTCGGCGTCGGTCGACGGCGCGGCCGCCCCATCCGACTCCTCGGTTGCGCTCGGTTCGGCGGCGTCGGCTGCGCCGTCCGACTCGTCGGTCGATGGGGTCTCGGCCGCCACCGACGACTCGGTCGAGGCGCCGGACTCGGTGGTCTGTGCGTCGTCGCCCCCGGAGCCGCAGGCCGCTGCCACGAGGGCAAGGGCGAGGAGGCCGGACGCGCCGATCGGACGCTTGAACGATGGCATAGGTACGCTGAAACCGGTCCACCGACGAGCCCATTCCCTCACGCTCGGGAATTTCGGGCCCCGTTGGATGGGGCCGTTGCATCTGAACAAGCGGTGAACGGCCATCGCCGGAGACATCGGTGGCCCCCGACGACGGGTTAGGTGTTGGTATGGGCACCACGCAGGCAGACGACGACATCGAGATGGCCGACGGGCGAACGTCCGGCGGTCACGTGCTCGACCGGCCGGCTGCGGCGCTGACCGGCGTCCTCGCCGCCGGTGCGGCGCTGGCGGCCGGCGAGTTCGCCGCCTCCCTGGCGGCGCCACGACCGGGTCCGGTGGTGGCGGTGGCCAACCGCGTCGTCGACGAGGCCCCGAACTGGTTCGTCGAGTTCGGCAAGAGCGTGTTCGGCCTCAACGACAAGCCGGCGCTGATCGTCGGGACGATCCTCATCTCCCTCGTGCTCGGCGCCGTGTTCGGGCTGGTGGCCAGGAGCCGCCCGGCCGCAGCTGCACTCGGCGTTGTTGCGTTCGGGCTGATCGGGTGGGTGTCGATGGGCGTCGACGCCCAGAGTGGCTGGTTCGCCGGGCTGGTGATCAGCGTCGTCGCCGTCGCCGCCGGGCTCGCGGTCCTGCGGTTCCTGCCGGCCACGCTGCGGCCGGATCGGGCCACGACCGGCCTACGGACCCCGGCCGGCACGCCGCTGACCCCCGGGCAGGGGGCCACGTCGGCCCCGCCGGCGACCGCCGCCGCCGGTGCCACGGGAACGGTGACCGCCTCGCCGACCGATCCCCCGGTCAGCCGCCGCCGGTTCCTCGGCTGGGCCGGCGTCGTCGGGGCTGGCGGCGCCGTCGCCGCCGTGTCGTCCCGGGAGTTGCAGGCCCGCTCGTCCGCCTCCCAGGCCCGTGACGCGGTGGAGTTCACCGCAGCCGCCGAGGGGGCGACGGCCGAGATCGAGCAGACCGTGACCGCTGCGGCCTCCGACGTCGTCGGTTCGACCGACGGGATCACCCCGCTGATCGTGCCGTCCGAGGACTTCTATCTGATCGACACCGCCCTCATCAAGCCACAGGTCGACCCGGCCTCGTGGTCGCTGACGATCAACGGCATGGTCGACCAGGAGGTCACCTACACCTACGACGATCTGCTCGAGCGGGCCGAGACGGTCGCCCCGGTGACCCTGTCGTGTGTGTCGAACGAGGTCGGCGGCGATCTGGTCGGCAACGCCATCTGGCGGGGCGTCCCGCTGGTCGACCTGCTCGACGAGGCCGGCGTGCAGCCGGGGGCGACCCAGATCGCCAGCCGCTCGGTCGACGGCTGGACGTGTGGCTTCCCGACCGAGGCGGCCTACGACGGCCGGACGGCGCTGGTCGCGGTCGGCATGAACGGTGAGCCGCTGCCGATCCGGCATGGTTTCCCGGCTCGTCTGGTCGTTTCGGGGCTGTACGGCTACGTGTCGGCAACCAAGTGGGTCGAGGAGATCACGCTGACCACGCTCGAGGACTTCGACGGCTACTGGATTCCTCGTGGCTGGTCGAAGTTCGGTCCGGTGAAGACGCAGTCCCGGATCGACACGCCGAACCGGAACGAGCGGGTCGAGGTCGGTTCGACGGTTCCCATCGCCGGGGTCGCCTGGGCCCCCCACCGTGGCATCGAGCGGGTCGAGGTCAGGGTCGACGACGGCGAGTGGATGGAGGCCCAGCTCGGCGAATCGCTCGGTCCCGACTCGTGGGTCCAGTGGCTGGTGCCGTGGGTCGCCACCGAAGGCCCCCACATCCTCCAGGTCCGCGCCACCGACGGGCTCGGCAACGTCCAGACCGACGTCCCCGCCCCACCGGCGCCGGACGGTGCCCAGGGCTGGCACCAGGTCCAGATCGAGGGCGTCGCCTGATCGCCGTCGTCTGACCGACCACGGCGGTCCAGCCGGGCCGCGGTCGGTGCGTCTCGTCGGTCAGGGCAGGTAGTTCACCGGGTTCACCGGCCCGCCGTTGACGCGGACCTCGAAGTGCAGGTGGTTGCCGGTCGCCGTTCCGGTGGCGCCGACGAAGCCGACGATGTCACCCCGGGCCAGGGTCTGGCCCTCTCCGGTGTCGAACTCCGACAGGTGGGCGTACAGCGTGACGATGCCGCCGCCGTGGTCGACGAGGACCGTGTTGCCGTAGCCGCCGCGCACCCCGGCGAAGATGACGGTGCCCTCGTTTGATGCGGCGATCGGCGTGCCCCGTGGCGCACCGAGGTCGATGCCGGCGTGGAGCCGACGGGTCCCGTAGACCGGGTGGATCCGGTAGCCGTACGGCGACGTCATCGGCGCCTGGATCGGCCACTGGAAGCCGAGCGCAGACGGGTTGGTCGGGTTGGCCACCCCGGTGCTGACCGTCTCGGCCGAACGGCCGATGAGGTCCTGGACCGCTGCGTCCTCCCTGGCGTATGCGGTCAACTCGCCGGCCCAGTCGTCGATGCGGCGCTCGGCCTCCGCCTTCAGCCCGATCTGGACGTTCTGCTGCTCCTTCAGGGTCTCGAGCTGGGCCTCGAGCTCCTGCTGGGCCCGCTGGGCCTCCAGCGCCGCCTGCTCGGCCTCCAGGTTGGAGAGCCGGCGGTCCTCGCGGAGCGAGCGCAGCTCCTCCAGCAGGTCGGCGGTGGAGCTGTTGGCCTCGTCGAGCAGCTGGTTGAGACGGATCGCCTCGTTGACCGACACCTCGGAGAGGAGGAGCGGCGCCGTCCCGATCGAGCGGGTCTTGTACCCCTCGACGGCCTGCACCATGAGGGAGGCCTCGATCTCGGCCTGCTTGTCGCCCGACTGGGCGAGCGCCTCGGCCGAGCGGCTTGCGATCACCTCGGCCTGTTCGAGACGGGCCTCGGCGGCGTCGATCTTCTCGACCGTCTCGTTTGCCTGCTCGGTGATCGTCCGGAGCTGCTCGGCGATCTCCCGGTCGTTGGCCCTGGCGAGGTTGAGGTTGGCCACGGCCCGGTCGCGCTCGCGCTGCTGCTCGGCGCTGAGGGTGGTCGACGTGGCCGGCTGGGTCACCGTGGTCGGAGCCGCCGGGTCGGTGGTGCTGCTCGGGGCTACGGTCGTCGGGGCCGCCGTCGTCGGCGCCGCGGTCGTCGGTGCCGCGGTGGTCGGGGCCGCCGTCGTCGAGGTCGTGTCGCTCGTCGGTGCTGCCGTGGTCGACGGCGCCGTCGTCGGCGCCGCCGTGGTGGTCGGGGCCGCGGTCGTCGTCGGCTGCCCCACCGCGGCCAGGGAGGCGATGCCGACCCAGCCGACCACGAGGACGCCGGCGACCATCGACAGGGCTCTCGAGGCGGGCGAGTTGCCTCTCGGCTTGGTTGGGTCCGTCGAGCCGGTGCGACCGGTTGGGACCCGACGCGGCGTCACGCGCCGGAGTGTACCGCCACCCTCGGTCGTCGAAGCCCTGTCCATGCAGCCACCAATCACCGGTCGACGACCTGTCGTTGGTCGCACCGGTTCCCGCCAGATCCGCCAACACCGAACGAGATGCGAGTTTATTACCGTTTCGTGGCGTTCGGGCACATGGTTGGCCAGTAAGGTCCGTTTCTCCGAGCGCCGGGCTGGAGTGGCCCGCACGGATCCGCAGTGCGCCGGTTGCCGGCCCGACCATCGGGCCGGACCGATGTGGGACGACGACACAGGAGGACGAGGTGACAACCAGCATGGAGGCCGGTACGGCCGAGCGCGAGATCATGACCTGGGAGGGGTACGGGGTGGCCGTCCGGGAACTGGCCCAGATGGTGGCCGACAGCGGGTTCCGGCCCGATCTGATCCTCGCCATCGCCAGGGGCGGGCTCTTTCCCGCCGGCTCGCTCGGGTACGCCCTTGCGGTCAAGAACCTCTACGTGATGAATCTGGAGTTCTACTCGGGGGTCGACGAGCGGCTGGATGTGCCGGTCATGTTGCCGCCCTATCTCGACAAGTTCGACCTGACCGACGCCCGAATCCTGGTCGTGGACGACGTGGCGGACACCGGCCATACTCTCAAGGCCGTCCACGAATTCTGTCAAGAAGTGGTGGCCGAGAGCCAAACCGCGGTCCTCTACGAGAAGCCACATTCCCTGGTCAAGTGCGACTTCGTCTGGCGACGGACGTCCCAGTGGATCAATTTTCCCTGGTCAACGGAGCCCCCCATCATTGATGGACAAGGAGCGACAATCGTTCTGGATGCTTGACCTGCTTGTCGCTCGTTATTTGTATAAATTGGGGCTATGCACAAAGGCTTCTTTCGCACTATTGTGACGAAATGGAGGCCAACGTCATGACCAAGCGCATTGTCTCAGGCATCTTCATCCTCACCGCACTCGGAGCTCTGGGAGTCATCCTCGCCGGGGCCTTGACCAGCGGAGAGCAGCTGATCGTTCGCTTCCTGACGGCCGTCATCGTGGCTGCGCTGGGTCTCTATGTCATCAGCGACCTGCGCCTGCAGGCCGATGACGACGCCGCCGGCCTCCGGACGGGTACCCGTCCCCGGCTGGCCGGTATCGATGCCCCACCCAATTCGACCGCGGCCTTCATGGCCACCGTGACCGGGCGCGGCGAGGCGCCGACGGAGGTCGATGCCGTCGAACAGGCGGAGGCGAACCAGGATGAACTGGCGGAAGACGTTTCGATTGCGCTCCACGCATCAGGTGTGGGAGCGGCATCGTCGTCGACATCCGAACGTGACGCGTCGGCGGTCGTCGAGGATGCCGGATCCCCGGACGGCCAGACGATGCCGTCGATCCTGGGGCCGGCCCCGGTCACGGTGCGGGCCTCGGACCTCCCCGAGCTGGCCGGCAAGAAGCCGGCGACGATCACCGATCTCTTCTCCAGGCGGTCGGACGAGCCGTTCGACGAGTCGGCGGACGAGCAGGGGTGGCCGACGATCACCGGACAGGTCGACCACGTGGCCGTCACCAACGGCGCAACGATGACCACGACGATCACCGCCCCCGACCTCGATCGCCTGAACGGTGCCGTCAACGGCCATGGCACTGGCAACGGCAACGCCAACGGCAACGGCGACCACGGGCCAGACGATCACGGCGACCATCACGGGCCAGACGACCTCGACGACGAGATCGAGCTGCTCGTCGAGCCGGACGAGGAACGGGATGAGCTCCGAGCCGACGTCGATCCGGTGGTCGACTTCGAGTACTCGGGCGACCTCGACGCCCCGGACTACGCCTCCTGGCCGGCACCGGCCGAGCCGATCGCCGAACCGGAGCAACCGACCATCGCCGAGCCCGAGCGGCCGAGGGTGATCGACCACGCAACAGCCGATCCGGTGCCCGCCGAGCCGACGACCCCCCCGTCGGCCGCCGTCGAAACCCTCGGCGACCCGGAGGGGCCGGAGCCGATCGCCGCCGACACCGAGGCCGAGGTTCACACCGAGGCCGAGGCCGATGGCACGGCAGCTGAGCCGGGCGACGCATCGGGCGGCGGGCCGAGTGATGCGGCGGCCGAACCGCAGGAGCCGTCGGTGCCGACCGCGGACGACGCCGACCCGACCACGGACCTCAACGGGTCACCGGCCGCACTCCCGGCCCCGTTCGGTGACAACGCCGAGCTGATGGCCGCCGACTACGCGGACGCCCCCCTTGCCCCGATCATCGACCTCCGCGACGTCAACGCCAGCAGCGCAGGCGTCGAGGCCGCCATCCAGTCCGGTGAGGTCGAGGTCATCTCCGCCCTGATCGAGCAGGGCATGTTGTCGACCGAGGGCCCGATCTCCGATCGGGACGTGCGGACGATGGTCTACGTCGCCTTCACCTCGAACGAGCTGCGCAAGCTCCTGTTGGCCGGCGGTTCGCCGGACCAGCCCAACCCCGAGATCGACCTTGGCCCGGTCGAGCTGTTCGACGCCGACATCGAGGTGCCAAAGGCGCTGTACAACGGTCAGCCGGCGCTGCCGGCCGAGGCCCGCTCCCAGCTGGGCTGACCGAGATCCCCCCGAGGCAGACTGCCGGAGCGGCCCCGAGGGGACGCTCCGGCAGCCCTCGTTTTGGGGTGAGCGAGCCCGATCGGGGGTGCTGGGACCCGTTCAGCTGTAGGCGGCCTGGCTCTCCCGCCAGGTCCCGCTGTCGGCCCGCGGCTCCTTCGGGAGCCCGAGCACCCGCTCCCCCACGATGTTGCGCTGGACCTCGGACGTACCGGCGTAGATCGTTCCCGGCCGGGCGACCAGGAAGCCGGTCATCCAGTTGGCCGCCGTGTTGGCGGTCCCGATCGGTGGGGCGGCAAGGCCGGCCCGCGTCTCCTCACCGAAGCCGACGGTGGCCTCGGCCCCGAGCAGGTTCATCGACGCCTCGGTGATCTCCTGGTGGTAGTGGCTCCAGAAGAGCTTGCCGACCGAGCTCTCGGGCCCCGGCGCCTGACCGGCCAGGTAGCGGGTCAGCGCCTGCATGCCCCGGTACCGCATGATCTCGACCTTGGTGTGGAACCTGGCGATGTCCTGGCGGACCAGCGGGTCGTCGAGACGCCCGAGGCTGCGGGCCAGGTCGATGTAGGAATCGAGCTCGGCCCGGTAGTTGAGCGAGGTCGTCGTCGCCCCGACGCCCCGCTCGAAGCCGAGCAGCGTGTTGCCGACGGCCCAACCGTTGTTGAGCCCGCCGAGCACGTTGTCCTTCGGACAGACGGCGTCGGTGAAGAAGACCTCGTTGAAGTGGTCGTGGCGGGCGATGTTGGTGATCGGCCGCAGCTCGACCCCCGGCTGGTCCATCGACATCAGCAGGAACGAGATGCCCTTGTGCTTCGGCACATCGGCGTCGGTCCTGGCCAGGACGAAGATCATGTTGGCGGTCTGGCCCTGGGAGGTCCAGATCTTCTGTCCGTTGACCCGCCACTCGTCGCCGTCGAGCTCGGCTCGACACCCGAGGTTGGCCAGGTCCGAGCCGGCGTTCGGCTCCGAATAGCCCTGACACCAGACGTCGGTCCCGGCCAGGATCCTCGGGATGTAGGTCGCCTTCTGCTCGTCGGTCCCCCAGTGCAGGATCGTGTTGCCGACCATTCCGATGCTGAACCCGTCGTTCGGACCGGACGTCGGCACACCACGCGTGGCGAACTCCTCGTTCAACACGACGTGCTCGAGGTGGGTCAGCCCACCACCGCCGTACTCGGCCGGCCAGTTGGGGGCCAGGAGCTTGTTGTCGCGCAGCGTCTCCCGCCAGGCGTTGTGGAAGGCCGTTCGCTCCCCCGGGGCGAGTGCCCCGATCCCCTGCCAGTCCGCCGGCAGGTGCTCGTCGAGGAAGGCCGAGATCTTGGTCCGGTACTGCTCGGTCTCGGGCGGGTAGGTGGGGTCCATGACCTCAACGTAGATCGCCGGTCGACGGCCGAGCCACTTCCCGGTCGGGACGGCCGAGCCCACCGGTGGTCGTGGCCACTGGTCAGGGGGCGTCGGCCACCACGATGGTCCCCGACTCGACCAGCCGATCGATCGTCGCCTCGTCGAGTCCCCAGTCGGCCAGGACCTCCCGGCTGTGCTGGCCCGGCTCCGGGACCGGGCCGTGGACCCGGCCCGGGGTCCGGCTGAACCGGGGGGCGGGAGCCGGCTGGACGACGCCATCGACCTCGACGAAGGCCTCGCGGGCCTTCGCATGCGGGTGCTCGGGCGCCTCGCCGAGGTCGAGGACCGGGGCGAAGCACACGTCGGTGCCCTCCAGCTCGGCCGTCCACTCGTCGCGGGTCTTGGTTGCGAACAGCTCGGCCAGCCTGGCCTTACGCTCGGGCCAGTGGTCCCGGTTGCGCTGCTCGTCGAACTCGACCGGGTCGAGGCCGAGCCGCTCGAGCAGCTCGGCGTGGAACTTGGGCTCGATGGGGGCGATGGAGATGTACCGACCGTCTGAGCACCGGTAGGGGCCGTAGAAGTAGCTGCCGCTGTCGAGGGTGTTGGTCCCCCGCTCGAGCTGCCAGTCACCGGCGGCGAACAGCCCGAAGACCGACGTCATCAGCGTGGCTGCGCCGTCGACCATCGCCGCGTCGACGACCTGGCCCTGCCCGGATGACCTGGCCTCCAGCAGCGCGGCGCACACGCCGAAGGCCAGGAACAGGGCCCCGCCGCCGTAGTCGCCGACCAGGTTGAGCGGCGGCACCGGGTCGCCCCCGGTCGGGCCGATGGCGTCGAGCGCACCGGTGAGAGCGATGTAGTTGAGGTCGTGGCCGGCTGCGGTGGCCAGCGGACCCTCCTGACCCCAGCCGGTCATGCGGCCGAAGACGAGGGCCGGGTTGCGGGCCAGGCACTCGTCCGGCCCGAGCCCGAGCCGTTCCATCACACCTGGCCGGAAGCCCTCGATGATGGCGTCGGCCTCCTCGACGAGGGCGAGGACGGTGGCGACACCGTCCGGGTCCTTGAGGTCGACGGCGAGCGATCGACGGCCGCGCCGGAGCACGTCGTAGACCCGTCCCCGCCTCGGCACCCCGAGGTCGACCTGGACCGGACGATCGATCCGCACGACGTCGGCGCCGAGATCGGCAAGCAACATGGCGCACATCGGTCCGGGGCCGATGCCGGCCATCTCGATCACCCGGATCCCGTCAAGCGGTCCACTCATGTCGTCGCTCCTCTCCGATTCGCCAGCAGCGTACGCCCGCTCCCCCGATCGAGTCGAGATGCCGACGCCGGCGCACGCCCTGGCGGGGGTGCGACCCGACGGGTACAGGTGCAACACTGGCTCGGACCCGACGTTGGCGAATCACGGAGGTGTGGGGTGCTGGTCGAACGAGTCGAAGCGAAGTGGATCTCGGCCTTCGCCGAGGTGTTCGGACTCTGCGGGGTCGAGGCGGGCGACGTCTGCGCCGTGCTGTCGGAGACGCAGAGTCGCCCGATCAACGTCCAGCTCAGCGAGCTGGCGCTGCAGAGCCTCGGGGCCAAGGTCTTCCACGTCACCCTGACGACGCCGGCCCAGAGCGCCCCGGTACCGGTCCGCTCGACCGGAGCATCCGACGCCGTCGCCGGGCTCGAACCGGTCGTGGTGGCCCTCTCGTCGTCGACGCTGGTCGCCGACTGCACGGTCGAGGGGCTGCTGCACGCCCCCGAGCTGCCGGCGATCCTCGGCGACGGTGCCAGGGTGCTGATGGTGTCGAACGAGCATCCCGAGCTGCTCGAACGGCTCACCCCCGATCCCGGGCTCGAGGCCAAGGTCAAGCTCGGCACGAAGCGCCTGAAGGAGGCGTCGGAGATGCGGGTGACCTCGCCGGCCGGTACCGACCTGACGATCGACGTGGCCAAGGCACCGGCCGGGTCGAGCTGGGGGTACACGTCCCGCCCGGGTTCGATCGCCCACTGGCCCGGCGGTCTGTGCCTGTGCTTTCCTCCCGCCGGTTCGGTCAACGGCACGCTGATCATGGACTGCGGCGACGTCAACCTGACCTTCAAGCGGTACCTGGAGTCGCCGATCACGCTGACGATCGAGGACGACTTCATCACTGACATCGCCGGCGACGGGCTCGACGCCCGGCTGATGGCCAGCTACTTCGAGGCATGGGGCGACCGGGAGGCGTACGCGGTTTCGCACGTCGGTTGGGGCATGAACCCGGCGGCGCGCTGGGATGCGCTGACGATGTACGACAAGAGCCAGGTCAACGGCACCGAACTCCGGGCCTTCGCCGGCAACTTCCTGTACTCGACCGGGGCGAACGAGGTCGCCGGGCGTCACACCCTCGGCCACTTCGACCTGCCGATGCGGGGCTGCACGGTCGCCCTCGACGGCGAGCCGGTCGTCGTCGACGGCGTCCTCCAGGGTGATCTCGCCTAGGACCCCGCTGACCAGGGACTTCACCGGTCGGCGGTGCCGGGGGTCGGCCCGCTCGGCCCCCTAGACTTGGCTGTCGTCCCGCCAGACCAGACCCGGCACGGCAACGGAGAGGTCACGTCTTGCTCGCAGCCGCACCCCGCACGGCCCCAAACAGCTCGGCCCCGGTCCGTCCGGGGATCCTGGAGCGGGCGCTGATCGTCGGGCTGATCTTCATCAACATGTTCGGCACGCCAGCCAGCTGGTACACGGTCAACACCGGCGCCGCCTCCGGCCCGGAACAGGATTTCCTGCTCTCCTACGGCAGCCTCGCTGCCATCCTGGCGTTGAGCCTGACCCTCGTCGGCAGCGGCGACGCCCTGGTCAGGATCCTGTCGGCCGAGCCGCTGATGACGTTCTTCTTCTTCGTGATCGGGCTCTCCCCCGTCTGGTCGAGCCAGTTCGGCCAGTCGGTCAACGCCGTGGTCAACCTGTACGCCATGATCGGGCTCGCCGTCATCCTGCTGGTCCGCTACCGGCCGACGGAGATGTTCCAGCTGTTCGCCATCGCTTTTGCCATCGGGATCCTGATGGACATGTTCTGGGTCCTGTTCATGGGGTCGCTCGGGCGCAACTCCGCAGGTGCGTGGGACGGTCTCGGCACCCAGAAGAACGCGCTCGGCAACCACGGCCTGCTCGCGGTGATGGTCTTCATCATCGCCGCCAGGACGTTCCGTCGGCTCCGGGTCCCGTTCTACCTCCTGACCGGGGTCGCGCTGATCCTGCTCGTCGGGTCCCAGAGCAAGACCTCGCTCGGGGCCGGGCTGATCACCGCCGCCAGCTTCGTCATCTTCCTGATCTACCGGGCTCGCAAGACGCTGGTCGGCGCCGTCACCATCGCCCTGATCGCCGGGGCCGGGGTCACCATCGCCCTGGTCACGGCCAACCTGGAGGCGGCGACCGGTGCCTTCGGCAAGGACCCCAGCTTCACCGGCCGGACCGACCTGTGGTCCGAGGTCATCCGGGCCATCCAGCGGGAGCCATGGCTCGGGTTCGGTTTCAACGGCTACTTCGGCGGGCCGCTCAGCGAGTCACATTTGATCACCGCCTTCCCCCGGTTCGACTGGGGCCCGAACCACGCCCACAACGCCCTGCTCGAGGCGGCGCTGCACGTCGGGATCCCCATGGCACTGGTCTACCTGGCCTTCAACCTGCGGGGGATCGTCCGGGCCACCGACCACGTCCGCTGGGTCCGTGGCCCGATCGGGCTGTTCCCACTGGTCTACCTGACGATGATGGGCATCACCTCGATCACCGAGTCGGGCATCTTCAACCAGCGCTTCGGGGTGACGCTGTTCGTCCTCGCCATCGTGATGGCCAAGATCGGCGTCGACGAGGCCAAGGCGACCGGCCAGCTCCGCCTCGACGACGAGCGCCGGATGCGACGGTCGCCTGGCGAGCCGCTCGATGTCACGCTCCCGCCCGGGGCCGACCGAGAGACCGAACTCGACCTGCCCCTGAAGGTCACGAGCTGATACGCCGGGGCAACGACCGTCGTCCGGTCGCCCCAGACGGCAGAAGGGCAAACCAGCGTTGCTCCCCCCGCTCCCTGGGAACTCGATCCCCGTTCGCACCGCCGCTGCCGGCGGCCTCGTTGTCGTCGTCGCCCTGGCGTTGATCGGGCTGCTCCCCGCCGGTCCCGATCGTGAGGCCCCACCGGTGCCGCAGAGCGCCTCGCGCTATCTCCGCCAGCCGGACGCACCATTCATCGAGGTCGACGAGGCGGCGGCGGCCGTGGCGCTGGCCCCGCTCCCGCCCGAGGAGCAGGCCTTCCTCCACACGGTCAACCCGAGGACGTTCCTCACCCCGTACGCCGACTCGGTGCTGATCGACCACCCCGAGTGGATCTGCGACACCCCGGCGCCGGCCGATTCGCTGTACGTGGCCACCGACGGGTCAGACGAGAACCCCGGCAGCGCAGACGAACCCCTGGCCACGATCAACGAGGCCATTGGCCGGGCGCAACCGGGCCAGCACGTGCTGGTCCGGGCCGGCACCTACGACGGGGTGCTGATCTCCGGTCGCTCCGGCGAGCCCGATGCCTGGATCACCCTCCGCTCCTACCCCGGCGAGCGGGCCGTCATCGAGCCCAACATCGGTCAGGACGCCATCGCCTTCCGCCGGGGGAGCTCGTACATCAACGTGGCGTGCTTCGAACTGGCCGGCCCGACGCTGCGCCCCGAGGCCATCCCCGCATCGCCGAGCGAACTCCGGGACCGACGCCGGGCCGGCACCCCGGCGTCCGAGATCCCGCAGAACTACGGCTCCGGGGTCGACATCGGCGATCAGGCCGACACCAGGGCCGGGCTGATCAGCCACCACGTCCGGGTGATCGCCAACGAGATCCACGACTTCGCCGAGATGGGGGTGTCGGGGGTTGGTGTCGACCACATCACGATCGCCGGCAACGTCTCGTACCGAAACGCCAAGTACAGCTGCCACGCCGGCAGCGGGATCGGGCTCGGCTACCAGATCGACCAGGGCGGTCCGGACAATGCCGACGGCTACCGCAACTACATCGTCGGCAACGTGTCCTACGACAACGAGAACTGGTCGCTCCAGTGCTTCACCGACAACCTCGGGGCCATCCTGACCGACGGAAACGGCATCATCGTCGACCTCAACAACAGCACCGACTACACCGGTCGGACCCTGATCGCCGACAACGTCGTGTTCGGCAACGGTGGCCGGGGGATCCTGGTGTTCAAGTCGGACCGGGTCGACGTGGTCAACAACGTCACCTACCACAACGCCCTGACCGAGGGGCTCATGGGCCGGGACCGACCCCATCCCGAGATCGCGGTTGCCGACGCAGACGACGTCCGGGTCTACAACAACATCGCCGTCCCCCAGCCGGGCAACACGGCGTTCACCGAGAGCTCATCCGGGTCCGACGTCCGGGCCAACGTGTTCGACCTCCCGGGCGAGCTGCTCTTCGTCAACCCGACGACCGACGTGGCCGCGTCCGACTTCAACCTGCTCCCCGAGGCCGAGGAGCTGGTCGCCGGTGGCATCCCGTTCCTGGCCACCGTCACCCCCGACGGCGAGGCCAGGGTCGGGACGTTGGCACCGAAGGGCACGATCTATAATCACGGTCTCCTCGGCTGACACGCAGCCACCTCCACCTGCACCCATCATCGACCACCGAACCGGAGAGCCAGGTGACCATCCCCTCGCCAAACACCCTCGTCGCCGACCGCAAGGTCGCCGTCCTGTGCCGCCTGCTGACGGAGCACCTCGCCGACCACCAGGTCGACGACGTCCTGGTCGTCGGCTGCGGGAGCGGCCGGGAGGCGGCCCACCTGGCGGACTTCTTCTCCGCCCGGTCCGTCGGCATCGACCTCGACGACGGCTTCGACCAAGAGGCCGCAGCCCTGGCCGACCTGCGGGTCATGGACGCGACGGCGCTGACGTTCGACGACGACAGCTTCGACCTCGTCTACTCCTTCCATGCCCTCGAACACATCGACGCCCCCGACCGGGCGCTGGCCGAGATGCGTCGGGTGCTCCGACCTGGCGGTTGGTACTGCATCGGCACCCCGAACCGCAGCCGCCTGGTCGGCTACGTCGGCTCGCCGACGTCAAACGTCAACAAGTTGCGCTGGAACCTGCAGGACTACCGGATGAGGTTGAAGGGTCGGTTCCGCAACGAGTTCGGGGCCCACGCCGGGTTCACCTCAGCCGAGCTCGGCTCGGCGTGCCGGGAGGCGTTCGGGGACGCGACCGAGATCACCGAACCCTACTACCGGGAGCTCTACGGCCAGGGACGGGCGGGAGCGGCCCTCGGGCTGGCCGGGCGGGCCCGGGTCGACCGGTTCCTGTTCCCCTGCGTCTACTTCGTCGGCCGGACGGACGAGGCCGGCGGCACGGCCTGAGCGCGGGCGGCCGGCGGGGCTCTCATCCCAACTCGGGAGCCCGCACGACGAAGGGGGTCTTCCCGGCCGGCGTCCGGGGCAGCTCGTCGACCACGTCGATCGTCACCGACATCGACGACGGGATCTTGCGGCCGATCGAGGCATCCAGCGTGGCCCGGTCCTGGTCGCCGAGTCGGCCGGAGTCGGTGACGACCAGGATCTGGACCTCGGTGGCGACCGGCTGACGGACCTGCATCCGCAGGACCCCGGTCAGGCCGCGGGGCAGGTGGTCGATCCCGACCAGCACCCCGCCGTCCGGTGAGATCAGGTAGTCGGAGTTCCGGCCCCCGATCCCGTCGAAGGCGATCTCACCCCGGGCGATCCGGTCGAGCTGGTCGGCGGTGCCGTCCGGTCGGTACCGGATCGAATCACCGGTCTCGTAGCGGACCAACGGCATGGCCGAGTTCCAGTGACCGGTCCCGGTGATGCCGGCGGTGGCCAGCTGCCCGTCCGCCCCGTCGACCGACGGGTCGTCGCCCTCGGCTGCCGGTCTGAGCTCGACGGTGCCGTAGAGCGGCTCGAAGCGGTAGCCGTCTCCGGTGTCGGCGGCCAGCGCCACCCGTTCGGCCTGACCGTAGTAGTCGACGATGCGGGCCCCGAGACGGTCGATGGCCTGCTCGGACTCGGTCGGCGACAGCATCTCCGACGAGGTGACCACCAGGCCGATCGACACCGACCGTGCGGCGGCGTCGAGCAGGCGGATGAGCGACGAGAGGGTCGACGGGTAGGCCCACAGGAAGTCGGGGGTGAATCGCTGCAGCTCGTCGGCGTACCAACCGACGGTGTCACCGGTCAGATGGGCCGACGACAGCACGAGGCGACGGCCGCCGTTGTCGTAGCGACCGAACGGTGGGGTCAGCTCCGACGGGTCCTTCACGTCGTCGCCGCGCAGGACGGCGATCCGGCTGGTGGCGAACGACACCCGCTCGGCCCGGAGCAGCCGATCGAGGAAGAACTGCTCGGCGTTGAGGCTGACCAGCGAGCGCTGGAGCTGCAGCGGGAGGCCGGTGGTGCCGCCGGTCGTTGCCCCGACCGTCGGCAGGCGGCTCGTGGCGACGAACCGGGACTCGTCGGCCTTGAGCTCGTCCTTGGTCAGGATCGGCCAGGCGCCGATGGCGTCCGGGTCGGTCGGTGCGACGGCCCGCCCGTAGGCGGTGGTGGCGGCCCAGCGGAGGGACCGGCCCAGCACCCGGGACCGGAGCTCGGCCCGCCGGTCGGGCTCCCGGTCGTAGCGCTCACACAGTCGGACGAGGGGCCGCTGGATCACCGGGTTGTGCCGGACGACGCGTGACGGCCAGCGGCTCCGCTTGACCGCTCCCGCGGCCGAGGCGAGGAGGGTGGTGGCCATCAGCGGGCCAGGACCCGGTCGTAGACGGTCGACAGCCGGTCGGCCACCACCGGTGTGGAGCACCGGGCCTCCACCGTCGAGCGGGCCTCGCGGCCGAGACGGAGGCGCAGGACCGCATCGGTCAGGGCCAGGGTCAGCGCCTTCTCCAGGGCGGCGACGTCGCCCGGCTCGACGAGGAGCCCGTCGAC
Organism: Actinomycetota bacterium; assembly: GCA_039195375.1. Classification (GTDB taxonomy): domain Bacteria; phylum Actinomycetota; class Acidimicrobiia; order Acidimicrobiales; family SZUA-35; genus JAHELU01. The sequence goes on from JBCCVL010000015.1 coordinate 32,032, forward strand.
CCCGTCGGTCATGATCTCCGGATGGGCCCCGACCGGTGTGGCCACACAGCACAGGCCGGCAGCCATGGCCTCGAGCAGCGACACCGACAACGCCTCGAGGTGGGACGGCAGCACGAAGATCGACGCCGTATCGAGGAGGTCGGACACCACGGTCCGGGACTGCCAGCCCCGGACCTCGATGCGATCGTCGAGTCCGAGCGCCGCCACCTGGGCGCTGGTCTCCTCGACCGCCCCGTCACCGACCAGGACCGCGGTCCAGCTCAGACCAGCCAAACGACCGAGCGCTTCGACGAGCTCGGGTGTGCCCTTGCCCGGGCCGAGACGACCGGTGAAGAGGATCATCGGTGGCTCCGGTCGCTCGTCGGCCCGCTCGTCTGGCGGCACCGACACGGCGTTGCGGAGGACCGACACCCGTTCGGCCGGCACGCCGACCTGGTCCTCGACCAGACGGCGGAACGGCTCACCGAGCACGAAGACGTGGGCCGCCTCGGCGAAGAAGCGGTCGATGATCCGCCTGGTCCGGCTCCCGAGATCGGCGTGGAAGCGCTCGAAGCCGCCACCGTGGAGCTGGATCACGTAGGGCAGCCCGATGGTGCGGGCGACGCGGGCCACCGCCAACTTCCGGTAGGCACTCCCCCGCGACGACACGTTGAGGTGGAGCAACTCGACCCGACCGCGGCGGTGCCAACCGACCAGGCGGGCCAGGGCGCCGACGAGGACGACGGGTGCCAACACGGGCCGGCGACCTCGGGTCACCAGGGTGGTGACACCCCAGTGGTCGGTGACCGACCGGTCGCCGAAGAGGTGGCGAGTCGCCTCGTCGACCCCGCCCTGCAAGCCGGGAACGGCGACGACGATGGTTCCGCGCTTGGCCATGGGCACCGAGTGTAGGGCTGCGCGCCCCGAGCCAGAGCCGGTCTCGTCCACTCGTGGCGCCAGCGGGGACCTAGTCGATCCGGCTGGCCTCGGCGTGGTAGTAGGCGTACTTGCTGCGGCGGAACAGACCGCCCTGCTCAAGCTGGCGACGGTTGAGCACCGCGCCGAGCAGCTTGGCGCCGGTGCGCTCCAGATCGGCCCGGACCTGCAGGAGATCGGAGGTGTCGGTCTGCTCGGCGTCGACGACGACGATCACGCCGTCGACGTAGCGGGCGGCCGACAGGGCGTCGGCGGTGCTGAGCACCGGGGGGCTGTCGACGATGATGTACTCGACGTCCTCCCGTTCGAGCTCCTTGATCAACAGCTCGAAGCGATCGGAGTTGAGCAGCTCGCTCGGGTTGGCCGGTGGGCGGCCCGAGCGGATCAGCCACAGGTTCTCGATGCCGGGGACCTTCTCGGCGTTGAGCTCGGCCGTCTGACCGAGGTACTCGGCCAGACCGGGGCGCTGGGCCTCCATGCCGAACATCCGCTCGAGGGTCGGGCGGCGCATGTCGCCGCTCACCAGTACGACCCGGGAGCCGTTCTGGGCCAGGGCGATGGCCAGGTTGGCCGAGGTCACGCTCTTGCCCTCGCCCGGGGCCGACGACGTGACCACCGCCGAGCTGACGCCGTTGGAGGTGTTGAGGAACAGCAGCGAGCTCCGGAGCCGGCGGAAGGCCTCGCGGGCGGCCGCGATCCTGGCCGAGCCGCCGGTTGAGAACATGATGAGGCTGTTGCTCGGCCGCAACCGGCCCATGCCGCCGAGGGCGGGGATGGCGCCGATGACCGAGGTACCGAGGGCGAGGGCGACGTCGTTCTCGTCGCGGGCCGTCGTGTCGAGGCGCTCGAGGAAGAAGGCGGTGACGAGGCCGAGCACGAAGCCGACGATGGCTCCGGCGACCAGCAACAACGAGCTGGGGATGCCATCGGCGCTCGACGGCGCCGTCGCCGTGCTCAGCAGCTCGGCCGGTGGGCTGCCGGCGAGCGTGGCGATGCTGGTCTCGTCGGTCCGGATGGCGGTGCGGGCCTGGTTGGCGTCGCTCCGCAGCGAGTTGACCTCGGTGTTGGCCTGGCTGATCTCGGCCGCCAGCTGCTCGAGCTCGTTTGCCCGTGCCTCGCTGGCCGGTTGTTCGAACACGGTGGCCCGGCGGTTGGTGATCTGTTGTCTGGCGTCCTCGGCCGCCGCGACGTTGGCCTCGATGTCGGCCAGCCGGGTCTCGTTTGCGGCGATCCTGGTCTGATAGAACGCCTCGGCATCGGCGATCCGCTGATCGGTGTAGGCCTGGGCGAAGGCGTTGGCGACGGCGGCGGCCTGGTCGGCCGCAGCGGCCGTGTAGCTGATGACCAGGATGTTGGAGTTCTGGGTGAACTTGACGTCGAGCTGGGTCCGGTCGGTCGCGGGGAACGACCGGGTGACCTGTTCAGCCACGATGTCGGAGGAGACGACCTTGCTCTCCTCCTCGAGCTTGGCCGCCACGAGGTTGTTGTTGGTCGAGCCGAACGGCGTCGGACCGACCCGGACCTCGGACGTCGCCGTGTAGGTGACCGGCGCGGTCTGGGTGTAGAAGAACGCCAGCAGGATCCCGAGGGCCAGGAACGACAGCACGAGCCATCGCCGCTGGCGGAACGCCTGGAGGTAGTCCTCCAGGCGTGCGACATCAGCCGTCTGTCGAGTATCGGTCTGGTACATCATGCGATACGGACCTCGGGGTCAGTGTAGTGAGAAACGCCAGGTCATGGCGTCGCGGCGGAGTCGGGCCAACGAGGCGGCCGCACTGAGCGAGGTTTCTCATGGGGCCGGCGGTCGCAGAATCAGTAGACTGCGGCGGTGACGGGCCAGTCACTGGTTCGGTGCGGCGAACGACAGCAATAGTAGCGGAACCCGGCAGCAACGGGAGGGGTGCCATCGGATGGCCGCAGGCCGAGTCGCAACCGGGAGCCGACACGCCGCTGACGGGGACGGGCGCGCTCGGGTCACGGCGGAGACCAACCCGTGAGCACACGGATCGCCCTGGTCACCCAGCGTGACGTCTCGGTCGGTACCGGCCGGCAGATCGCCTACGGTGCCTGGTCCGAGGCCGAGGACGTGCTGATCGAGGCCGCCGGCGCCGACCTCGACCTCGTCCGCATCGACGTCCCGATCGAGCACCCGCGGATCCGGGCCAGGCGTTCGCTCGGCCGCACGCTCCGTCGGGTCCGCGGACCCGACGCCCGCCTCCCCGGCCTCCTCCCCCGCTCGAACCCGTCCCGGGTCCTGTCCGGTCGCTACGACGTCGTCGTCTTCGTCGCCTTCGCCATCTGGGACCTCCAGCTGATCGAGCGGCTCGGTCGTCTCCGCAACCGGGCCGACCGCGTCGTCGTCTGGTTCTTCGAGACGTGGCCGTCCAGCCACGCAGACGGCCACGTCGCCAACGAGCCCTTCACCGCGGTCGACGACATCTATCTCGGCGCCGAGTGGGCGGTCGAGCCCCTCGCCGACCTGACCGGGCGCGAGATCCAGTACCTCCCGATGGCGACCGACACCCTGCGTTTCGGCCCCGACCACCCCGCCAGCGAGCGCCCGATCGACCTGATCGGCATCGGCCGTCGCCGCCAGGACCAGCACGATGCGATGCTCGAGTGGGCCACCGAGCGGGACCGGTTCTACCTCTACGACTCGACGGATCTGGCCAGGCCGAAGGACTACCGCCGACATCGCGATGCCATCGGCCGCCGCTACGCCGGCTCAAAGCTGGCGGTCTGCAACTACGGCAAGAGCGACCAGCCCGAGTTGACCGGCGACCTGCGGACGATCCCGGGACGGCTGTGGGAGAGCCTGGCCTCGGGGGCCTGCCTCGTCGGCATCCCACCGGACGAGTCGATGCAGCGGCGGGTCCTCGGCCGGACCGTCGTCGAGCCGATGCCGAGCGACGCCGCCGACCTGCCGGCCTTCCTCGAGGAGATGCTCAACCGCCACGGTCCCCGGGCGATCGCCGACAACGTCCGGTTGGCGTTGCACGGGCACGACTGGGCCCACCGGTGGATCGAGCTGTTCGACCGGCTCGACCTCACGCCACCGCCGGCTTTGGGGCTCAGGGCAGCCGAACTGCAACGACGGGCCGAGAAGTTCGGACCGGCCGACGACCGAGCCTGACCGCTCCCGACCGTCTCCTGACCGGTGACCGGCTCCGGTCGTGGCCCTAGGAGACGGCGCTCGGCTTCGCCCGGTCGATCCGGTGGGCGGAGCGGACCGCCGCCGGCAGTGCGTGGCGGCCGAGCACCAGCATCCACGCCAGCAGCGAGAGGGTGGTCGGGGCCCAGAGGTCGGACCACTCGTGCTGGGAGGCCAACAGCACCGAACCGGCGATGAACACGAGGAGCTGCACGATCGAGAGGTCGTCGCTCGGCCAGCGTCCGTCACGGGTGCGGTAGACGTAGTAGGCAACCCAGCGGATCAGGACCACGATGATCAGCGCCATGTCGGCGATCGCCGTGGTCGACACGACGGCGAGGAAGGCGCCGAGCCGCAGGATCTGCAGCAGCGGGTACAGCAGGACCCTGGTCTGTTTGTCGAACCGGTTGTAGACCATGAACACGGCAACGGTGGCGGCCAGCACGGCCCCCCAACGGAGGAGGTCGACGGGGGCGAGCGCCTCCGGCCAACGCAGTACGACCAGCCCGACCACCCCAGCGACGACGGCGAACAGCACCGGCTTCCAGGCCGCGATCTGCAGCCGCCGGTGGTGGTAGACCGAGCTGAGTGCGGGGTCCTGCTCGTAGCGCTCCGCCGAGCGGTCGTTGTCCATGTAGCCGAACTCGTAGACACCCCAGAACGAGAGGGCCAGCACCACCAGACCAAGGGTGTGGGCGATGGGATTGTCGGCCAGCCACACGCTGCCGAGCACCCACAACGCCAGGTCCTCCTTGATGATCTTCCGGCTGTAGTTGGCATCCGGTCGCTTGACCGCCAGATAGCGGCCGGGCACGTAGGTGGTGGCGAACGGCACCGGCGCCGGCTCGGCGGGCCACAGCACCCGGAACGGGCGGGCGCAGGCCGACAGCAGGCGATGGTCGGCCAGGGAGTCGGTGACCACCAGCGACCGGGCGAGGGCGCCCGGCTCGAGCGCGGCCTCGGTCAGCCGGAGCTTGGCCTCGTCCCGGTCCTCGTCCGACCGGGGATCCATCGACACCAGCTGGGCCCGCCGAAGCCGCATACCGGCCACCAGCGGGCCGACGATCGGTGTGAAGCCCTTGGTCGAGATGACGACCGGGGCCTCGGTGCGGGCCAGGGCGTCGGCCAACGGGCGGTTGAGGTGGCGCTCCAGGACGTCCGGCACCCGACGTTCCCAGGCCCGACGGCTCCACGGGAGCACGGCCAGGACGGCCCGGACCCGGCGGGTGTCGCTGTCGGCGGCCGAGCCGCCGCCCCCGTCGGCCCGTCGGCGAGGTCGGAGCACGTCGACCAACTTCACGAGCCAGTAGACGAGGACCGCAGGTCGGACGGCGGCGAGGAACAGCGAGGTGGAGTTGGCCAGCAACAGGGTCTCGTCGAGGTCGACGATCACGGGGTCGCGGTGCTCGGCGATCGCAGCCAACACGTCGTCCGGCGACGCGTCGAAGCGCGTGTCGGCCTGGGGCAGGCTCATCGCACCCGCCGTGACGTCGGCCGAGCCCGCCCGGGGAAGCGACGACGCCTCTCGCCGGCAACACGGCTCCCGCTGCTCACGATGTCATGGTAGAGGTCGACCAAGTCGTTCGCGATCGAAGGCCAGGACAGGGTGGAGGTGGCGTGACGGTGGGCGCCGGCGGCCAGGGCCCTGGCCCGCTCGGGTCGGCGGAGCACGTCGATCAGCGCCTCGGCCAGCGCCGGCGCCGACCCGGGCTCGACCAGCACCCCGCTCTCGCCGTCGGCCACGATGTCGGCCAGACCGGGGACCCGCGTCGCCACCACCCCACGGCCGAGGCCGGCGGCCAGCGCGGCGACGCCGCTCTGCGACGCCTCCCGGTAGGGCAGGATCACGACCGTCGCCCTGGTGAACAACTCGGGGACCTGCTCGGCCGGGACCAGGCCACGGTGCAGCTCGGCCCAGGGCGGCAACGATCGGCCGGCCGGGAAGACCTCGTCGATGCTCGGCCCGGATCCGGCCACGACGAGGCGAGCCTCCGGGACGGCATCGACGACGGCCGGCATCACCTCGGCCGCCAGGTCGAGGCCCTTGTAGCCCTGGGCCCGACCGAAGAACAACACGTTCGGCTCGGCCGGCGGTGCCAGCGGCAGCCGGTCGGCGGCCAGGTAGCGGGTGCCCAACTCACCGTGGGGCATGACGACGACCCGCTCGGGCTCGGCCCCGGCAGCGACCGCCTGGTCGGCGATGTGTCCGGCGTGCACGATGATCCGGTCGACCCGCCTGATCAGCCGGCGGATGACGGCGAAGGTTCCGGGCAACACGCTGCGGTCGCCGGGGTGGGCCTGCATGTCGTGCACCGTCAGCACGACGGCCGGGCGGTCCGCCCCGGCGCGACGGCTGCGCTCGAGCCACCGCAGGAAGGCGAGATCGACCCAGGGGTTCCCCGCCGCCTGCCAGTGCAGGACGTCGCACGGACGCTCGACGAGACGGGCCACCTCACCCCGGGCCCGCCAACTCGATCGTGGATCGCGGTAGCGGGGGACGGCGACCGTCCGATGGTCCTGGTCGGATGGATGGGCGTCGCTGAGCAGGGCCGGGCCGCTGGTGATCGTGGTTGCGGCCACTCGCACCCGGTCGGGGCCGACGGCGTCGAGCCCGTCGAGGAGACCGGCGACATAGTCGCCGAAGCCCTGGTGGATGAGGTGGACGGCGAGCCAACCGCTCGCCGCAGCCCCGTCCGGGTCGACCGCCATCGGTTCGGTGGTCATCGGGCCGCGCCCGCCCTGGTCCTGGCGTAGTAGAACGAGGCGGCGGCGAAACCGATGGCCAGGCCGACCTCGGCGACCAGCGTGGTGGCGGCGGCCGCCCGCCACGACCCGGAGGGGATGTAGCGGAGGTTGCCGAGCAGGTTGCCGACGGCGGCGATGCCGGTCAGCCACATGCGGGCCGTCTGGTTCCCGGCTGCGGTCAGGGCGTTGCCGAACGAGAACTGGAAGCCCTTGATGATCGGCAGCACGGCGAGGATGCGGATCACGTCGGCGGTCTCGCTCCACTCCGAGCCGATCACGAGGCCGAACAGCGGCGCGGCCAGCCAGAGGGCGATGGCAACCGGCACCGTGGCAACGAGCGCGTGGACCGACATCGACCTGGCGGCCAGGTGGCTTGGCCTCGAACCGTCGGCCCCCTGACGGAAGAAGCGCTGGTCCTGGGCCCGCAGCAGCGCCATGAGCGGGATGAAACCGAGTGTCACCACCCGATAGCCGGCGGCGTAGAAGCCGGTTGCGGCGTCGAACCCGTTCTGCTTGAGCAGCGGGCGGTCGGAGGCGGCGAGGAACCCCTCGGTCGTGTTGCCGACGCCGTAGGGGAACCCGGTGGTGAACTCCGACAGCTCGGGCCGGATCCACTGCGGGGCGGAGCCGAGCGAGCGGGCCAGCATGCCGAGGGCGGCCAGCGCTGCGGCCAGGTTGCCGATGGCGAACAGCCAGGCCCACGTGTCGAGGTCGGGGGCGCCGACGGCCAGGAAGGCCCCGAGGGCGAGCAGGCGGATGACGATGGTGACCACCCGGAGTTGGGCCGCGAGGCGCAGATCGCCTCGGGCCACCGCCGACGTGGCGGCCAGCTCGGCCAGCCAGTAGGCGGGCATCTGGGCGATCAGGACGAGTGCGATGGTGAGCCGGGAGATGCCGGGCAGCGCGCCGGGAACGGCGACGGCGACGACGATCAGGAGCGAGGCGATGGACACGGTGCCGACCAGCGCAACCGAGATGGCCCGACCGGCCTCGACGGCCGGATCGGTGCTGACCACCGTCCGGCGGATCAACTGCCAGTTGGCCCCGAACGTGGCCAACGGACCGGCGATGACGGCGATCGACACCACCGCCTGCAACGAGCCGTAGCCGTCGGGGTCGAGGGCGGCGGCCAGCACGAGGAACAGCAGCGCCGTGCCGACGAGGTTGACGATCTCGGCGATGCCGGCCCAGCCGACCCGCCGGAACAACGAGCGGGTACCGCCGTCGTCGTCACCGCCGGTTGCGCCTCGGTGGCTCGGCGGCGGTGGCCACTGCCGGGGGGTGAGCGACGGCCAGTCGCCGTAGGTGGGAAGTGGCGGACCCCCGATCGACCGACGGGGGTCGGTGGCCGTCATCGGCCGTCTTGAGCCGGCCCCACCAGCCGCTCGTAGGCCCGCAGCAGGTGTGGGGCCGAGTGCTCCCACGACAGCTGCGTCTCGATCCGGCGCCGTCCGATCTTGCCCATCCGCTCCCTGGTGTCGGCGTCGTCGAGCAGTTCGACGATCGTGTCGGCAAGCGACGCCACCGTGTGCTCGGGGGCGAACCTGGCCGCCTCGCCGGCAGAGACCCGGGCCTCGGTCAGGTCGTAGGAGGCGATCGGCAACTCGAAGTACATGTACTCCATGATCTTGTTCATCGTGCTCTGGTCCGACCACGGGGTCCATGGGTCGGGATCAACGCCGACGTCGGCCGACGACAACACCTCACACAACACCTCGTCGGAGACCCGACCGGTGAACTGGCAGACGTCGTCGGCCCCGATCTCCTCCGAATAGGCCTTGATCGCCGGCTGATGGGGGCCTCCGCCCATCAGCACGCAGTGCACGTCGTCACGACCGTGACGGTCGCGTAGCTCGACCATGGCGTCGACCAGATGGTGCACACCGTCCTGCTCGCAGATCTCGCCGAGGTAGGTGACCAGGTACCGCTTGCCGTTTCGCCAGCCGTCGATCGGCTCGACCTGCTGCAGCCGCTCGAGGTCGGGGCCGGAACGGACGACGATCACGTCGTCCGGGTCCTTGCCGCCGCGCTCGACCGCGACCCGCTTGTGGCTCTCGTTTGTGGTGATGACCAGGTTGGCGGCCCGGAAGGTGCGCCGCTCGAGGAACTCGAGGCCCTTGCGCAGCACCCGCAGCTTGGCCGAGCGCTCGGGAGCGGCGTCGGGGGCGCCGGGGGCGGGCACGTGACCGTCGTCGAGGCCGAACTTGGCGTCGTACATCTCGGGCGAGAGGTCGTGGTGGTCGAACAGGAACCGGGCCCCGGTGGCCTTCACCAGCCACCCGAGGGGGAAGTAGGTCTCCGGTGGGTTGCAGACGTGCAGCACGTCGACACCACGGGTGGTGAGCTCCCGGCCAAGCTTCAGCGAGGTGCGGACGAAGCACCAGGCGAACTCGATCACGAAGCCGAGCGGGCCCGAGGCGTCGACCGGGAGGGGGTAGCGATGGATCCGGACGCCCTCGATGACCTCGAACCGGGCGTCGTGTCCCTTCCCGGTCGGGCAGATGCAGGTGACCTCGTAGCCGGCGGCGGTCAGTGTGGTCGCCTCGAGCCAGACCCGCCGATCGAACGGCACCGGCAGGTTCTGCACCACGATCACGACGCGGGGCGCTCGACCCGCACCGCTGCGGCGGCGGCCGGGCAGACGGCGGCGGACGCGTTCGGGGATCACCAGCCCAGACCCTGGTAGTTGGGCATGTCGGAGCCGTCGGCGATCACCCGGACGAGATCGATCACGTGGACCGCCGGGTCGAGCCCTTCGACGACCGGGGCGAAGTCCGGGTTGCCGTTGCCGATGACGACCGCCTCGGCCCCGTCGAGGACCCGATCCAGATCGTCGTCGAGCAGTTCGCCGAGGTGGGGCAGGTGCTCGGAGATGAACCGGGCGTTGGCGCCGGTGAGGAAGGCAAGGCTGACGTTGTGGTCGTAGATCGAGAGCCGCATGCCCTTGCCGAGCAGGCGTTCGGCCACCTCGACCATCGGCGCCTCCCGCAGGTCGTCGGTGCCGGCCTTGAAGCTCAAACCCAGGATGGCGACGTCGCGGACGCCGGTGTCGAGGATGAGCTTGACCGCCCGCTCGAGGTGGGACTCGTTCGAGGCGGTCAGGTTGTAGATGATCGGCAGGTCCACGTCGTGGCTGCGGGCGTGGTACGACATCGCCCGCACGTCCTTCGGCAGGCAGGACCCCCCGAAGGCCATGCCCGGCCGCAGGTACTTGTCGGAGATGTTCAGCTTCGTGTCCTGGCAGAAGATGTCCATGACCGCGTGGCTGTCGATGTCGAGCGGATCGCAGATCCGGCCGACCTCGTTACCGAAGGCGACCTTGAGGGCGTGCCAGGTGTTGTCGATGTACTTCGCCATCTCCGCCACCTCGAACTCGGTGCGGATGATCGGGTGGTCGCCGGGCGGGGCAAGCGACAGCAGCATCTCGGCCGTCCGCTGCGACCCCTCGTCGTCGGCGCCGCCGACCACGATCTTCGGCGGGTGGTGGAAGTCGTGGACCGCCGAGCCCTCGCGGAGGAACTCGGGGTTCATGACCACCCCGAAGTCGACCCCGTTCCGCTTGCCCGAGGCGGCTTCGATGGCGGGGATGACGACGTTGCGGCTGGTCCCCGGCAGCACGGTCGACCGCACGACGATCCCGAAGAAGCCGTCCCGATCGGCCAGCGCATGACCGATGTTGGTCGACGCCCGCTCCAGGTAGGTCAGGTCGAGCGAGCCGTTGTCGTTGCCAGGCGTCCCGACGCACACGATCGCGAGATCGGTCTCGGCGATGGCCTCATCGGCGCTGGTGGTGGCCGACACCAGACCAGCGGCCACGTGCTCGGCCATCATCTCGGCCACCCGGTCCTCGACGATCGGGCTCTTCCCGGCGTTGATGAGGTCGACCTTCGTCTGGTTGGGGTCGACTCCGATGACGGTGTGGCCGGCCTCGGCCAGGCAGGCGGCCGAGACCGCTCCGACGTATCCGAGTCCAAGGACGCTCATTCTCACGGGACTGGCCCAACCTCTGATCAGCTGCCCTCGGGGGGATGGGGCAGGAACGTGATGACTGTCGTGTATGCCGCGCCTGGCCCCGTCGCCGGCGTCCGCCCGACGAGCACAGCCGCCGGCACCTTGGTGCCGAAGTTGGGGGAATACCATCCCGCCCGTTGCGACTCCGACCCGCGGAGGACCTCCCACGTGAGACCTGGTTCCAGCGTAACCGAGGCATGGCCGACGCCCTCGCCGCTGCGCCGCTTCCACCAGAGGCGGGCCGAAGGTCCCGGGTTGCTCCCGTCACCATCCGAGCCGGGATCGAGCTCGACTTCCACGTCGGGCCCGAGCGGCAGCGTCACCTGCACCCGCACGGCGCGGTCTGGCCCATCGCCGGCGGCTTCGAGGCGATCGACGAGGGTGATCGATCGGCGGTCCCGACGGAGCACGACGCGACGGTGGTGGATGAGACCGAGCGGCTCGTAGCCGTCGTGGCTGGCGGCACTGACCGCCGCGGCCGGCGTGTCGTGGCCCGATGCGGTCAGGCCCTCGTGGCCCTCGAGGGTCGCCTCGGCCTTGCGGGTCCAGAGGAAGGGGCCGGCGACGTCGGACTGGTCCCGGTCGTCGACGGTGACCGTGGCGTGGGCTGCGGTCGACCGGAAGTGGTCCCGCCACTCCCGCTCGCCGTGGTAGCAGTAGGTGCCGGGGTCGGCGATCACCTCGACGCCGCCGCTGCGGATCTCGACCGCGAGGGCGTCGGCGTGGGCGTGGGCTGCGGTCGACAGGAAGCCGTGGGGGCCGTGGTCGAGGACGCACCACAACTCGTCGAGGTCGTTGTTCGGGTCGCCCGGTGAGCGGAGCACGCTGAGTCCGGCGTTGGGAAACAGCGCCGGGCGGGTGATGGCTCGACCGTCCGGCCGGACGGGTTCGTGGCGCCCGGCGAGCGACGCGGCGACGATCCCGGTCCGGACGTCCCCGGCGGGCGACGGCCCATCCGGACCATGCGCGCCCCGGTGCTGCCACCACGGCGCCGGCTCGACGACCAGCGCCGCCGTCGAGAGCAGCGACCCCCACCGGTCGGAGGTCACGGCGTCGAGCATCCAGCCATTGGCGTCGTCGCTGTCGCCCTGGCGGTGGGGCTGGCCGGCGACGTCGACAACGGCGTGCAGTGCGTCGAAGGCCCGGGCAAGCGGGTCGAGGAGCGCATGCCGGACCGGGTGATCGACGAGCACGGCCTCGATCCACGCCACCAGGCCGAGCTCGAGCACGAAGCCGTGGTAGTCGGAGGCCAACTCCCGGTTGAGGCCCTCCGGAAACGTCTGGGCGTCGAGCTCCCTGGCCAGTTCGTCTGCGGCCTCCGCCTGCCAGGCGCCACTCTCCCGGAACAGGGCGAAGGCCGAGCTGGCCACGAACTGGCCGGCGGCCTCGGCGATCACGTGGTTGTTGGCCGAGCTGCCGTGGCTTCCGAGCGAGGCGAGCCACTGGTGATGGCGGCCGAGGTGGTCGACGAAGGTCGGGTTGTCCTCGAACACGGCCGGCGCACCGGGCCAGCCGTCGAGCAGCCGTCGGATCCAGGTCCAGGAGATCAGGCGGATGCCGAGCTCGATGCCGCTGGTCCAGTGGACTCCCCGCAGGAACGGGTTGGTGCGCCAGTAGTGGCGCAGCTCAGCGTCGATGCGCTCGGCGTAGCGATCGTCGCCGGACAGGGCGTAGGCCGACGCCAGCACCGTGAGATGCTGGTGGCGGGCCGGTTCCCAGACGAACTTGATGTTGCCGACCGCCGCCTCGTCGCGATGGTCGATGGCGAGGCTGAAGGCGTCGGCCGGTGCCCGGACCCCGTTGACCGGGTCGGTGAAGTACTCGAGATCGGCCGTCATGTCGGTCCGCAGGCGGCCGAACTGGCACCACCGGCCGGCCAGCAGGCCATCGGCCTCGGTGAGCAACCGACTCGTGGCCTCAGGCGACACGGACGGTCCCGGGTCGACCGGGTGCACGAGCACCGCCGGCCGGTCGCGCACGATCGGCGGCGCAGGGGGCCGGTATCGCCAGATCCGACGACGGGCGGCGTCCTCGGTCCGGTGCACGACCTCGGTCGGGCTCATCGAGGCCAGCCGCCTCAGGTACCACGTGGCATCCATGAGGCGCCCAACGGTAGTGGCCGCCCCACGCTTTCCGATGGGCATCCCCCACCGGGCCAACCGCCCGACCGATCACCGGGGTCGACGGCCCGGCCCGGCGGATCGTCCATGCTGGAGCGGTGGACGATCCCGGACGACGGGCCCTCCGTGCCAGGACGGCCAACGCCGTGGCCAACACCCGGTCGCTGGCCGGTCGGGATCCGTCCTGGGGCAGCACGGTGTCGCCGTTCGCCGGCGGCTGGCTCGTGCTGGCCGGCCGCGGGATGTACCTCAATCAGGCGCTGTCGGCCGGTGTCGAGGTCGAGATCACCGAGGACGGACTCGACCGTCTCATCGAGCGGAGCGTTGCCGTCGGCGTCGTGCCGACCGTCGAGGTCACGGCCAACACCGGTGCCGCCAGCCTCCGGGCGATCGAGGACCGAGGGTTCCGCCACGACGCGGCGGTCGACATCGCCGCCCTGACCCGCCCGGTCGGCCGTGGCGACGTCGGCGCACCGGACGACATCGTGGTCGTCCCGGTCGAGACGGAGGCCGCGTTCCGGCGGTGGCAGGAAACCAGCGCTGCGGCCTGGGGCCACGTTGCGGCCGAGGCCCGCCTGGCCTCCGATGCGTTCGCTGCGGCGGCCAATGCGCTCGACAACGAGCACCTGACGCTCGCCGTCGACACCTCCGACGGTCGCCCGCTCGGCTGTGCCGTCCTGACGATCCGGGACGGCGTCGCCATGCTCGGCGGCATGTCGACCCTGCCGGTCGAACGTCGGCGGGGCGTGCAGGCGGCGTTGATCCGCCACCGGCTGGCCCGGGCGCTCGACCTCGGTTGCGACCTCGCCGTGACCACTGTGGCGAGCGGCGGCCCGTCTGAACGGAATCTCCGTCGACACGGCTTCTCGCCGCTGGCCACGATTCGGCGATTCACGTTGCCGGCCGCCCGGTGACCGGCCGGCAGCACCGTTCAGGGTCGTCTGACGCCGTTCCGTCTGGCGGGCTCCCGGAACGGACCAGCCTCGTCGACGAGACCGGTGGGGCGCCGCGGGCTCGTCGCTCTGCCGACGCCGGTCCCGCCGGCGGGCCGGTTCGGACCTCAGTCGGCGACGCCCGAGGTCTCCTCGGCCCCCTCGATGGTCTCGCCGTCGTCGGACGGGCCCGAATGGGCGGCGACCGGTGAGCGGCCGCCACCGACGCCCTCGGTCCGGAACGTCTCGGCCGCCCGCTCGTGCTCGTTGATCTTGTTCATGATCGCCTTCTGGGCCCGCTCGAAGTACTGCCGGTTCGACTTCACGAACTCGTTCGACTCCCGCATCGGCGCCAGCTGGCCGTTGACCTCGGGGATCACGTAGCGGGCGACGAGATCCCAGCTCTTGGCCACGTTGGCCGGCGTGGCCCAGTCGTTGACGAAGCCGATCGCCGCCCCGAACCCGCCGGTCACCTTCTGCATCTCCAGCACGTTCTCGATCAGGTCGTCCGGGGTCCCGATGACCGACGCCGAACCGGGGGCCAGGGCCAGGGCCTCGATCGCGGCGTCGGTATCGGCGAACGGCTCCATGCCCGGCCGCTGGAGCGTGCCGACGTTGTACTCGTTGTGCCACCGGAGCAGGCCCCACTCGACCTCCTCGTAGGCCTTCTCCCTGGTCTCGGCGATGTGCCAGTTGAACATCACCCGCCAGTTGGCCCGGTCGACGACCTGACCGTGCTTGGCCGCCGCCTCCTCGGCGAAGCTCCACTGCAGCGGCAGCGAAGCAAGCCCCTCGTCCGACATCGAGCCGATCGACAGGCACCCGTCGCCGTACTTGCCGGCCAGGGTCATGCCGGACGGGCTGATCATCGAGGCCGTCGCCATCGGGATGACCGGCTGGAGGGGCAGGATCTGGAGCTTGGCGTCGTTGAGCGTGAACCACTCACCCTCGTAGCTGAACCGGTCCTCGCCGGCCAGGAGCCGCTTGACCACACCGATCGCCTCGTCCTGGCGGTCGCGCAGCACCACGGGGTCGATGCCGAAGGTGTGGGCGTCGGACGGCAGGGCGCCCGGCCCGGTGCCGAGCAGGGCCCGACCCCGGCTCATGTGGTCGAGCTGGACGATCCGCTGAGCCACGTTGAACGGATGGTGGTACGGCAGCGACACCACGCCGGTGCCGAGCTTGATCCGCCCGGTCCGCATGGCCGCACCGGCCAGGAACATCTCCGGCGAGGCGATCGTCTCCCAACCGGTCGAGTGGTGCTCACCGCACCAGAACTCATCGAAGCCGAGCCGATCGAGCTGGGTCACCAGATCGAGGTCGCGCTGGAGTTGGAGGGTGGGGCTCTCACCCGGGAGGTGGTGGGGAGCGAGGAATGCGCCGAACTGCAGAGGGGCCATCCCACGACCTTAGGAGTGGGCGCCGCAGCCCACCAAAGTGCGGGCCCGACATCGCTCGACTAGACCGTCGGCATGGAACACGCGACGCGGACCGGCTTCCGCACCGAGATCCACGATCCCGGCATCCTGCTCGTGACCTTCGACAATCCGGGTCGGCTCAACGCCTCGACCGGCGCCATGAAGCGGGACCTGGTCGAGCTGTTGGCCCAGGCCCAGATGGACGACGGCATCCGGGTCCTCGTCTTCACCGGCGATGGCTCGGCGTTCTGGGCCGGCGACGACCTGACCGGAACGCCGCCGGAGCGGGCCGACGGGTCGCTCCCGCCGCTGTTCGGCGGCCACCACTCCCCAACCGGGACCTACAACGGCCTCCGGGTCATCAGCCAGGCGGTCAACACCGCGGCAAAGAACCTCGACAAGATCACCGTCGCCGCCGTCAACGGCTACGCCATCCAGACCGGGCTGTCGTTCGCCCTGTCGTGTGACTTCCGGGTGGCGGCCCGGTCGGCCCGTCTCGGCAGTGCCACGCTCCGGTTCGGACTGCTACCGGACGAGGGCGGACACCACCTCCTCGTGCAGCATCTCGGGCTGGCCGGCGCCCTCGACTTCCTGCTCCGTCAGCGCATCGTCGACGCCGAGGAGGCGAAGCGACTCGGGCTCGTGACCGAAGTGGTCGACGACGACGCCGTCGTCGACGCCGCGCTCGACCTGGCCAGGGAGCTGGCCGAGGGGCCGCAGCTGGCGATGCGGATGCTGAAGCGCTCGGTCTACCTGGCCGCCGAGCAGACCTGGGCCCATGCCCTCGAGGACATCGCCGCCCGGACGGCGGTGACCGATCACCTCCCCGACGCACGCGAGGGGGTGCGGGCCTTCGCCGAGAAGCGCCCGGCCCGCTTCAACGCCGACCTGCCAGCCGACGGCTGAGCCGGCGCCCGATTCACCGCCGACAGC
>JBCCVL010000016.1:0-48150 GCA_039195375.1 Actinomycetota bacterium
ACACCACGAGCTCGTCGATGGCGAGCCCATTTCGCCGTTCGACGATTTCCAGTCCGAGTACGTCACCCTTGAGTGCACCGATCCGGGCGGCGACGGCAGCCAGAGCTCCGGGACGGTCGGGCAACCAGACTCGCACGAGATACGTCCGTGGTTGGTCCATGCCCGCGAACCTAGGAGGGCTGTGTGAACGGACTGTTTCGAGCCTGCGAACGGCCTGTTGATGGGCCCGGCCGCCGGAGCGGCCCGGGCTGGGCAGCTGCGCCGGCGAGTTCGGCTGCGACTGCGGGGCCAGCCTGCGCGCCGGCCCTCGATGCACACCGCCAACGGCGTCCGGGCGACGCCGGACGTGCGGGTGACGTGGGTTGCACGCCACGCGTGGAGCTGAGGGGAGTCGAACCCCTGGCCTCCTCGATGCGACCGAGGCGCTCTAGCCAGCTGAGCTACAGCCCCGAAGGGAAGCATCAGGATAGCGGCGGATTTCGGTTGGCGGTCGAGCCATTCGGCGACCGAGACGCTGCGAACCAGACCGATCCGTCGGTTGGCCCGGGGAGGCTGCTGGCGCCGGTCCGAGGGTGGTCCCCGCACGTCACACCTAGTCGTTGACCGCCCTGCGTGCGTCGCCCGCGTCGTCGGCCTCGTCGAGCTCGGATTCGATGTAGATGGGCCTGGCCTTCGGCTTGCGGGTCGACCGGGTCCTGGCAGCGGGCGCCGGTGCGAACGTCGGGTCGGTGGCGGCGACGCCGGTGGACCCGTCGTCGGCGGCCGACGTCTGCGCAGCCGGAGCATCGACCTCGGGGGCGGCCGGCGCCTCCTCGCCTGGCCGAACCCTCTCGTCCGGCTCACCCGGCTCGGACAGGCGCTCCAGCTCCGGTATCGGCTCGAAGAAGCCGTCGTCGAACAGACCATCGGCGATGCCGTTGGTCGCCAGCAGATCGTCCTCGGCCGGCATCGGGTCGGGCGGGTTGGCCGGGGTCGCGGTCCTCGCCGCAGCCGCCTCGGGTGAGGCCGGTCGGCCGGCAGCCCGCTTCGCCGCCTCGGCCTCCTGGTTTCGCAGCTCCCGGGACCCGATCAGCGCGGCCACGAGCAGGTGGACGGTGAGCAGGATCGTCATGACCAGGAACAGCCGGACGAAGGTTCCTCGCAGGGCGATGGCGAGCAGGGAGGCGATGAAGGTGGCGAGCCCGGAGCCGAGCAGGAGCTGTAGGCGCCGCTGGTGCAGTGGCTGGGCCCGCCAGTCGGCGATCGGGTGGAACCGGGCCAGTTGCTGCAGGTGATCGAAATCGTCGTCGAGACCGACCGAGCGGCCGAGGGCGGCCTGCTGGTAACGGAAGTGGTCGACGGAGTCACGACGCGTTCGCCGGACCAGCATGGTCAGCAGCGGTCGCCCCAACATCCAGATCCAGGCGACGGCGAGCGCTCCGGCCACCAGGAACTGGAGCACGGCCGAACTCACATCGATGCGCTCCCATCGCCGCTCGATGCGGCGTCGGCGGACCGCCGGTACGGCCCCGAGCGGCCACCGGTCTTCTCCCAGAGGGCGATCTCACCGACCACCATGGACTTGTCCGCCGATTTGCACATGTCGTAGATGGTCAGGGCCGCGACCGAGCAGGCGGTCAGCGCCTCCATCTCGACGCCGGTCCGGTCGACGGTGTCGACCGATGCCTCGATCTCGATGTGGTCGTCGCGGATGTCGAAGTTGACGATGATCGCTCCGATGGCCACCGAGTGGCACAGCGGCAGCAGGTCGGAGGTCCGCTTGGCCGCCTGGATGGCCGCCACCCTGGCGACGGCCAGGACGTCACCCTTCGTGACCGCACCCCGGGCGACGAGCGACGTGGTCTCGGGCTCCATGAACACCTTGCCCCGGGCGACGGCGCGCCGGAACGTCGGGTCCTTCGGCGTGACGTCGACCATCCGGGCACGTCCCAGCGGATCAAGATGGGTCAGTTCTCGCTCGGCCACGCCCCAAACCTAGTCCCAAACCGGCACGATGGGTGGCATCTCCGCGGCGCAGCGACATCGACCCCGGTCGCTCGGGGCCGGTCCTGACCCGCCGAGCGGAGGGGCTCAGCCGCCGAGCTGGCTCATCGACTTGGACGGCCGGAGGAAGTGGACCTGCCCGATCCCGTGCCCGGCCCACTTGCGGTCGACCTCGCCGGCGACGGCGGCGATGATGTCGTCGTCGCTCCCGCCGCCCCGCAGGATGGCCCGCAGGTCGACGTGGTCGAGGGCGAACAGACAGTTCCGGATCTGACCGTCCGCGGTGAGCCGGATCCGGTCGCAGCTACCGCAGAACGGCTCGGTCACGCTGGCGATCACGCCGAACTCGCCGGCCCCGTCGGTGTAGGCGAACCGCTCGGCCGGGCTGGTCCCCCGGGCGATCGGCTCGAAGTCGAACACCTCGCCGGCCCGCTCCAGGATCTCGTCGTAGGCGACGACCCGGTCGGACGACCAGTCGCCCTGGGCGTCGAGGGGCATGAACTCGATGAACCGCACGGTCACGCCGCGGTCCCGGCCCATCTGCAGGAACGGGATGATCTCGTCGTCGTTGATCCCTCGCATGAGCACGGCGTTGACCTTGACCGGATCGAAACCGGCAGCGACGGCGGCGTCGATCCCGTCCAGGACCGCGTCGAGCTGGTCCCGCTTGGTCAGCTGGTGGAACCGCTCCCGATCGAGGCTGTCGAGGCTGATGTTGATCCGCTCGAGACCGGCGGCCCGCAGCGGCTCGGCGACCATCGTGAAGGTGGCGGCGTTGGTCGTCATCGACAGGTCGACGCCGAGCGCGGCCAGCTTCTGCACGAGCAGGGGAAGTCGGGCCCGGACGGTCGGCTCACCACCGGTGAGACGGATCGACTCGACGCCGCAACGCTCGACGAGCACCCGGGCGACCCGTTCGATCTCCTCGAAGCTCAACACGTCCGCCCGGTCGAGCCACTCCATGCCCTCCTCGGGCATGCAGTACTCACACCGGAAGTTGCACCGGTCGGTCACCGAGATCCGGAGGTCGGTGTGCACCCGCCCGAAGCGATCGATCAGCTCCGTTGCCATCGTCTCAGCGTACCGAGGGGGCCAACGCAGACCCCAACCGGTGTCAGCTCGCCAGTGGATCGGAGCCGTCGCCGACGACGGCCTGGTCCCACGGGGTTCGGCCGAACACGGTCCTGAGGTCGTCCTCGAACGAGTCCAGGCCGTCCGCCGGATAGTCGGGGTCGAACGATGGCTGGTCCCACCGGTGACAGAACTCGACGCAGCGGTCGAACCACGGGTGGCCGCGGTAGCGGTTGCGCTCGTTCGGGTCGAGGCCGACGTGGTTGCCGTAGTAGGCGAGCTGGAAGACCCCGTGATGGCGAACGACCCAGTGCACCTCGGGCGGCACGTAGGGCTGCAGCACCGCGGCGGCGATCTCGCTGTGGTTGAGCGGAGCCAGCAGGTCGCCGATGTCGTGGAGCAGGGCCGCCACCACCCAGTCGACGCCGGCGCCGTCACGCCTGGCCCGGGTCGCCGACTGGAGCGAGTGCTCGAGCCGCGAGACCTGGTAGCCGCCGAAGGACCCGTCGAGGGCGGCCAGTTGGGCCAGGAGCCGGTCGACGGACCCGGCGGCGTGCTCGGCCTCGTGGCGGGCCAGCAGCTCGTAGTCGGCCTTCGTCCCATCGGCCATGGCCCGGAACGAGACCGTCGCCTCGACGTTGTCGGCACCCGATGCGTCCACGGGGATCGATCCTGCCGTCAGGCCCGGTCGAGCAGCATGACCTCGACGGTTGCCCCGGCCTCGACACCCTCGCCGTCTGGCACGACGGCCAGCCCGTTTGCCCCGGCCATCGCCATCAGCTGGTGCGAGCCCTGCCCGCCGGACGAACGGGCGTGGAAGCCGTCGCCGTCCTCGGTGACGAAGACCCGGCTGAAGTGGATCTTGCCGTCGGGATGGCGCTTGAGCGGCTCGGCGACCAGGGCCTGGACCCGGGGGCGCTCGGCGTCGAGACGGCCCATCATGCGCCGCAGCCCCGGCCGGGCGAACAGCTCGAAGCTGACCATCGAGGAGACCGGGTTGCCCGGCAGCCCGAAGACCGGGACGTCGTCGAGGAGCCCGAAGACCAGCGGCTTTGCCGGCTTGATGGCCACCTGCATCCACGAGAACTCGCCGACCCGGTTGAGGACGGCCTTGACGTAGTCGAAGTCGCCCATGCTGACGCCACCGGAGGTCAGGACGGCGTCGCAGGTGGCGACGCCCTTCCGGAGCGCCGCCTCGATGGCCTGCTCGTCGTCGGGGATCAGGCCGAGGTCGACCGGCTCGAAACCGGCCTCCTGGGCCAGCGACAGCAGGATCAGTCGGTTCGAGTCGCGGATCTGGCCCGGCTTGAGGGGCTCGGGGCCTTCGACCAGTTCGTCGCCGGTCGACATCACGCCGACGCGGGGCCGGCGGTAGGCGGTGACGTGCTGGCGGCCGAGGCTGGCCAGCACCCCGAGCTGGCCCGGCCCGAGGACCGTTCCGGGGTGGAAGATCTCGGCTCCCGCCTGGATGTCGTCGCCGGCCGGTCGGATGTGGTTGCCGACGGGCACCTCGCCGAGCAGGTCGACGTCGAACCCGGCCGGTCGGGTCAGCTCGACCATGATGATGGCGTCTGCCCCCTCCGGCAGGGGGGCGCCGGTCATGATCCGCATGGCCTCGCCGGGGCCGAGGGCCCGTGGAGCGACCGACCCGGCGGGGATCGTGCCGACGACCGGCAGGGTCACCGGCGACTGCTTCGATGCTCCGGCGGTGTCGGCGGCCCGGATGGCGAAGCCGTCCATGGCGGTGTTGGCGAACGGCGGGATGTCCTCGGTTGCGGCGACGGTCTCGGCCAGGACCATGCCGAGCGACTCGGCGAGCGGCACGTCGACGGGCACGAGGACCCGCAGCTCGCGGTTGACCTTGGCCTGGGCTTCCTCCAGAGCGATCATGCCCCAAGCGTAGAGCGAGGACCCCGGCTGAGCGCAGCTCGGAGCGGGCCGAGTTCGACTCAGGAGCCGGTCAGCCCCTCCCGGGCCGCGATCTCGCCCAACAGGGTGCGGAACTCGGGGCCGAGGTCGGGTCGGGCGAGCGCCATCTCGACCACGGCCCGCAGGTAGTCGGCCTTCTTGCCGGTGTCGAAGCGGCCCTCGGTGAAGGTGTAGCCCAGCATCGACTCCCGCTTCAGGAGGCTGGCCATGGCGTCGGTGATCTGGATCTCGCCGCCGACACCCGGTTCGGTCGCCTCGATCTCCTCGAAGATCGTCGGCGTGAACAGGTAGCGGCCCATGATGGCGAGGTTCGACGGCGCCACCTCGGGCGCCGGCTTCTCCACCAGGTCGCTGACCTGGACAAGCCGGTCGCCGATCTCGGTCGCCGCTGCGCAGCCGTAGGCCGAGATGTCCTGCTTCGGCACCTCCATCAGGGCGACGACCGAGCTGCCGTGCTGCTGGTAGGCGTCGATCATGCCCTTCAGCACGCCGGCCTCGGGGGCCATGATGTCGTCGCCGAGCAGCACGACGAAGGGCTCGTCGCCGACGTGGTTGCGGGCGACGCCGATCGCGTGGCCGAGCCCGAGGGCCTCGCCTTGACGGACGAAGTGGATCTGGGCGAGGGAGAAGAGGTCGCGGACCAGCGCCGCCTCATCGGTCTTTCCCTTGGCGTCGAGCTGGTCCTCCAGCTCGGGCAGGCGGTCGAAGTGGTCCTCCAGCACCTTCTTGTGCCGGGAGGTGATGATCAGGATGTCCTCGATCCCGGCGTCGACCGCCTCCTCGACGACGTACTGGATCACGGGCCGGTCGACGACGGGCAGCATCTCCTTCGGCACGGCCTTGGAGAACGGGAGGAAGCGGGTGCCGAGCCCGGCGGCGGGGATGACCGCCTTCCGGACCGGCGGACGGGCGGTGGTTGCGTCGGTCACGGCGCCAACCCTACCCGGGGCGATGGAGCGTCACGGGGAGTGGGTGTGGCCTGCGGACCGCCTGGCCAGCGACCGGCGCACGCCCGCTACCCTGGATCCGGCGGCGGGCGCCGACCTCCCCTTCGGGACGCGCTCGCCCCGGTCTTGCCCTCGGGCCTCGAGCCCGCGTACAGAAAGCCCCGACGTGCCCGTCTACGAATACAAGTGCACCGTGTGCGAGCAACACTTCGACATCGAGCAGTCGTTCACCGACGATGCCCTGACCATCCGCCCGGGTTGTGAGGTCGACGGCGGTGGGCTGTGCCAGCTCAAGAAGGTGTTCAGCGCCGTCAGCATCTCGTTCAAGGGCGACGGGTTCTACCGCAACGACGCCAGGAGCTCCTCCGGCGGTTCGACGAGCTCCTCGAGCTCGTCGTCGAGCAGCTCGGACTCGTCCTCGTCGTCGAGCTCAGACGGAAACGGGTCCAGCTCGTCGAGTTCCGGGTCGTCGGACACGTCGACGTCGAGCTCGTCCACGTCGTCGTCGAGCAGTTCGTCGGCCGACTAGACCGGCGCTCGTTCGCGGCCCGGGATCAGGCCGTGTCCCGGTCGGCGACCGACGGCACGATCCGCGGCGTCCACGGCCGCGGCTTGTCGAAGTGGTGGCCGACGAGGCGCCCCTTGGCGATGGCGGTCAGGAACCCAGCCGGGTCGTCGAAGTCCGGCATCTCGACGTAGCCGGCGCCGATGGCGTCCGGCACGTGGGCGTCGCTGCCGGCGCCGATGAACAGGCCGTTGTCCCGGCCGTACTCCTCACCCTTCCGGTTGAGCGACTCGAGGCTGGTCTTCGAGTTGCGGCCCTCGATCCCGTCGACCAGGCCCTCGGCGACGAGCAGATCGATGTCGTCGGCCCGCAGGCAGTTGCGCATCGGGTCGAACGGGTGCGGGATGTAGACCAGGCCGCCCTGGTCGCGGATCCGCCTCGCCGCCTCCAGCAGCCTGATGCCGCCGGGCAGCCGCTCGGTCAGGAACAACCCGATGATCTCGCCGGACCCGACCCGCAACTCCTCGCCGACCACGACCCGGCAGGGCAGCTCACCGTCGAGCTTCTGGGCCCCGGCGACGGCGTTGTGGTCGGTGATGCACAGCACGTCGATGGCTGCGGCCTCGATCGCCTCGGCCAGCTCGTCCGGCGTGGTGGTGCAGTCGCCCGACCACATCGTGTGGGAGTGGCAGTCGACCCGGACCCAGCCATCCGGCAACGGATCGGCCAGGTGCGGATGCCGCTCGATGGCGGCCTGGCTCGGGGTCGGCCGCATCGGCCCACTCACGCCGCCCCGGAGAGGGCGATGTCGCCGATGACGACGGGCGGCGTCGACACCCCGCTCGGCAGGTGGGTGACCTCGCCCCCGATGGCCCGCACGTCGAGCAGGAGCCGCTGCAGGGTTGAGGCGATCGTGCACTCGTTGACCGGTTCGGCGATCTGACCGTTGCGGATCATCCGCCCCTCGACCCCGACGGAGAAGTCGCCGGACACCGGGTTCACGCCGGAGTGCAGGCCAGCGAGGCTGAACACCAGCAACCCGTGGTCGACGCCGGCGATCAGCTCGTCGAGCGTGCCGGCACCGGGACGGACGGTCAAGGCATGCAGCCCGGGCGACGGCAGGCCCCTGGTGCCACGCACGGCGGAGCCGGTCGACCCGGCGCCGGAGCGCCGCCCCGTGTAGGAGTCGTGGAGGAAGCCGTCGAGCACGCCATCGGACACCAGCGGGACCGGCCGGCAGGCCAGGCCCTCGCCGTCGTGGGAATCGGCGCCGAGCGAGCTGGCGTCGGTCGGGTCGTCGAGGAACGTGAGCGCTGGCGCGGCCACCGTCTCGCCGACCCGGTCGACGAACGGCGAGCGGCCCTTGAGGACCCGGTCGCCGGTCAGGGTCCCGGCGATGAGGCCGAGCACGGTGGAGGCCAGGTGGGGGTCGAGGACGAGATCGACGGTGCCGGTCTTCGGCTGCGACGAGCCGAGCAGATCGACCGAGTGGCTCACCGCCCGCTCGACCACCCGGTCGAGGTCGAGGTCGTCCGGCTCCCGACCACCGTCCCAGGCGTACCCCGTCTGGGTCCGCTCACCGTCGCGGGCAAGGGCCTGGACCGAGACCGAGGCCGAGGTGGCCCGGGTGGCGGCGGCGATGCCAGACGTCGATGCGAGTGCGAAGGCGCCGGAGCTGTCGCCGTAGCCGGCGACCCGGACCCCGGTGATCCGGGGATCGGCGTCCTTGACCCGCCGCTCCAGCTCGAGGGCCAGGTCGATCTTGCGCTGGTTCGGGGTCGTCTCGACGCCGGCCCGCCAGAGGTCGATCTCGACCGCGTCGACGCCGTCCGGCTTGGCGATCCCGACGTGGGGGTCGGTCTCGGCGAAGCGGGCGTTGTCCCTGGCCTCGGCGAGCATGGCCGACACGACGTCGTCGTCGAGGGTGCCGGCGGACGCAAACCCTTCGCGCCCGTCGACGAGCACCCGAACGCCGATGGCGTGGTTCTCCGCCGTGGTCAGCGATTCGACCTCGCCGCCGTAGGCCCGCACCGAGGTCGAGCGCCCGTAGGAGCAGGCGACCTCGATCTCCTCGTTCGACCTGGCCCGCTCGACGAGGGCGGTGGCCAGGGCCAGCAGGTCGCCCGGCTCCCGTCCCCCGACCCCGTCGCCGTTCCCGGCCTCGCCGGTGGCGCCGTTGCCGTTGCCGTCGCCCGTCACGAGGCCGTCCCGCCGATGGTGAGCTCGGCCACCTTGAGGGTCGGCACGCCGTCACCGACGGGCACGCCCTGGCCGTCCTTGCCGCAGGTCCCCGGGGGACCCATCTCGAAGTCGTTGCCGACGGCCTCGATCATCTGCAGCACCTTTGGGCCGTTGCCGATCAGCTGACCTTCCCGGAGTGGGGCGCCGAGCTGGCCGTCGGTGATCATGTAGGCCTCGACCATGCCGAACACGAAGTCGCCGGACGCCGTGTTGACCTGGCCGCCACCGAGGCGGGCGACGTACACGCCGTGGTCGACCGAACCGATGATGTCAGCCGGGTCACTCTCGCCGCCGGCCAGGTAGGTGTTGGTCATCCGCACCATCGGCAGGTGGCGGTAGCTCTGGCGACGGCCGTTGCCGCTGCTCGGCCGGCCCTCGGCCCTGGCCCGTAGCCCGTCCCACATGTAGTCGACGAGCACGCCGTCCTCGATCAGCACGTTGCGGGCCGCCGGGCGGCCCTCGTCGTCGATGGCGTAGTGACCCCACTCCTCGCCCATCGTGCCGTCGTCGATCAGGGTGACGAGCGGTGAGGCCACCTGCTCCCCAACCCGGCCGGCGAAGGCCGACGCCCCCTTGCGGACCAGGTCGGCCTCGAGGCCGTGGCCACACGCCTCGTGGAACAGCACGCCGCCGGAACCGGGGCCGATGACGACCGGAAGCGTGCCGGACGGGGCGGGGCGGGCCGCCAGCTTGGTCAGGGCCCGGTTGGCGGCCCGGCGGGCCAGGTCCTCGACGTCGTAGCGGTCGAAGAGCTCGAAGCCGACCGAGTGGCCGATCGTCTCCGTGCCGGTCTGGAGTCCGGCGTCGCCCGAGGCAACGCAGCTGACCGAGAACATCGTGCGGGTCTGGTCATCGCCGGCGAAGACCCCGTCGGAGTTGGCGACCAGGATCCGGCGCCGGGAGTCGGCGTAGCGGGCGCTCACCTGGGTGATCGTGTCGTCGGCCGACCGAGCGACGTCCTCGGCCCGGCGGAGCAGGCCGACCTTGGTCGCCTTGTCGACCTCGGCCGGTCGCTGGGCCACCGGTGCCCCGGCGCCCCGGTAGGCGTCGAGGTCGATGCTGCGGGTGGCGCCGTCGGCACTGTTGCGAGCGGCGTCGGCCGCCGCCCTGGCTGCATTGGCCAGGCCACGGGGGGTCAGGTCGGCGGTGTGGGCGAACCCGGTCGACTCGCCCGACACGACCCGGATCCCCGCCCCCCGGTCGCGGCCGGAGGCCAGGCTCTCGATCCGGCCGTCGTCGAGGTTGACCGAGCCCCGTTGGGCGTCCTCGGCGAAGACCTCGGCGAAGTCGGCGCCGCCGCCGACGGCGATCTCGAGGACGTCGGACACGACGTCGGCGTCGATCAGGGGGCCGCTGGTTCCATCTGCTCCGCTCACCAGGCCAGGATACCGATCCCGGCCGACGGGGCCCGAACCCGGGCCGCCACCGGCTCGTTCGGCCCGAGACCGGAACGTGGGGTGCGGGCCCTACCCGACCGGGCCTGACCGGGAGGGCCCGGGTAACCTACAACGAGCACCGCAGCCAGTGAGGACGTCCCATGCTCGAACAGATCTCCGGCCCGGCGGACCTCCGGGGCCTCGACCAGGGTGAGCTCGACCACCTCTGCACCGAGATCCGGGAGTTCATCGTCGACAAGGTCAACCAGAGCAACGCCGGTGGGCACCTCGGCTCCAACCTCGGCATCGTGGAGCTGACCGTCGCCCTCCACCGGGTGCTCGACTCGCCTCGGGACGTCGTGCTGTTCGACACTGGTCACCAGGCCTACGTGCACAAGATGCTGACCGGGCGCCTCGACGGGTTCGACGGGTTGCGGGAGGCCGGCGGCATGTCGGGCTATCCGTGCCGTGACGAGTCCGGCCACGACTGGATCGAGAACAGCCATGCCTCGACCGTGCTCGGCTACGCCCACGGCCTGGCCACGGCGTTCAAGGCGACCGGCGACAGCGAGCGCCGCCGGGTGGTGGCCGTGCTCGGCGACGGCTCGATGACGGGCGGGATGGCTTTCGAGGGGCTCAACAACCTCGGCCACTCGGGCTCCGACGTGACGATCGTGCTGAACGACAACGGCCGGTCCTACGCCCCGACGGTGTCGCTGCTGTCGGAGAGCCTGGTCAAGATCCGGTCGAACCCGGTCTACATGAGCCGCCAGCGCCGGCTGGAGCGGTTCGCCGAGAAGATCCCGGTGTTCGGCAACCTGTCGCTGACCGGCATCCGGGCTTCGAAGGCCGCCATCCGCGAGGCGTTCGAGCCCCAGGCGTTCTTCGAGCAGCTCGGCGTCCGCTACATGGGTCCCTTCGACGGCCACGACATCGCCGAGCTCGAGCAGGCCCTCGACAACGCCGGCAAGTTCGATGGTCCGGTGGTGCTGCACGTGATGACCCAGAAGGGTCGCGGCTACGGCCCGGCCGAGAACGACGACGTCAAACACCTCCACGACATCGGACCGCTCGAGAAGCCGGGCAGCTACACGGCGGCGTTCACCGATGCGCTCATCAAGCTCGGCGAGGAGCACGACGACCTGGTGGCCATCACGGCGGCCATGCCGGACTCGACCGGCCTGCTGCCGTTCCGGGAGCGGTTCGGTGACCGTGTGCTCGACGTCGGCATCGCCGAGCAGCACGCCGTCACGATGGCTGCCGGCATGGCCATGGGCGGCCTCCGACCGGTGGTCGCCATCTACTCCACGTTCCTCTCCCGGGCCTTCGACCAGGCCAATCTCGACGTCGGCCTGCACGGCCAGCCGGTGATCTTCTGCCTCGACCGGGCCGGCATCACCGGCGACGACGGGCCCTCACACCACGGCGTCCTCGACCTGGTCCTGATGTCGAAGATCCCGGGCATGACGATCCTCTGCCCGAGCAGCTACCAGGAGCTGCAACAGATGCTGAGCGACGCCTACGACATCACGTCCGGGCCGGTGTGCATCCGCTGGCCGAAGACGCCGCCCCCGATCGTCGGCGACGACGAGGTCGGTCGAGGGCTGCAGGCCAGGCTCGACCGGGAGGGCACCGACGTCTGCCTGATCGGGGTCGGCAAGCTGTTCGGCGCGGCCAAGGAGGCGGCCGACGAGCTGGCCGCCGACGGCATCTCGGCGTCGGTGTGGGATCCACGGGCGGCCAAGCCACTCGACGAGGCGATGCTCCGCCACGCCGCCGGCCACCGGCTGGTGGTGACCGCCGAGGACGGGCTGGCCGAGGGCGGCATCGGCGCCTCGATCGCCGCCCGGCTGACCGGCCAGGGCCCCGACGTGGTGGTCACCGGCGTGCCGACCGACTACCTCGATCACGGTAAGGCCGACGCCATCCTCGCGTCGCTCGGACTCGACGGCGCCGGCCTGGCCGACACCGTCCGCCGGCACCTCACCCGGGGCTGACGCCGAGGCCGCGCCGGACCGGACCGACCAGCCGGTCGGCTCCCCGACGGCTCGCTCAGCTCGGCAGCGACCAGGCCTCGCGCCAACCGAGCTTGCGGTCGGTGTGGATCACCGACCGCACGTAGATCCGCTCGGTCGCGAGCAGCACGCCGACGACGGCGACGATCCCGACCAGCATCGAGCCGACGATCTCCCACCACGGGGCGGCGTTGGCTGCGATCCGGCCCGGCATGGCAAACGGCGAGGTCAGCGGGATCCAGCTGACCACCCGCGACGGCCAACCGGTCGGGTCGCCGGACGTTCCGAGCACGGCGATGTAGCTGATCAGCAGGATCATCGAGATCGGCGCAAGCGTTGACTGGGCGTCCTCCTGACGGGGGGCGAGGGAGGCGCCGGCCGCGAACACCGCCCCGTACAGCAGGTAGCCGATCAGGAACCAGATGACGGCGGTGCCAAGCAGGGAGGGGCTGAGGGCCGGGAGGGCCGACGACCCGGTGGCGGCACTGGCCACGAGCGCGGTCAGCACGAGGACGGCGACCTGGATGAGTCCGATGACGGCGATGCCGAGGATCTTGCCGGCGAGGAGGTAGCGGGCCGGGACCGAGGCCAGGACGAGCTCGACGACCTTGGTGGTCTTCTCCTCGAAGATGCCGAGCATGATGTAGCTGCCGGCGACCTGGATGGCGATGAACATCAGGATGACGCTGGCGAAGGCGACGGCCTCCCGTGCGTCGGCGTCCGGGTCGGGATCCAGCTCGACCACCTCGACCGGTGCGGCGGCGCCGAGCACGCCATCGACCTGGGTGGCGTCGAGGCCGGCGCCGGTCAGGCCGTCGATGAGTCCGGCCTGCTGCCAGGCGGGCCCGACGAGGGCGACGATCTGGTTCGAGGTCTGCTCCATCAGCAGCTCGCCGTCGACGACGGCGGCGTCGAGCTCGCCGTCGGCCACCCGCTGCTCGGCCTCTCCCCGACCGGACAACTCGATGATCTCGACTTCGGTCTCGACCGCCTCGGCCAAGGCCTCCAGGGTGGCCACGGCGCCGCTCGGCTGCTCGCCGGCGAGCCCGAGTCGGATCGGGGCGTCGTCGTCGAGGGCTGCGCTGAGGAACGAGACGGCCGAGATCAACACGACGATCACGGCAAGGCCGATCACGAACGCCCGGGAGAACAGGCGGGCCCGAAGCTCCCGGCGCATCACCAACCACACGATCCGGGAGGTACTCATCGCTCGGCCATCCCCGGGGCGGTCGCCGGCGCCGTTTCGGCGCGCTCGTCGCCCGGATCGGGGGCGGTGACGATGGCGGCGAAGCGCTCGGTCAACGTCGGCAGGTCGAAGTCGAGTCTCGCCACGGTGCCGGCCCGCCTGGCCCGGTCGAGCACGTCGGCCACCTCCCGGTCGCTGGCGACGACCACCGTGGCCTGGTCGCCGTCGATCCGGCTGACCGCCAGCCCGGCCAGCGCCTGACGCAGCGGGATCCTCGGTCGGTCGACCCGCACCAGGACATGGCGGACCCCGTCGGCCGAGCGCACGTCGTTGACCGTCCCGGCGGCCCGAACCCGGCCGTCGGCGATGATCACGATCTCGTCGCAGAGGCGCTCGACGAGGTCGAGCTGGTGGCTGCTGAACAGCACCCCGGCACCATCGGCCACCCGGGCCGTCAGCACCTCCTGGAGCGTGTCGACGGCGACGGGGTCGAGCCCGCTGAACGGCTCGTCGAGCACCAGCAGCTCGGGGTCGTTGGCCAGGCTGACCGCCAGCTGCACCCGCTGCTGGTTGCCGTGGCTGAGCTTCTCCAGTGGCTCGGTCAGCCGCTCGCCGAGCCCGAGCGACGTCAGCAGCTCGGTTGCCCGAGCGCGGGCCCTGGCCCGCTCGACCCGCTGCAACTCGGCGAAGTAGGCGACCTGGTCGGCGATCGGCATCTTCGGATAGAGACCGCGTTGCTCGGGCATGTACCCGAACCGGGTCCGGTGGTCGCGGTCGACCGGCTCGCCCCGCCACGTGATCGTGCCCGAGTCGGGGACGACGAGACCGAAGATGGCGCGCATCGTGGTCGACTTCCCGGCACCGTTCGGCCCGACGAAACCGACCATGCGTCCCGGTCGGACGCGCAACGACACCTCGTCGGCGGCCAGCACGGGGCCGTACCGCTTGGTCAACCGGTCGATGTGCAGCACCCGCGCACCCTTTCGTCGCCCGCCCGAGATCCGGGGCCGTTCAGCCGGCGGCCTGGCCGGGACCGTCGTCGACGGCGTGGGCCCGCAGGTCGTCGAGGGTGACGTACTCGAGCGTGGCCATGTGGGTCGACGCCAGCACGACCGGCGGGGCCTGGCCCCGGTCGAGGGCCTCCTGCCAGCGGGGGGCGCACAGGCACCACTGGTCGCCCGGCTTGAGGCCGGCGAACCCGAAGGCCGGTTGCGGGGTCGAGAGGTCGTTGCCGACCGAGGCGCTGAACTCGAGGAACTCCTCGGTCATCACCGAGCACACCGTATGGACCCCGACGTCGTCGCCGCCGGTGTTGCAGCAACCGTCCCGGTAGAACCCGGTGAGCGGGTCGGTCGAACACGGTTGGAGCTCGTCACCCAGTACGTTGGCGGCCATGGGCCCCAGTGTGCCGCCAATCGGCCCCACCCGACACCGCGTCCGGTGTGCCGTCGGACGCCGGATCGGGTTCGCGGCCACCGTCGGCGTTGCGCTGGCAGCCACCGTCGTCAGCTCCTGCTCGTCGGAGACCGGCGAGGACCGCTCGCTGTCGGTGTCGATCGGGACCACCGCAACGACGGCGACGAGCCTCGTCGCCACCACGGCGACGGGTGATGGGCAGCCGCCTCCGACCGGCCCTGCCGACCCCGCCGATCCCGATCCAACCGGCGGCGACGACGGCGACGGCAGCGACGGTCCAGACGCCGGTGCGGCCGGGCCCGACTGGCTCGGCGCCAGGGTGTTGCCGACCACGCCGGACGGGGTGGTCGTCGTCCCCCAGACCACCCCGGAGGAGCTGCGGGACCGGCGCTTCACCGCCCCGAGCGCCCTGCCTGGGCCACCGGACGATCGGTTCGTCGCCACGATCGACCCGGTCGCCGACGAGGTGCTCGCCCGGTCGACCTGGGAGCCGGGCTGCCCGGTCGGGCCCGAGGACCTGGCCTATCTCACCGTGTCGTTCTGGGGCTTCGACGGACGACCCCACACCGGCGAGCTGCTCGTCAACGCAACCGTGGCCACCGACGTCGTCCAGGTCTTCGAGCGACTGCACGAGGCCCGCTTCCCGATCGAGGAGATGCGGGTCGTTGCCGCCCCCGAACTGACGGCGCTCCCGACCGGCGACGGGAACAACACCACGGGCTTCGTGTGCCGGCCGGTGGTCGGCGGGACCACGTTCTCCCAGCACGCCTACGGGCTTGCGGTCGACATCAACCCGTTCCACAACCCCTATCGGCGGGGTGACTTGATCCTGCCCGAACTGTCGGGGCACTACCTCGACCGCACGCTCGGCCTCCCCGGCATGATCGACGCGGACGGGGTCGTGGTCGAGGCCTTCACCGAGATCGGGTGGGGCTGGGGCGGCAACTGGCAGTCGCTCGAGGACTACCACCACTTCTCCCAGAACGGTCGGTGAACCGGTTGCCGTCGGCGGGTTGCGGGTCCGTCCGGCAGCGAGGATGATGGCCTCCGTTTCGATGGGAGGCCGGACATGACCGACGCATTCGACATGACCGACAAGGTGGTCGTCGTCACCGGCGGGAGCCGTGGGCTCGGGCGCTCGATGGTCGAGGCGTTCGCCAGGCGCGGGGCCGACGTCGTCATCACGAGCCGCAAGCTGCCGGCCTGCGAGATGCTGGCCGACAAGGTGACAAGCGAGACCGGCAGGCGGGCGCTCGGCCTGGCCTGCCACGTCGGCTACTGGGACCAGTGCGACGAGTTGTTCGACACGGTCTACCGGGAGTTCGGGCGCTGCGACGTCCTGGTCAACAACGCCGGCATGTCGCCGCTGTACGAGTCCCTCGGCTCGGTGACCGAGGAGCTGTTCACCAAGGTCATCGACGTCAACCTCAAGGGTCCGTTCCGGCTCTCGGCCCGCTTCGGGGAGCAGATGGTGGCCGACGGCGGCGGCTCGATCATCAACGTCAGCTCGATCGCCGCCGTGCAGTCAAGCCCGAACGAGGCGATCTACGGGGCGGCCAAGGCCGGCATCAACAACATGACCGTCTCGTTCGCCCAGGCGCTCGGCCCGACCGTCCGGGTCAACACGATCATGCCCGGCCCGTTCATGACCGACATCTCCAAGGCGTGGGACCTCGACGCGTTCGCCAAGCGGGCCGAGGAGGACATCCCGCTCGGCCGCGGCGGCGAACCGGACGAGGTGGTCGGAGCTGCCCTCTACTTCGCCTCGGGCGCCTCGTCGTACACCACCGGATCGGTCCTGAAGATCGACGGAGGCATCGCCTCCTCCCCCGGCTAGTGCCCGGACGCCGGGTGCATACCGCGAACGTCTGCGGTCGGGGCACGAGGTGAGCGCAGACGACACCGCCAGAGGCACCGCAGACGACACCACCTCCGGCGGCTCGCTCGGACGGGGCTACCGACGCCTGTTCGCCGCGTCGACGATCTCGAACCTCGGCGACGGGATCGGCATGCTCGCCTACCCGTGGCTCGCCTCGGCCATCACCCGCAACCCCCTCCTGATCTCGATCGTCGTCGTGTTGCAGCGCCTCCCGTGGTTGCTGGTGAGCCTCCCGGCTGGCGTCGTCGCCGACCGCTACGACCGGGCAACGATCATGGTCAGGGCCAACCTCGGCCGGGCGGCCGTGACGCTGGTGGTGGCCGGTCTGGTCCTGTCCCGCCAGGACGACCTGCCCGCACCCGACGACCTGCAGACCGGCGACGCAGCAGCAGCGGCGGCTGGGGCGGCGGCCGGAGGCGGGACCGACGTGGCCCTCTATGCCGTCCTGCTGGTGGCGATCTTCCTGCTCGGCGTCGGCGAGGTCCTCTACGACAATGCGGCCCAGAGCTTCCTGCCCCGCCTGGTGCCGCCCGAGCGACTCGAACGGGCCAACGGTCGCCTGTGGAGCGCCGAGCAGACCGCCAACTTCTTCGTCGGCCCGCCGCTCGGGGCCTGGCTGCTCGTCGTCCTGTTCGCCCTGCCGTTCCTGGTCGACGCCACCACGTTCGCCGTCTCCGCCGCCCTGATCGCCGCCATCGTCCCGCTCCGCGGCCTGGCCCTCGATCGACAGGCGAGCGGCCAGGCCACGAGCGGCGGGCCGACGGCCGGCGGTTGGCGCCGGGAGATGGCCGAGGGGTTCCGGTGGCTGTGGCGCCACCGCCTGCTGCGGACCCTCGCCATCGTGCTCGGGGTCCTGAACGGCCTCGGAGCGCTCGGCATGGCCTCGCTCGTGCTGTTCGCCCAGGAGGAGCTCGGCACGTCGCCCGGTGAGTTCGCCCTGCTCAACGTCGGCGCCGCCGTCGGTGCGGTGGCCGGCGGATGGGCGGCACCGACGATCTCGGCCAGGATCGGGCCGGGCCCGTCGCTGTGGCTGACGCTGCTCGCCGGCGGCGTCAGCAGCATCGTGATCGGCTCGCTGTCGTCGTGGCCGTTCGTCGCCGTCCTGTTCGGGCTCTCGGCCATGCTCGGGATGCTGTGGAACGTGATCACGGTCAGCCTTCGCCAGACGATCATCCCCGACGAGCTGCTCGGCCGGGTCAACAGCGTCTACCGGTTCTTCGGGTGGGGGATGATGCCGATCGGGGCGTTGCTCGGTGGGGTGACGATGGCGGTGGTCGAGGCGGTCAGCGACCGGTCCATGGCCCTCCGAGCCCCCTGGTTGCTCGCCGGTGTCGGTCAGCTCGTCCTCCTGGCCGCGGTCGGCTCGCAGCTCACGACGGCCCGCATCGAGGCGGCCAGGGCCGGCACCGACCGGCCGGTCAGCGAAGCGTGACGAGCACCGTTCCCTCGTTGACCTGGTCCTCCGGGGCGACGTGGACCACGTCAACCGTCCCGGCCCGGGGGGCGACGACGGGGATCTCCATCTTCATCGACTCCAGGATGAGCAGCTCGTCGTCGGCGGCCACCGCCTGACCGACCTCGACCCGGACCTGCCACACCGACGCCGTCATCTCCGCCCGCACCTCGGTCATGGCCGGTCACCGTACACGGCGTGGCTCGGCGGCCACCAGCTCCCGGTCCGCGACCCGGGCCGCCTCGGGCCTCAGGCG
Organism: Actinomycetota bacterium; assembly: GCA_039195375.1. Lineage (GTDB taxonomy): Bacteria > Actinomycetota > Acidimicrobiia > Acidimicrobiales > SZUA-35 > JAHELU01. The sequence continues at coordinate 18,258 of JBCCVL010000016.1, forward strand.
GTCAAGGCGTCGGGGTTGACCACGTTGGCCGGGCGCTCCCCGTCGAGCACCTGCAGCGCCTGCTCGATCGCCATCGACAGCATCCGGTCACGGCCGACCTCGGTCGACGAGGCGATATGGGGGGTGACGACGACGTTCTCGCGATGCAGCAGCGTGTGATCGGGGTCGAGCGGCTCCGGATCGGTGACGTCGAGGCCGGCGGCCCGGACGTGACCGGAGTCGAGCGCCTCGACGAGGGCGTCGTGGTCGACCAGGCCGCCCCGAGCGGCGTTGAGGAAGATGACCCCGGGCTTGCAGCTGGCGAAGGCCTGGCGATCGAGGAGGCGGGTCGTCTCGTCGGTGAGCGGGCAGTGCAGCGACAGGACGTCGGACCGGGCCAGGAGCTGATCGAAGTCGACGATCTCGGGGGCGGCGGGATCGTCTGCGTCGGTCGCCGCGGGGTCGAGGTAGGGGTCACAGACGAGCACCCGCATCCCGATGCCGGCCGCGATCCGGGCCACCCGCCTGGCGATTCGGCCGTAGGCGAGGAGCCCGATGGTCAGGCCGTCGAGCTCGGTTGCGGTGCTGACGATCGTGTAGTCGCCGGTGGCTCGGCGCAGCCGGTCCTGATGGGGACCGATGGTCTTGGCCACCGTGAACAGCAGCGCCATCGTGTGCTCGGCGGTCGAGACGGTCGGGCCGTCCGGCGTGTTGACCACGACAACGCCTCGTCTGGTGGCCTCGTCGAGGTCGACGGCGTCGACCCCGATACCGGTCCTGGCCAGCACCCGTAGGTCGGGAGCGACGTCGAATCGGGGACCGTCCCAGTGGATCCCGCCGACGATGGCGGCCGCCGCCTCACCGAGGCGGGCGTCGTCGGGGCCGACGACCTCGACCCGGTCGCCGGTCCAGCGGCCGACGTCGGTCACCGGGCGATCGATGTGCATCACCGGCTTGCTCACGGGCACTCCCCTCATCTGGTCATAAGTCGAGGGCCGTCACACGGCGACCCCGGGCTCCGATGGTGCCCGATCCGGGGGCCGATGCGGCGCGTCGACCCGAGACTGCGACGGGTCCGGCGCCGGACGGGCCGCAGGCGACGGCTCAGGACCGGGCGTCGGGGCTGATGAGCCGGACCGGGACGAGGCCGTCGATCAGGTAGCGGCCGGTGTCGAGCAGGTGGTGGATCGGGCTGCGGTCGGCCTCGCCCTCGATGTCGAGCTCGTCGATCGTGTCGCGAACCACCACTCGAAGACCGAAGCGGGTGCTGACCCCCTCCAGTCGCTCGATCATGGCGGCCGCATGGTTCCACTGGCGGGGGTTGAGGATCGTGTCGTCGGCGGTGGACTCCTCCGGCGCCGGCTCGGTGCAGGTGGCGACGCCGAGCAACCGGCCGCCGGCCGAGCGGATCAGGTCGGCCGCCCACTCGGCTGCGTCATAGGAGCGCTCGGCCGCCTGCGGATCGTGCAGCACGACGGGGACGAAGGCACCGGCGAAGAGCCGACCGTCGGCCTCGATGGCGGCGGCCATGCCGTCAACGTCGTCCGGCAGGTCGACGAGCCCGGCCAACTCCGAGGCCGAGAAGCCGAGACGACGCCGCCCTGGCGCGACGGGTTCGGCCGCCGGGATCGGTCGCCCGGTGGCCGGCTCCCCAACGGGTTGACCAGACGGTCGGTCGCCCAGCGTGTGGTCGCCCGGCGTGTCGTCGCCGCTCACAAGGGTGAGGCTGCACCGAAACACGACCGTTTGCAACCCATCGGCTCCGACCGGGGTCGCACCGGGTCGGAGTCGACGCCGTCGACCGGACCGGGATTGCTACCGTTGGGCGCCGTGTCGGTCGAGGCTCCTCCTGTTGCACCGGCCGGGCACCACCATCGGCGGCTGACCTGGCTGCTCGTCGTCGCGCTGCTCCTCGGGTCGGCCTGGCTGACCGGCTGTGGCGACGACGCCCGCTCGACCGGGTCGACGTGGCGGGTGCTGATCGAACCGTGCCGGGGCCGGACCGCCAACCGGGCGATGGCCGGGGCGGTCGCTCCGGACCTGCTCGTGACCGTGGCCCACTCGTTCTCCGACGCCGGCCCGATCTCCATCCATCAGGGCGACGAGGACGCTGCGCTGGCGGCCGACCTCGTGTACCTCGACGCCGACAAGGACATCGCCCTGCTGCGGACCCGCCAGCCCCTCGACGAGCACCTGGAGCTGGACGAGCCGGACGGTCCCGGCCCGGTCGGGGTGCTGCGGTTCGGTGAGGGCGATGGCACCGACGGTGATCTCGGCCGGATCGAGGTCGACCCGGCCGAGATCCTCGAACTGGTCGACGCCACCCTCGACGGCGAGGGCCGCCGGGCTGCGGCCCGGCTGGAGGCCGACATCGAACCGGGCGACTCGGGCGCGCCGGTGGTCGACCCGGACGGCCGGATGGTGGCGATGGTGTTCGCCTCGGGTCGAGGCGGTCCGATCGGCTGGGCGGTCTCCGGGGTCGAGCTGCTCGAGGCGGTCAGGCTGCTCGGCGCGGGCGGGCCGGGGGCCCAGCCCCCGACCTGCTGAACGCCTCGAACTCCCGATGGCTGGCTGCGTCGGCCCCCGCCGGTGCACCGGCCCCGGGCGGCGGTCCCGCTAGCCGATCTCCGAGCCGACGATCGAGACGAAGCTGACGCACTCGCCCGGCGCCCCGCCGAGGTTGTGGGTCATGCCGAGCGTCTTGCCGAGCTCGGTCACCGCCCGGATCTGACGATCCTCCGGTGCCTCCTGGCGGAGCTGGAGCCAGCACTCGAACAGCATCCGCAGGCCGGATGCACCGATCGGGTGCCCGAAGCTCTTGAGGCCGCCGTCCGGGTTGACCGGCAGCTCGCCGTCGAGGTCGTAGGTCCCGGCCAGGACCTCCTTCCAGCCCATGCCCCGGTCGGCGAACCCGAGGTCCTCCATCAGGACCAGCTCGGTCGGGGTGAAGCAGTCGTGGACCTCGGCCATCGCCACCTCGGCCCGGGGGTCGGTGACCCCGGCCTGGGCGTAGTCGTCTGCGGCCGACCGAACGACCTCGTTGAACGTCGTGTAGTCGTAGTCGGTGTCGATCGGACCGGCGGCCGGGCCGGCCGAGAACCCGAGGCCCTTCACGTAGAGGGGCTTGTCGGTGTACTTGTGGGCATCCTCGGCCCGGCACAGGATGGCGGCGGCCGAGCCGTCGGACACGCCGGAGCAGTCGAAGATGCCGAGCTGACCGGCGATCAGGGGGGCGTTGCAGATCGTGTCCTTCCCGACCTCCTTGCGGAACTGGGCTCGGGGGTTGCGGGCGCCGTTGTAGTGGTTCTTCCAGGCGATCCGGGTCAGGACGTCCTTCATCTCGTCGGTGTCGACGCCGTACTTGTTCGAGTACGCCGGGGCCAGCAGCGAGAACATCGCCGGGGCGGTCAGTTCGGGGCGGGTGCCGTCGGTCGGGACCTTGGCCGACACGAGCCCCGACATGCCGTTGTCCTTGAGCTTCTCGACCCCGATGGCCATCACCGTGTCGTAGGCGCCCGAGGCGACCGCGTAACAGGCGTTGCGGAACGCCTCGGACCCGGTGGCGCACATGTTCTCCACCCGGGTGACCGGTTTGTAGTCGATCTTCAGCGGCCGGGACAGTGTGAGGCCCGACGTGCCCGAGCCGAGCGTGCCGAACCAGAACGCGTCGACGTCGTCCTGGCTGATGCCGGCCGACGCGTACGCGTCGGTCGCGGCGTCGATCAACATGTCGTCGACCGACTTGTCCCAGTGCTCGCCGAACGGGGTGCACCCCATCCCGACGATCGCCACCTGATCCTTGATGCCCTTGGAGCCCATAGCGGTACCTCTTCGTCTTTCGTAGCCGTTCGGGGGCGTTCGTTGTGTGTGCTCGACCCTCGCAGGCCGCTAGTTCGACTCGCCGACCGGGCGAGCCCCGTCTTGGGGCTCTCCTAACGGGCGAGCCTTCCAGAAATAGTTGTGGACGCCGTCCGCGGTCAGCAGCCGCCGGAACGTCATCGAGACCCGGTCGCCGATCTTCACGTCGTCCGGGTTGGCGTCGGTGAGCTGGCACTGGAACCGGCCGCCGCCGTCGAAGTCGATCACCACCGCGATCGTCGGCGGCGACAGGGAGAAGGCCAGGCGGTCGATCGTGAACGTCACGACGGTGCCGGGCACGTCGGCCATCGGCACCGGTTCCATCTCGTCGACGGCGCCTCCCTTGACCGAGACCCGCTGGGGTGGCAGGTGGATGGCACCGCTGGAGGTGTCCTTCGAGCCGACGAAGGCGTACTTCCACCGGTCGGATCGGAACGACGGCGGCGCTGCCGGTGGCTCCGGATCGGGGCGGCGGGGTGGCTCCCGGTCGAGGAAGCCACGCCAGGTGAGGAAGGTGTTGTAGTCGAGCGAGTCGTTGCCACCCTCGATCTGGGCTGCCACCGTGGCCGACGGCTGATGGCCGGCGATGGCGTCGGTCGTGCGGAAGAACCCGACGTCGACCCCGTCGACCAGGTGGATGACCATGATGGTCTCCCCCGGTGCGGCCTCGTCGAGGGTGGCGGCCAGGACGAGCCCGGCGTGGGCGCTGCCGGCCTGGCCGACCACCGTTGCCAGGTCGTCGACGACCTTGGCCCCGTCGACGCCGGCCGCCCTGGCTGCACCACGAACGGCGCGGGCGTGCAGGCCGGCGATGACGACCTTGTCGACGTCACCCGGCTCGATCTCACACTCCTTGAAGGCCGCCTCGGCCGCCTCGGTCACCAGCGGCAGGTAGGCGTGCTCGCCGAAGCGCTCCTCCCACACCCGGGAGTAGTTCCACTCGGGCAGCCGCCAGCGGTCGAGGAACTCCTCGGTTGCCGACGCCCCGCCGAGCCACTCGGCCAGGACCGGCCCATCGTCAGGTGAGCCGATCATCCAGGCGACGGCGGCGTCGCCGGTGTTGGCCTCGTCGGCCGAGCCCGGTCGTCCGCTGCGGACGTCGGCCGCCACCACCATCGTCGGTTGACCGGCGCCGATGGCCGACCGGAGTGCGGCGTTGACCGAGCGGGGCGAGCCGCCGACGTCGCCGGCGAACACCCGCGACGGCAGGTCGAGCGCGGCGTGGATGACGTTGGCGTTGGTCTTGTCGAGATAGGGCGGCGTCGACGTGGCGAAGTAGAGCGCATCGGGCACCAGCCCGTCCGGGGCCGACCGCATGAGCATGCGCCCGGCCTCGACCGCCATCGACGTGGCGTCCTCGTCGTAGGAGGCCACCGCTCGGGTCCCCCGGCCACCGCCGGTACCGAGCGCCGCGGTGATCGCCGACTTGTTCAGCCGGAAGTAGGGCACGTACGCCCCGTAGGCGACGATGCCTCGCCGGGTGTCGGGCGCGGAGTCGGGCATGTGGTCTGTTCCCCCTGGCCGAGTGGACGGCTCGATGTCGCGAACCGTCGTCCAGCGTAGTTGCCACACCCATCGGGCCGCATGTCCGCCGCCGACCGGGCGATCGACGGAGCGGCCGACCGAGGTCCGGGGCTGGAAAGGGCTAGGTGTAGAAGGGGTTCTCGCCGGCGTCGTGGTCGGTGGCGTCGACGACCTCGGTGATCTCCGGAACGGCGCTCAGGAGCATCGTCCGGATGCCGTCGCGCAGCGTCATGGCGCTGGCGGCGCAACCCTGACACCCGCCGCCCATGGTCACGAAGACCGTCGTGTCCTCGATGTTGACCAGCGTGGCATAGCCCCCGTGGGAGGCCAGCGCCGGGTTGATCGCCTGGTCGAGCACGGCCTGGACCCGCTGCGGCAGCTCGCCGGACAGGTCGATGTCGAGCCCGTCGAGCGGGTTCGGGGTGTTGGGGTTCTTGATGACCAGGCCCCCGGCGGCGCTGTTGGACGGGACGTCGAGTACGGCGCCCTGCATCCGCTCGATCGACGCCGCCGGCACGATCACGGTCAGCTCGCCGTGGGTCCCCTGGGTGTAGACGGCGTCGTCGTCGGCCGCCTCGGCGATCGGCACGAGGTCGAGCGCGTAGCGGAAGTCGGTCATGTTGGCGCCGGTGATCTCGACCCGGAGGGCCGTTGCCCCGGGGTCGTCCTCACCGGCCCGCACGTCGAGCACCGTGGCCAGCGCCTCCTCGGAGACCGAGAGGGGGGCGGCCGGATCGGACCCGCCGGCCGGCGGAGCGTCGACGGTCAGATCTGGGGTGTCCGCAGTCGTCATATCCTCCCAGGTTAGTGGCTGTCGAAGGAACCCGGATCATCGAACGGGGGTGGTCGGCCCTCGTGCGTGCCTGGCCGCTCGCCGTGGCCGTCCGCCTTGCGGTCGTCGGTGTGCTCGCCTTCGGCCCGGCGACCGACGAGCCAAGCGAGCTGGCGGGTTGGGACGCCGAGCGCTTCCAGGTGATCGCCGAGCGGGACGGCGCGGCCTGGGTCGACGAACCGGTCGAGTACCCACCCGGCTCGGTCGTGATCCTGGATCGCCTCGCCGGCGCCGACGTCGTCGAGACGCACCGGCGGCTCCTCGTCCTGTCGCTCGCCCTCGATCTGGCCGTCGCCGGACTGCTCGCCAACCGGATCGGGCGGACGACGGGGGCCGCCCACCTCGTGCTCGGCCTGCCCCTGGTCCCGCTCGGCTACCAGCGGCTCGACACGATCGTGACCGCCGTCGCCGTCGTCGGTGCCCTGGCGCTGCTGACCGCGACCGGAGGTGGTCGCCGTCCTGGCCGCACAGGCGACCCCGGGAGCCGGGGCATCGAGCTCCTGGCCGGCGTGGCGCTGGCCGTCGGTGCGCTGATCAAGGTGTGGCCGGCGGTCCTGGCGGTGCCGGCCATCGCGCTCCGCCGCTGGCGGGCGGTCGCCACTGCGGTGGTCGTCGGAGCCACTGCCGGTGTCGGCTGGCTGCTGACCGTCGGAAACGGACTGGAGCCGGTCGACCAGGTCCTGTCGCTCCGGGGGGCCGTCGGTTGGCATGTCGAGAGCCTCCCGGGATCGCTGGTGGCGCTCGTCTCCGGCGAGGATGCCCGTCTCGAGCTCAACGCCTACCGGATCGGCACGCTCGACCCGCTGCTCGTGACCGCCGGGCGGGTCCTGGCCGTTGCGGTGATGGTGGCGTTGGCGGTGGCCGGACGGCGATCGGTCGGCCGCGGCGCCGACCCGGTGATGACACTCGGGCTCACCGCACTCGGGGCGACGGGTGCCCTGCTGGCCACGGCTCCCCTGCTCTCACCCCAGTTCCTCGTGTGGACGACGCCATGGGTCGCTCTGCTCGTCGCCCCCGGTCACGGTCCAGCCGGTCGACCGACCACGGCGCCTGGAACGGCGGTCCGGGCCGGCGCCCTCGCCGCCGTCGCCGGCCTCCTCACCGGTGTCACCCTCACGCTGTTCCGACCGGACGGGCTCACCGACACCCTGCCGGCGCTCCTGCTGGTGGCGCGCAACGTCCTGCTGCTGGCCGTCCCCGTCGTGTGCCTCCTTGCCCTCCGGGCGGCCACCTCGGCTCGCCCCGCACCGACCGAGCCCGCACCCGCCACCGGCTGACGGGACGAACGCCGGTCGGCCGGCCGAACTCGACGTATCGATCGGTTCGCAGGTGACGTCCTCGTCCCGGGAGTCCGCGATCGATGGGGTCGCAGCGCTCCCGTCCGTCGACGAACGTCGTCGAGCGATGCCAGGAGGGGACATGCAGGAGATCAGACGGGCCGAGACACTCGCCGAGGCCCATGCCAAGAGCTACAACTACCTGCGGGTCGGGCTGATCGGCGCGGCGCTGCTGATCGGCGTCTCGGTCGCGATCGAAGCAAACGTGCAGGACTGTTTCAAGGGCTCGATCAGCGCCTACTACCACACGCCGGTCCGGGCCATGTTCGTCGGCGGACTGATCGCCGCCGGGTTCGGTCTGATCGTGCTGCGGGGCAAGCCCGACATCGAGGACACGCTGCTCAACCTCGCTGGCATGATGGCGCCGATCGTCGCCGTCGTCCCAGCCAGCGAGGACGGGCTGTGCTCCGGCGTCGTCCCGGCCGGCGACGAGCGCTTCACCCAAGCGCAGGAAGCGGCGATCTCGAACAACATTCAGGCGCTGTTCTGGGTCGGCGTCGCTGCGCTGGTCGTCGGCGCCGTCCTCGGGCTCCGGGCCAGGGCGAAGGGCACACCGTGGCGTCCCGGCCCGGTCGCGGTCGGCGGCCTCGTCGCCGCCGGTGCGATCCTCGCCGTCACGTTCGGCACCTACCGGTTCGCCAACGACGTCTTCCTCGACAACGCCCACTTCACCGCAGCCGTCGTCATGTTCGTCCTGCTCGGACTCACCAGCCTGGTCAACGGTCGCGAACACGACAAGATCGTGAGGAGCGTGCCCTACCGGCGCATCTACAGCACGACCGCGGTGTTCATGCTGGTCGGCGGCGCCCTCATCGTCGCCATCGGTTGGGGCGACGACCGGATGATCCTCGTGCTGGAGATCTACGAGATGGCGCTGTTCGTCTTCTACTGGTCGGTCCAGACGAAGGAGAACTGGGGTCGTGACGCCAGGACGGCGCTCCTGGTCGAGCTGCCGACGACCGGTCGGGAGGTCGCCGCAGCCGGCGCCGACGCCGATGACCGAGCCGAGGAGCTCGTCTGACCGCCGGGGTCAGGCCCGGCGCACCGACGACGGGAACGCCCGTTGGGAGACGCGGGCGCCGGCCCACAGCCGGGAGGTCCGGATCCGGAGATCGGCGAGGTGACCGAGATAGCGGAGCCCCTCGGACGCCGACGCCTTCGACAGGCCCTGGAGGCGACCGACGAACCGGTACGGGACCTCCCGGGTGGCCAGGTCGGGGTGGGTGGCGACCAGCTCGACGAGGATCTTGAACCCGTCCGGGTTGAGACGGTCGACGTCGACGGCCGACGTGCGGACGGCGAAGAACCCCGACAGCGGGTCGGCCAGTCGGCCGATCGAGGACGGGAAGAGCCAGCGGGCGGTCGACGTCGCCACGACCGACAGGATCCGGCGCCCGACGGTCAGACCCTCGCCGTCGCTCCCTCCCGGGACCCGGCGGCTCGCGGCCACGATGTCGGCGCCCCCGGTGATGGCCGCGGCCAGGTCGGGGATCGTGTCGGGCGGATGCTGGAGGTCGCCGTCCATGACGACGGCGATGTCGCCCCTGGCCACGGCCAGGCCGTCGGCCACGGCACCGCCGAGGCCACCCCAACGGTCGGCCGGGGCCCGGTGCAGCAAACGCACGGTCACGTCGACCCCCTCGTCCGCACCCGACACGGTCGGCGCTCCTGGCCGCGCCGGCAGCGCCGGGCTGGCCGCCCGCTCGATGAGCGTCTCGATGACGTTGGGGGTGTCGTCGTCGGAGTCGTCGACGAACAGGACCTCGAGCCGACGGTGACCCACCCGTCCGCCGTGGCGGAGCGATGACGCCGCCATCCGCCGGAGCCCCTCGACCAACGGCTCGACGTTGTCGGCCTCGTGACGGGTGGGCACCACGACCGACACGAGGCCGGACTCCGGCTCGCGCCGCGGTCGCCGCACGGTCGGGGCCGCCGGGCTGACCGTCAGGAACAGCAACAGCACGGCGGCGAGGGTCAACGTGAGCCGACCGGTGTTGTCGAGGACGACGAGACCCATCTGGGGGCCGATCGGCAGGACGACGAACACCGCGGCGGCGCAGGTGGCGACCAGGGTGCGGTTGCGCTCACCGGCGGTGGTGGCGGCCAGCAGCATGATGCCCCACGTGAGGTACCACGGCTGGGTGGTCGGATGGAGGACGGCGAAGAGCAGCAGGCTCCAGGCGAGCGCCGTCGGCCAACTCCCCCGCCGACGAAGCAACAGCAGGCCGCTGATACCGACGGCCAACGCCATACCGGCCAGGCGGGCGCCACCGAGCACGAGGTCGACGTCCATCCCCGTTGCCAGTGACACGCCGCCGCCGACCAGCCTGGTCACGCTCAGATAGGCGTCGACCGGTTCCGCCGTGGTCAGCGCATCGACCCAGCCCCACCCCCATCCGGTCAGCCGTCCAGCGGCGGCGATGACGGCAAGGGCCTCGGCCCCGACGAGCGCAAGCCGCCCGACCCGACGGCCGAGGCCCCTCGCCTCCAGGGCCCACGGCCAGCCGAGGAAGGCGACGGCGAGGATGGCCGGCAGCTTGATGGCGGCGGCGAACGCACACAGGGCGATGCCGAGGTGGAGATACCGGGGACGTCTTGCCAGCGCCACCCCGGAAACGAGGAAGGCGAGCATGATCGCCTCGTTGTGGGCCCCCGACACCAGGTGGAACAGGACCAACGGATTGGCGACCGCCAGGATGAGGGCGTCGACCGGGTCGCGCCCCGACCCCCTGGCCAGGTCGAACACCGCCGCACCGGCCACCGCAACCCCGAGCACCGCCAACAGGCGGAACCCGAACACGGCGGCGATGACCCGGTCGCCGGCGAGCGCCGAGACCTGTGACGACAGCGAGACGAAGACGGGGCCGTACGGCGACGGCGTGTCCCGGTACAGGGGGTCGACCGGGGCCAGCAGCGGGTCGTCGGCGCCGAGCTCCTCCGGCCCCTCGGCGTACACGTCGAGCCCCTGTTCAGCCATACGCCCCTGCGCCGCATAGGCATACACGTCTCGGCTGCCGAGCGGCGGGCCGACCAGCAGCGGGAGCGCCCAGATCACCACGACGGCGACGACGGCGCCGACCGGCAACGGCCCGCCCGTCAGATGGTGGCGGCGCAACAGCAGCCACGCCCGGACCAGGATGATCAGGCCGCCGTAGTAGGCGATCAGCGCCGGGACGACGTCGACAGACGGGGTGACCGGGATGGCCGGGACCGACCACAACCGCCAGGCGTCGCCGGGCGATGCGGCACCGGCGAGCGAGCCGCCGACGACAACGAGCGCCGTGGCGACGAAGCCCATGGCCGCGACGGAGCGGAGGGCGGCGGGTCGACCGTCCGGCCCCACCTCATCGAGCGCGTCGCTCGCTTCGACCTCGGACTCGATCGCCATACCGTCGGGTCGAGGGTAGTGGGCCGATCCCCCCGTGCGCGGTGACCGCCGGGTGCCGGGCGGCGACGTTCAGCGACCGGCGAGGGCGGCGGCGATCCGGTCGAGGATCCGGTCGAGCAGCTCGGGTGATGTTGCCGTGTTGAGACGAACGAAGCCGGACCCGCCTGGACCGAAGTCGCCCCCGGGCGACAGCGCCACCTTGGCCCGCTCGAGCAGCCACTCCTGGGGCTCGGGGCCGACGTCGTAGGCGCCGAGGTCGATCCAGGCCAGGTAGGTGGCCTCGGCCAGCTGGTAACCGGCGGCCGGGAGATCGTCGTCGAGTCGCTTGGCCAGCTGGTCCCGACGATCGGTGAGGAACGAGCGGGCCGAGCTCAACCACTCGTGACCGCCGGCCCAGCAGGCGCCGGTGGCGGCCGCTCCGGGGCTGCCGACCGCGCCGAGCGCATGCGGCGGCAACGCGGCGAGGCGTCGGGCCAGCCGGCGGGAACCGACGTGGGCGACGGCGCAGCGGAGACCGGCCAGGTTGAACGTCTTCGATGCGGCCGAGATCGTGATGGTCCTGGCCGCCAGTTGGGCGCCGAGATCACCGTCGAGCTCGCCGGTCAGGTCGGCCATCGGCCGGTGTCTGGCCTCGGGGTGCACGAGGTCGCCCCACACCTCGTCGCTGATCAGCAGCAGGTCGTGCTCGACGACGACGCGGGCGATCGCCGCCCGCTCCTCGACGTCGAACACCCGCCCCGTCGGATTGTGGGGCGAGCACAGCAGGATCGCCGAGGTCCGGTCGTCGATGGCCCCGGCCAGTCGTTCCGGGTCGAGCCGCCAGCCGTCCGGGTCGAGCGGCACGTCGACCAGCCGACGGAACCCGCCGTCGACCGCCTTGAGGAACGGCGGGTAGATCGGGGTGAGCAGCACGATCCCGTCGCCCGGGTCGGTCGCCAGGTTGATCGACTGGGCGATGGCGTGCAGCACGTCGTTGAACACGACGATCTCGTCCGGGTCGGGCGACCAGCCGTGGTACCGGGCCTGCCAGTCGGCGAACAGCTCGGGCAGCGGCTCGGTGTGGTGGCGGGAGTAGCCGAAGTCGCCGATCTCCGTCAGGTCGGCGACCGCCTGGCGAGCGAAGGCCGGCGGGACCAGGTCCATGTCGGCCACCCAGGCCGGCAACACATCCGCCGGATCCCTCGACCACTTGATGCCCCGCAGCGAGCGGGACTCGGCTTCCGAGCGGACCTCGATACCGGTCATGGGCCGACCGTAGTGCGGGCGTTGCCGTCCGGCCGAGCCCGTGACCGGCCCCGACCGGCCCGGGGCGCGGCCTCAGGTGCGCTGCTCCTGCTCCTCGGCCAGCGCGATCCAGCGCTCCTCGGCCTCGGCCAGCTCGGCGGTGACCGCCGCCAGCTCGCCCCCGATGCGGGCCAGGGCATCGTGGTCGCCGCCGGCGTCCTGGAGCTCGGCGTCGAGCGCATCCCGGCGCTTCTCGAGGCGGGCCATCGCCTTCTCGGTCTCCCGCAGCTGATGGCCGATCGTGCTGGCCGACCGGCCGGACGGCTCGCGTCGGCGCTCGGCGTCGCTCGTGGTCGACCGGCGGCCCGGGCCCGGGCCCCGGTCGCGGTCGCGGTCGGCGGATGCCAGGCTGTCGCGCCGCCGGGTCCGGCCCCGACGGTCCGCGTCCCAGGCGGCGAAGCCCCCGGGGTGGCGGAGGGCATTGCCGTCACCGTCGAGGATCAGCGCGTCGGCCACCACCCGCTCGAGGAAGGCCCGGTCGTGGCTGACCGTGACCAGTGCGCCAGGCCAGTCCTCGAGGAAGTCCTCGAGGGCCCGCAGGGTCTCCAGGTCGAGGTCGTTGGTCGGCTCGTCGAGGAACAGCACGTTCGGGTGTTCGGCCAGGACCCGGAGGAGCTGGAGCCTCCGTCGCTCACCACCGGACAGGGTCTCGACCCTGGCCCACTGGGCGTCGGTGTCGAACCAGAAGGCCTCCAGCAACCGGGCGTCGGTGTGGTCGGCCTGGCGATGGGGTCCGGCGACCACCTCCCGGACCCTCGCCTGCTGGTCGAGCGCGGCCCCCATCTGGTCGTAGTAGCCGATGCGGACCGTCGAACCGATGGTGACCTCACCAGACGTCGGCTGTCGCCGTCCGGCCATCACGTCGAGCAGGCTCGTCTTGCCAGCGCCGTTCGGCCCGATCAGACCGAGCCGCTCCCGTGGGTCGAGCCGCAGTTCGAGCTCGCTGGTCAGTGCCCGGCCGTCCGGGGTGGTGACGGTCACGCCGTCGAGCTCGATGACGACGTCGCCGAGCCGGGGGGTCGGCACCGAGAGGTGCAGGTCGGCGGGGCGGGCCGCGGCCTCGGGCCTGGCGTCGACGAGCGCCCTGGCCGCCTCGACCCTTGCCTTCGGCTTCGACGTCCTGGCCGGCGCCCCTCGTCGGAGCCAGGCCAGCTCCTGCTTCGCCAGATTGCGTCGGACCGCCTCGGCGGTCGTGGCCTCGACCTCGCGGGCGTCGCGAGCCTCCAGGTAGCCGGCGTAGCCGCCTCGGTGGAGGTGGCTCCGGCCGCGGTCGAGCTCCAGCATCCTGGTGGTCACCCGGTCGAGCAGGTGCCGGTCGTGGCTCACGAGGACGAGCCCACCGCGATGCGAGACGAGTCGCTGCTCCAGCCACTCGATCGAGTCGAGGTCGAGGTGGTTGGTCGGCTCGTCGAGGATCAACAGATCAGCCGGGCCGGCTGCGGTGCCCGATCCATCACGGCCGGATCTGTCACGGCCCGAGCCGCCGTCGGCGAGTGGGCCGTCGGTCCCGGGACCGGCGGCGACCGGTCTGGCGCCGAGCAACGCCGCCGCCAGCGCCACCCGCTTGGCCTCGCCGCCCGACAGCGAGCCGGTCTGGCGGTCGACGTGGCCACCCATCCCGAGGCGATCGAGCACCTCCTCGGCCTCCCAGCGCCGATCATCGCCGGTGGCGAGACCGACGACGGTGTCGATGACGGTGCCGGTCGGGAGCGGGGCGTCCTGATCGAGGGTCGACACGGTGATCCCGCGCCCGAAGCGGATGGTCCCGCCCTCCGGCTCGGCCGTTCCGGCCAGAACCCGCAGCAGCGTCGACTTGCCGGTCCCGTTGATGCCGACGACACCGACCCGCTCGCCGGCCGAGATCGTGAGGGCGACGGCGCGGAACAGGTCCCGGTCCGGTCTGGTCATCGTGAGGCCGGCGGCGTCGAGCAGGATCACCCCCGAACCCTACTGCCGTCGCCCGATCCGATGACCCGGCCGGCCGACGATCCGCGCCGCTCGCCGTCGACCGGCCAGACTGGGCGGGTGGCGACACCCCCGACGATCCCTGCGCTCGAGCCGAAGCTCCCGGGCCGCGGGCTCCGGGCGGCCGGGCTCGTCCTCCCCGGGATCCGTCGGGTGTCGGGCCAGATCACGCCGTACACCAGGTACTGGAGCGAGCGGAACCAACGGGCGGTCGGCGGCGACGGTCCGCTGCTGATCGCCATCGGCGACTCGACGGCGCTCGGCATCGGCGCGTCCACCCCCGAGCACAGCTACATCGGGCTCCTGACCCGGGCGCTGGGCGAGCGCGACGGCACGACGTGGAGGGTCGTCAACCTGGCCCAGTCGGGGGCCAGGGCGGCCGACGGCCTCGATCGACAGCTCCCGCTGGCCGAGCGGCTGCTCCGACCGGGCGGCAACGGATCGGCTGCGCTGGTCGTGTGTTGTATCGGGTCGAACGACGTGGTGTGGTCGACGGCGACGACCGCGGTCCGTGACCGGCTGCGGGCCATCATCGGCCGGCTGCCGACCGGCAGCGTCGTCGGGCTGGTCGCCGGCGGCTCACCGAGAGCCCGGGTCGTCAACCGGGCGGTCAGGAACGCGGCGGCGGAGGCGGGTTGCGGCCTGGTCGACCCCTGGCGGGAGCCGGGGCCGCCGCCACCGCAGCGTCTGGCCGCCGACCGCTTCCACCCGAACGACCTCGGCTACGCGCTGATGTCACGGCCGTTCGCCCGCCATCTCGGTGCTCCCCTGCCGCCGGTCGAGGCTGCCACCCCACCAGCCGACTGACACCACGCAGCCGTGGCCGAGGGGCCACCACCGAGCGTGCGGCGCCCACTACGCTCGTGGCGGTGTCGGGCATTCTCAGCGGACCGATGGACCTCGACGGGCGCCGGCGCCGACCGTCGTGGCCGACCCAGGCGGCCACCACGGACCTCGTCGTCCGTCATCGCACGTCCGGCGTCGTCGGCCGCATCCGTCGATTCTCCCCCCAGCAGGTCGTGCTGGTCGACGGCGACGGCCGCGAGCACGCGCTCCCGGTTGCCGACGGCGCGTTCTCGGTCGACGGTCGCACGGTGACGCTGGTGCGCCCGGCGCCGACGCCGAAGGCCCCGAACCTGACCGCGTCCGGGTCGATCGCCCCCGAGGACAGACGGGCCCGGGTCGCCGTCCCGAGCCGCATCGTCGTCGAGGGGCTGCACGACGCCGAGCTGGTCGAGAAGATCTGGGGGGACGACCTGCGGGCCGAGGGGGTCGTGGTCGAGCCGCTCCACGGCGCCGACGACCTGCGGGCCATCGTCGCCGAGTTCGGGCCGGCCCCCGACCGGCGGCTCGGCGTGCTGCTCGACCACCTGGTGATCGACTCGAAGGAGTACCGGCTTGCGGCCGAGGCCGCCACCGACAACGTGCTGATCCGAGGTCACCGCTACGTCGACGTGTGGGAGGCCGTGCGGCCCGAGACCGTCGGGTTGCGGGCGTGGCCGTCGATCCCGAAGGGGATCGACTGGAAGCAGGGCATGTGTGACGCTCTCGGCTTCGGCGGTTCGCCTGGTGAGCTGTGGCGGGTGATCCTCAGCCGGGTGTCGTCGTATCGGGACCTGGAACCGTCGCTCGTCGGCGCCGTCGAGGAGCTGATCGACTTCGTCGCTCCCCCGCCGACCGACACCTGACGACGGCGGGTGGGCCCCGTCGCCGACGGCGGTCGACCGGGGCGGCCTCGACGGGGACGGCGGGCTCAGGCGTCGGTGATGTCCCGGCGGTCGAACAGGGCGATGCCGGCCACCCCGGCGACGAGCGCCACGGCGCAGAGCACGACGATCGAAAGCCAACCCTGGTCGCCGCCCGGCAGGTGGGTCACGTGCCCGATCGGCGACAGGTTCATCACCGGATCGGGCAACCGGAGCAGGTCGCCGAACAGGAACACGATCGCCACCCCGGCGAAGACCGCCCACACGCCGAGGCTGAAGCGGCGGACCCAGCCGTAGAGCAGGACCCCGATGCCGGCGATGGCCCACAGGGCCGGCACCCGGGCGAGCGCTGCGGCCAGGGTAGCCCCGACGTCGGTGAAACCGCCGGCGACGAGCGCATCGGTGACCGACAGGCCGACGGCGGCGGCGAACATGAACAGCGGCGCTGCGACGACGCTCAGCAAGACGTGGGAGCCGAGCCAGGCCCGGCGGGAGATCGAGCAGGCCAGCACCGCCTCGGCCCGGCCGGCCACCTCCTCGCTGCGGGGCCGGAGCAGCGATTGGATCACCCCGGCCGTCGTGATCAGGGCGATCAGGGACAGGATGACCGTGATGAAGCCGTCCCGGAGCGCATCGCCGCTCATGCCGAGCCCCTCGAGCACCTCCCGCATGGCCTCACTGTCCTCGACGAAGTCGTCGATCGAGCTGATGACCGAGCCGTAGAGGCCACCGAGGGCGACGGCCCCGACCGTCCACCACAGCAACGTCGAGCGTTGGAGCCGCCAGGCCAGCCCGACCGGGCTCGGCAGGGACGGCCCCGCCTCCGGCGGACCGGGCCGCTGCTCGATCAACCCGGCCCCGACATCTCGTCGCACGACGAGGGCGATGGCGATGGCGACGGTGACGACCACGGCGACGAACGAGAGGAAGAAGGGCCAGAGCACGGGATCGCCGAACGCGTCGACCGCCTGGACCCAACCGAGCGGCGA
The DNA here is from genome assembly GCA_039195375.1 of Actinomycetota bacterium. Classification (GTDB taxonomy): domain Bacteria; phylum Actinomycetota; class Acidimicrobiia; order Acidimicrobiales; family SZUA-35; genus JAHELU01. The sequence continues at coordinate 35,120 of JBCCVL010000016.1, forward strand.
GAGCAGGATCAGCCAGTTGTCCTGCACGTCGCCGACCGCCCGCAGTGCGAACGAAGCGCCGAGGATGGCGAGCGACATGCCGGTGGCGGCTCGGCCGTACTCGAACACCTGCACCCAGATGAGCGCCAGGGCGGCGAACAGCAGCCCGCAGAGGGCGATGCTCGCCCCGTAGAGCAGGGAGCGGACCGGTTGTCGCCCGTCGGCGATGAACACGGCGGTGGTGCCGAAGCCGAGCACTGCGTTGGTGATCAGGGCCACCAGTCCGACCGCGGCGAGCGCGCTCCAGGGGCCGACGGCGGCGGCCCGGACCAGCTCGGCCCGGCCCGACTCCTCCTCGGCCCTCGTGTGGCGGGCGATCAGCAGGATGTTCATGAGGGCGACGATGGCCAGCGTGAAGGCGCCGATCTCGAAGGCATAGCGGCCACCGAAGGTCTCCAGCGCGTCCGGCGGGCCCTGGAGGGCGATCGATGCCCCGTTCGTCTCGATCAGCGCCGCCTGCTCGGCGAGTACCTGCTCGGCGGTGATGCCGTCCGCCTCGGCCTCGGCGTCGATGATGGCCCGAAGTGAGATCGGCGTGACGCCGATGAGGGCCAGGAGCCCGAGCAACCAGAGCGACAGCTTGATCCGGTCGAGTCGGAGGATCAGCCGGAGCAGCTGGCCGGTGCCGGCCAGCCCGTCTGCGGTCACGGCCGCTCCCCCGCCTGGCCCGTCGCCGCCGCGCCGGCCGATGTCGAGCCCCCGTCCGCCGCTGCGGCCCCGGCGCCGTCGACTGCGCGGGGGTTGTCGGCCGGGTAGGTGCCGTCGGCTGGGTTGGGGTTGTCGGTCGGGTTGATGGTGTCGGCTGGGTTGATGGTGTCGGCGGTTCCGGCCCCGGCGACCGCATAGTGACGCATGAACAGCTCCTCCAGGGTCGGGGGCTGGCTCTCGATGGCCACGATCCCAAGGGCGGCCAGCCGGGTCATCACCCCGGCGAGGTCGGCGTTGGCAACGGCGAACGTGGCCCGGTGCTCGTCGCTGGCCAGGAAGTCGGAGACCCCGTCGACGGCGGCCATCGCCCCAAGCGGCTCGGCGGTCGTCACGTCGACCGAGGTCCTGGTCAGATGGCGGAGCTCGGCCAGGGTGCCGGCCTCGACCGTCCTGCCCTCGCGGATGATCGTGACCTGGTCGCACAGTGACTCGACCTCGGCCAGGATGTGGCTCGAGAGCAGGACGGTCTTGCCCTCGTTCAGCATCTCGCTGACGGCCTCCTGGAAGACCGTCTCCATCAGGGGGTCGAGGCCCGAGGTCGGCTCGTCGAACACGAACAGCTCGGCGTGGCCGGCCAGGGCGGCGATGAGGGCGACCTTCTGACGGTTGCCCTTGGAGTAGGTCCGACCCTTCTTGGTCGGGTCGAGGTCGAAGCGCTCGATCATCTCCGCTCGGCGCCCGGGGTCGAGGCCGGGTCCGAGGCGGCCGAGCAGGTCGATGATCTCGCCGCCGCTCAGCCCCGGCCACAGGTTGACGTCACCGGGGACGTAGGCGATCCGACGATGGAGCTCGACGGCGTCGTGCCACGGGTCCTGGCCGAGCACGCTGGCCTCGCCGGCGTCGCGCCGGAGCAGACCCATCAGGATCCGGATGGTGGTCGACTTGCCCGAGCCGTTCGGTCCGAGGAAGCCCATCACCTGCCCGGGTTCGACCCGCAGGTCGAGCCCATCGAGGGCTCGGACCGAACCGAAGCTCTTGACCAGGTGCTCGACATGGATGGCGGCCGTCATGTTGTCTCCGTTCGCGCGCCGTCACGGGTGGACACGGCAGAGCCGGGGTCGCCGACCGGCACCAGCCGATTGCGGTGATGGTACTGCGATTCGACGGACCGGGCTCGGGAGTAGCGACGCCCGTCCGGGTCAGCCGGACGCGTCGGCCGGCGAGGGGAACCAGCGGGCCGGTTCGATGCCGTCGGCCGCCAGCGGGGCGCTGAACAGGTAGCCCTGCATCAGGTCGATGCCGAGCTCCTGCAGCGTGACCATCTGGTCCTCGAACTCAACGCCCTCGGCCACGACGCCCATGCCGAGGCTCCTGGCCACGGTGACCGCAGCCTCGACGAGGGCCCGATCGGCGTCGCCGGCTCGCATGTCGCGAACCAGGTGCTTGCGGATCTTGAGGGTCGAGACGACGTCGAAGTCCTTGACCAGCCCCATCGCCGACTGCCCGAAGTCGTCGATCGCCACCTCGACGCCGAGTCCCCGCAGGTGGCGAAGCTCCTCGAGTCCCTCGGCGTGCTCGATGGCGGTCTTCTCACTGAGCTCGAGCACCAACTGATCGGGTGGCAGCCCGGCCCAGCTCAGGATCTCGGTCACCCGGAGCCCGAGCTTCGGGTCGAGGAGCTGGGCCTCGGCCAGGTTCACGCTCATCTTGAGCTGCCTGGCTGCGGTGCTGACCTCGTTCCAGGCCGCCGCCTGGGAGCAGGCCTGCCGGAGGACGAAGTCGCCGATCCAGCCGATCTGGCCCGCCTCACCGGCGATGTGGAGGAACTCGGCCGGGTTGAGCTCACCCCGATCGGGGTGGTTCCAGCGGACGAGCGCCTCGAAGCCGTGCAGGCGGCGCCCGCCGACGTCGACGATCGGCTGGTAGTGGACGACCAGTTCGCCCCGCTCGACCGCCGTGCGCAGGTCGCGCTCGATGTCCTGGCGGTCGGCCATCTGCAAGCGGTGGGCATCGTCGAAGACCACGATCCCGGCCTTCGAGTGCTTGGCCCGGTACATGGCGGCATCGGCGTCGCGGACCAGGTCGTCGGCCGATCTGGCGTCCTCCGGCGAGGCGATGGCGACACCGATGCTGGTGCCGATGCGATGGTCGAGGCCCCGGACCGAGACCGGGTCGTCGAAGCGGCGCAGGATCTGGCGGGCCATGCCGACCACGGAGTCGGCTGCGATGAGGTCCCGGCACAGGACCACGAATTCGTCGCCGCCGAGGCGGGCGACGACATCGGTGCTGCGGATCGTCGACTGGAGGCGCTGGGCGACGATCTTCAGCAGCTCGTCGCCGGCCTCGTGGCCCATGGTGTCGTTGACCTGCTTGAAGCGGTCGAGGTCGAGGAACAACACGCCGAGCACCATGCCCTCACGCCTGGCGGCGACGATCGATTCATCCAGCACCCGGAACAGCTCGGCCCGGTTGAACAGCCCGGTCAGGGCGTCCCGCTTGGCGTCGTCGGTCAGCTGGTCCAGCTTCGCCTCGTGGCCCCGGCCGGCCAGGCGCATGGCGAGGGTGGCGGCGGCGGCCGCCGTCGCACCGACCAGTCCGGTACTGATCGTCATCACCAGCTCGTCGGAGCTGAGCTGCCGATTGGTGTCGAGTGCGAAGACCCAAGCGAGCGCGGCCAAGACGCCGGCCAGCAGTTCGACCGCGGGGTAGAACCGTTTGGGATCGCTTCCCATCCCCTTACCAACGGCCTTTCCGGCCGGAACCTGAGTCATGCGCCGATGGCTGGTGGCGGTGGCCCGTCGGCCACAATGGGCCCGTGCCCTCCGCCAGACGTCGCCAGCGCCGATCCCCCGCCCGGCCCGGCCTGGTCGAGGGGCGGCGATGAACCGCAGCCTGCAGGTCGGTCGCATCACCGGTGTCCCGATCTCCGTCGAGGCCGGTCTTGCCGTGCTGGCCGCGCTGTTCGTGGTCACGCTGGCCGTCGACGGCCTCCCCCGCCTCGACGCCGATGCCACCATCGGCGTCCGCCTGGCGGTGGCGGCGGTGACCGTCGCCGTCTTCCTCGCCTCCGTTCTGGCCCACGAGCTCGGCCATGCGACGGTGGCGCGACGGCGGGGGGTCGGTGTGCTCGGCATCACCCTGTCGCTGCTCGGCGGGTTCGCCCAACTCGATCGCCAGGCTCCCGACCCCCGGTCGGAGTTCGCCATCGCCGCCGCCGGACCGCTGGTGAACCTCGGCATCGGCGCCGCCCTCGGGCTGGCGGCCATCGGGCTGGCCGAGATCGGGCTCGACCACCGGCTCCTGATCGGATCGCTGCTGTGGCTCGCGGCGATCAACGTCGTCCTGGCGGTGCTCAACCTGTTCCCGGCGTCGCCGCTCGACGGCGGACGGGTCCTGACCGCGGCACTGTGGCGGCGGTTCGGCGAGCCGGAGCGGGCCCGGGTCGTTTCCGGCCGGGTCGGCGTCGTCCTCGGCCTCGCCCTGGTACCGGTCGGCCTGGCCCAGGCCTGGTTCGTCGGCTGGCAGGGCCTGGTCACCGCCGTCATCGGCCTGTTCCTGTTCAACGGCGCCCGCGGCGAGATCCTCACCGCCACGATCCGCCGCCGCCTGGCCGGCACGGCCACCCGTGACCTGATGGTCGTCGATCCACCACCCGTCCAGGACTCCCTGACCGTCGAGCAGCTGCACCGGTTCGCCGGAGACGAGCGGGCCGGGGTCGCCTTCCCCGTTGTCCGGTGGGGGGCCGAACCGGTCGGCTACGTCGTACCGGCCGACGGCTCGGCGCTCGGCGACTCGGAGCGGAGCTGGACAACGGTCGGATCGCTGATGCGCCCGACGCCCGAGGTGGCGAGGGCCTGGATGAACGAGTCGCTCGCCGATGTGCTCGCCCGCCAGCCGGTCGGCGACGACCTCGTCGTGGTGATCCACGAACCGGCCGCCGGGCGTGTCGTCGGCACGCTCAGCGCCGGGCAGCTCGACCCGGTGCTGCGGCTCCCCGATCTCTGGGGTCGAGACCGGCCTCGGTAGACTCGGAGGGACCGACATCCCGATCGGACTCGATCCCCGGAGCGAACCACGATGAGCGAGCACGACGCCGGCACCACCACGAGCGGTTCGAACGGCAACGGCAACGAGGCCACCGATGAGCTCGAGTTCTTCTGGCGTCCCGGATGTCCGTTCTGCGCGATGCTCGAGCGCGATCTCGACCGGGCCGGGATCGGGGTCGTCCGCCGCAACATCTGGGAGGAGCCGGAGGCGGCGGCCATCGTCCGGTCGGTCGCCGACGGCAACGAGACGGTGCCGACCGTTCGGGTAGGCGGCCGGGCCCTGGTCAATCCGCCGGTGGCTGAGGTCGCCGACCTGCTGCGAGAGGTCGCACCGCAACTCCTGCCGCAGAGCTGAGCGCGGCGAGCGGGTGCCGGCGATGACCGTGGCACACGACTGAGCGCCACCACCCGACAGGGTGCTGGGGAATTCTCCACGCTTGTCCCCCCTGCAGCCCGCTGATCTGGTTGTATGGTGCGTCTGTCGAACGGCTCTATCGCGATCTAGGGTCCATCGGCCACCTCGGCGGGAGCGCTTGTGGATACAGAACCATTCGGGGCGCTCGTTAGGTGAGAATTCTCAAAGTTGGGGCTTGAGATCGCAGCAAGAGGCCGCTACTGTCAACACCGCTGGCTCGAAGCCTCGGGGCTCGGAGAGCACACAAGCACCGCCGCACTTCACAACTGCAAGCTTGGTCCTCTCCACCTCATCGGCAGCGAACCAGTAAACCGCCGCACTGAGAATACAAAGGTGACCCTTGATGTCTGATGACAAAGGTCGGAAAGCCCTCCACGCCTACGTGAGCGACGATGCTCACGATCACTGGCATGGATTCGCCGCAGAGCAGGGTGTCAGCGTGAGCGCCATTTTGGAGGCGCTTGCTCCCGAGCTGAACCTGGACGCTGCGCTCAGCCATGAACAGCTGGGCCAGCGACTGAACACCGTGGTCAAGTCGGCACGAAAGATCGACGCCCAGCGTCGCCGCCGGCGTCGGTAGCCGGCGAACGACGCAACGTCGATCCGCCTCGGAGAGTTTTCTGGACGCTGCCCTTCGGTGATCCACTCGCTGGACGCCGGGGGGCAGCGCCGACCAACATCATCCACATCCGGTCCCGCCGGCCTTGGCCGGCTCGTCCGGCGATCCCTGGCCCGTCATTTGTTTCTTGTGATGGCGGCCATTTGGACCATTCCTAGACCTTTGGCCGAACGTATTTCGGTTCCGCCGAGGTCGATCATCGCCTGAGTCGACGCCCATCATCTCCCACAGCGGCCCGACTCAGACGCCGCGGTCGACGCGCTCGCTCGTTCCCCCTTTGACGCGAGCGCCCCGCGGCGGCCAGGCCCGTTGTCGTGCCTCGCAACCCCCTACTCCCGGCGGGGCACGACAGCGGGCCGGCGCGACCGCCTGCCCGTCCGGCGCCCTCGCCGAGCACATCGCTCTCGCTTGCGACGTTTCGCCGCAGGCGAAACTCGACGCGATGACCCTCGGCCAGCGCACGTCGTCACACGCCGTCGAGGAGCTCCGCCGCCTGTTCGAGGTCGGTGGTGGTGATCACCGAGACGTCGGCCCGATCGAGATCGCCGGGATCGCCCGACTCGGCGAGGCGCATCGCCTGTCGGTTGATCGACTGCTCGAACAGGGTCCTGGCGAACCGGGCGTTCCCGAAGCCCCGGTTGCGCTCGACCCGCCCGAAGATCTTGCCAGCCGCAGCGAGGCCCGTCTCGTCGAAGGAGTAGTCGGCGTCACCCGCCATCGAGGCCAGGATCTCGACCAGCTCGGCCGTCGAGTAGTCGGGGAACTGGATCTCCCTGGCGAAGCGGGATCGCAGGCCCGGGTTCGATTCGAGGAAGCGCTCCATCAGCTCCGGGTAGCCGGCCACGATCACCACCAGCCGGTCGCGGTGGTCCTCCATCCGCTTGATGAGGGTCTCGACCGCCTCGGCCCCGAAGTCGTTGCTGCCGCCGAACGCCTGCTGCGGTGACAGGGCGTAGGCCTCGTCGATGAACAGCACGCCGTCGAGGGCCCGCTTGACCGCCCGGTTCGTCTTGGCCGCGGTGTGCCCGACGTACTGACCGACCAGTCCGGCCCGGTCGACCTCGACCAGGTGCCCTTTCTTCAGCAGCCCGATCGAGCGGTACATCTCGGCCAGCAGGCGGGCGACCGTTGTCTTGCCCGTACCGGGGTTGCCGAGGAAGACCAGGTGCTTGCTCGTCGGGACGTCGGCGAGGCCGTGGTCCTGGCGTCGCCCCTGGATCTGGAGGAAGGCGATCTGGGCCCTGACCTGTTCCTTCACCGATTCGAGCCCGACCAGCTTGTCGAGCTCCGCCTGCACGTCGGCCAGCTCGCGAGGCTTGGCGCCGACCGGCCTCGGGCGCTCGATGACGCCAGACAGCTTCGACAGCTCGGCGACGCGCTCGCGCCCGTCATTGGCGGCGTCGGCGGCGGCGGTTCGCAGGGCGTCGGCCGCCTCCGTCAACCGCTTCTTCCACGGGTCGCGACCAGGGGGCACTCCCCCAGCGTAGTCAGCGGGATCCGCTCGCCGACCCGACCGGCAGCTACGATGGTGAGGAGAGGAGTCCTGGAGCGGTCCGGAGGGGAACCACCGACAGACCGTCTCGACGGGCGCCGCCGCCGGCCGCCCGGGGTCGTCGCCAGATGACGCCGACCGGCCTCGGCGCCACGATTTCCGAACCATTGCCACCCTCCGGCGGCTGTTTGTTGCCATCATCGTCACGGGGCCGTGCTCCGCGCTGGACCGACCTCGATGGTGACGGTCGGATCGGCTCCGACACGGCCGACGGCGACCGACTCCCCTCCCCGGTCCGACGACCCCGACCAACTCCGAAAGGGCCTCCATGGCACAAGGTGAACTGCTCCCCTTCGCTCGTGAGATCGTCGACGTGCCGGTCGACGAGGAGCTCGGCGAGTCGTTCCTTGCCTATTCGCTCTCGGTCATCACGTCCCGGGCGATCCCCGACGTGCGCGACGGCCTGAAGCCGGTGCAGCGGCGCATCCTCTACTCGATGCTGCAGATGCGGTTGATGCCAGACCGGCCCCACCGCAAATGCGCCCACGTCGTCGGCGACGTGATGGCCAAGTTCCACCCCCACGGCGACGGCGCCATCTACGACGCCCTGGTCCGCCTCGGCCAGGACTTCTCGAAGAACGTCACCCTCGTCGACCCCCAGGGCAACTTCGGCAGCCTCGACCATCCACCGGCGGCCTATCGCTACACCGAGTGCCGGCTGTCCACCGCAGCCCTCGACCTGCTGTCGGAGATCGACGAGGACACCGTCGAGTTCCGCCCGACCTACGACGGTGAGGACACCGAGCCGGCCTATCTGCCGGCCCTGCTCCCCAATCTCCTGGTCAACGGCACCACGGGGATCGCCGTCGGCATGGCCACCAACATGCCGACCCACAACCTCGTGGAGGTGTACGAGGCCATCAAGCTGGTGATGACCAAGCGGCGACCGAAGCCGACGATCGACGAGCTGATGGCGGTGATCCCGGGCCCCGACTTCCCCTCGGGCGGCCTCGTCATCGACGACGGCAACATCCGGGAGGCGTTCGAGACCGGCCGTGGAACGATCCGGATGCGGGCCAGGGCGGAGATCGTCGACGTGACCAGGGCCCGCAAGGGCATCGAGATCACCGAGCTGCCGTACCTGGTCGGGCCGGAGCGGGTCATCGCCAAGGTCAAAGATCTGATCAACGCCAACCGGGTGTCGGGGATCAGCGACGTCAAGAACCTGTCCGATCGGACCAACGGCATGCGCCTGGTCATCGAGTGCAAGACCGGGGTCAACCCCGAGCTGCTGCTGGAGCAGCTGTACAAGCTGACCCCGCTTGAGGAGTCATTCGGCGTCAACAACGTGGTGTTGGTCGACGGCGTGCCGACGACCCTCGGGCTCTACGACCTGTGCCGCCACTACATCGACCACCGCCTCGACGTCGTGGTCCGGCGCACCGAGTTCCGGCTCCGCAAGGCCGAGGAGCGGCTCCACCTGGTCGAGGGTCTGTTGATCGCCATCGACAACATCGACGAGGTCGTCCGCATCATCCGCAGCTCGGCCGACACCCCGGAGGCCCGCTCGCAGCTGATGGAACGCCTCGGGCTGACCGAGATCCAGGCCGAGTACGTGCTCGAGCTGCGGCTGCGCCGGCTGACCGCCCTCGCCTACGACGAGCTGGTCGAGGAGAAGCGGGAGCTGGAGATCAGGATCGCCGAGCTGAAGAAGATCCTCGGTTCCGAGCAGCGTCGGCGCACCATCTTGCTCAAGGAGCTGGAGGAGGTCGTCGAGCGGTACGGGCGTCCCCGCCGGACCAGGATCGTCGGTGAGGACACCGTCCCGGACCTCAGCGAGCTCGAGTCACAGGCGGTGGCCGAGACCGCCGACGACCCGTGTGTCGTGTCGCTGACCGCCTCCGGACTGGTCGGCCGGGAGCCGACCGGCACCTCGAAGAGCTACAGCCCGTCCCGCCACGACGTCATCACCTCGGTGGTCACGACCACCCTGCGCCAGCCGGTTCTTGCCCTCACGTCGGCCGGCAAGCTGCTGCGCATCAATGCCATCGACATCCCCGAGGTCGGTGGCCGGAGCCGGGGCAAGGCCTTCGGCGAGGTCTATCCGGCCGACCGGGGCGAGACGGTGGTGGCCATCGTCGGCGTCGAGGGTGAACCGGTCGTGCTGGTCACCGCTGACGGGATGACCAAGCGGGTCGAGCGGTCGGCCCTGGGTGAGCTGCGCTCGGGTCGGCCGATCATGAAGCTGGCCCCGAAGGACCGGATCGTCGCCGCGTTCGCAGCCGCCGAGGACGAGGAGGTGGTCCTGATCGCCTCGGACGCCCAGGCCCTGCGGACGCCGGTCGGCTCGATCTCGGTCCAGGGACCGACGGCGAAGGGCGTTGCCGGGCTCAAGCTCAAGGGCAAGGCCAGGGTGGTCGGGGCCGGTCCGGCGCCGGCCGACGGCAACGAGGGCTCCGGGCCGGCCGTCGCCGCCATCACGGTCACCGACCGGGGCACGGCCAAGGTCACGGCGACCTCGGAGATCCCGAGCAAGGGTCGCGGCACCGGCGGGGTACGACTCACCAAGTTCAAGGACGAGCAGCGCATCGACTTCGCCTGGGTCGGTCCGCTCGAACGAACGATGGCGATCGTCGGCCAGGCCGACGCAGCCACGAAACCGGACAACGTGCCCCAGGCCCTGACCATGCGACCGACCCGCCGAGACGGCGCCAGCTCCCGGACCGAGCGACGCATCCTGGCCGTCGGCTCGCTCCGCTGGTAGCCGGCCCGGGAGATCACGAAGACGATGGCAACCAAGAAGACCCAAGCCAAGAAGTCGGCGGCGAAGAAGGCGCCGGCCAAGAAGGCGGCCGGCCGGCGCAAGGCCGCGACCAACGGCGGCGACTACGACCAGTCCAAGATCCAGATCCTCGAGGGCCTGGAGGCGGTCCGCAAGCGCCCCGGCATGTACATCGGCGGCACCGGCTCCGAGGGCCTGCACCACCTGGTGTGGGAGATCATCGACAATGCGGTCGACGAGGCCGCCGCCGGCTACGCCTCCCACGTGGACGTGCTGCTGCACGCCGATGGCTCGGTCGAGGTCAGCGACGACGGCCGGGGCATCCCGATCGGGCGCAAGGAGGACGGCCGGACCGCACTGGAGGTCGTCTACACCGAGCTGCACGCCGGCGGGAAGTTCGGCTCCGGCGCCTACTCGTCCTCCGGCGGTCTGCACGGCGTCGGCGCATCGGTGGTCAACGCCCTGTCGTCGAAGCTGGTGGCCGAGGTCGACCGAGACAGCGCCACCCATCGCCTGGTGTTCCTGGAGCGGGTGCCGGGGAACTACACGACCGCCGGCAAGTTCAAGGCGACGTCGAAGCTGGCCAAGGTCAAGAAGGTCCCAGCCAACCGCACCGGGACCCGGGTCCGGTTCTGGCCCGACCTGGAGGTCTTCGATCCAGACGCCCGCATCGAGTACGACCAGGTCCGCGACCACGTTGCCCGGGTCTGTTTCCTCGTGCCCGGCCTCAAGGTCACCCTGCACGACAAGCGGGGCAAGGGGAACAAGCCAGAGACGTTCGTGGCCAACGGCGGCCTGGCCGACTACGTCGACTACCTCTCGATCGGCGAGACGGTCACCGACATCCTCACGATCCACGACGAGGGCAGCTTCGACGAGAAGGTGCCGGTCGACGGCAAGATGCAGACGGTCACCCGGCCCTGCACGGTCGACGTCGCCGCCCGCTGGGTCAAGGGTTTCGACTCCAGCCTGGTCAGCTTCGTCAACACGATCCCCACCTCGGATGGCGGCACCCACGTCGCCGGTTTCGAGCGGGCCCTGTCGCGGGTGGCCAACGAGGTGCTGCTGGCCGACGCCCGCAAGCTGAAGAAGCTGGCCAAGCAGGGCAACGACCGGGCCACCCCGGCCGACATCCAGGAGGGGCTGGTCGCTGCGGTCAAGGTGACGTTCCCCGAGCCCCAGTTCAAGGGCCAGACCAAGCAGGAGCTCGGCACCCCGGCGGTGCAGAACCTGGTCTACGAAACCGTGAAGTCGGGCTTCACCGACTGGGTGTCGGGCGGGGGCAAGAAGTCACAGATCAACGCCCTGCGGGAGAAGATGGCCCAGGCCGTGGTCAACCGGGTGGCGGCCAAGCAGCAGCTCGACGCCAGGCGAAAGGCCGCCAACCTGTCGTCGACCGGGATGCCGGACAAGCTGGCCGACTGCCGGCTCCACGGCCCCGATTCGGAACTGCTGATCGTGGAGGGCAACTCGGCCGCCGGCCCGGCCATCCAGGGCCGCGACGCCGAGACGATGGCCGTGCTCCCGCTTCGGGGCAAGGTGGTCAACGCCGGCAAGGCCAGCCTGAAGCAGGTCATCGAGAACGCCGAGGCCCAGGCCCTCATCACCGCCATCGGGGCCGGCTCGGGACGGGACTTCGACATCGACCAGTGCCGCTACGGCCGCATCATCATCCTGTGTGACGCCGACGTCGACGGCAGCCACATCCGCTGCCTGCTGCTGACGCTCTTCTACCACCACATGCGCCCGCTGCTGGAGAACGGCATGGTCTATGCGGCCCAACCGCCGCTGTTCGCGACCAAGCACCGGGGCGAGCTGATCTACGCCTTCGACGACGAGGAGCGGGACCGGCGCAGCGAGGAGCACGGCATCGGTCTCGACAAGTGGAAGCGGTTCAAGGGCCTCGGCGAGATGAACGTCGACGAGCTGGCCGAGACCACCCTCAACCGGGAGACCAGGATCCTGAAGCGGATGGACATGGACGACGGCCGACACGCCGAGAAGGCGGCCCGGCTGTTCGAGGTCCTGATGGGCAACGACGTCGCCACCCGCAAGGACTACATCGTGTCGAACTCGGGTCTCATCGACCAGGACCTGCTCGACATCTAGGTCCCCGCTGCGGAGCAGCTCAGTAGCTCAGTAGCTCAGGCCGAGTTCGCCGTTCGGACGAACCCGTTGCCTCCACCGGGGAGCGCTCCAGATCCAATCGGCCGCATGTCTCCCCAGTCCCGGTCGGCCGGGCCGCCGCGATCAGCGGCCCGGCGCCGGATCACGAGCCGACCAGCATGCTCCGCAGCATCCAGGCAGTCTTCTCGTGCTGCTGCATGCGCTGGGTCAGGAGGTCGGCGGTCGGCTCGTCGTTGGCGGCCTCGGCCGTCGGGAAGACCGACCGGGCGGTCCGGACCACCGTCTCCTGTCCCTCGACGAGGCGCCGGATCATCTCGGTCGCGTCGGGGGCGTCGGTGTCCTCGGTGATCGAGGTCAGCTCGGCGTACTGCCGGTAGGAGCCGGGAGCCGGCTCGCCGAGGGCACGGATCCGCTCGGCGATCAGGTCGACCGCCTGGGCGAGCTCGGTGTACTGGGTCTCGAACATCAGGTGCAGCGTGTTGAACAACGGCCCCTCGACGTTCCAGTGGTAGTTGTGTGTCTTCAGGTAGAGCGTGTAGGAGTCGGCCAACAGTCGGGAGAGCCCGTCTGCGATCGCCTTGCGGTCGGTCTCGTCGATACCGATGTCGATGACGGGGGTGGGGTTCATCAGAGACTCCTCTGGTGTCGTGTGTGCGATTCTCGTCTCCGTCCAGTCTACCGAGACGCAGTCTCTGTTCATATCGAGTCTCGTGTCACATTGAGTCTCGTTTGGGAACGAGTCTTGATCGACCTAGACTGCAGCATGGCCACACTCGTCGAACGCCTCGAAGCCTCCGGGCTGCGGCTGACCGCCCAGCGTCGGGCGATCGCCGAGGCCCTCGACGGGACCGATCGCCATGTGA
>JBCCVL010000017.1:0-47724 GCA_039195375.1 Actinomycetota bacterium
AAGGTCCGCTTCATGTTCCAGCCCGGCGAGGAGGGCTTCCACGGGGCGAAGTACATGATCGAGGAGGGCGTGCTCGAGGGCGTCGACAAGGCATTCGCCATCCACATCACGCCCTCCGCCCCGAGCGGCATGATCTCCACTCGCCGGGGAGCCATCCTTGCGAGCGCCGATCGATTCGAGATCACCGTGAACGGCGAAGGAGGTCACGCTTCGGCGCCGCACATGGCGAACGATCCGATCCCGCCTGCTGCGGAGATGGTTGGGACCCTGCAGACCATGATGACTCGTGAGATCCCGGCCACCGAACCGGCCGTGCTCACCGTTGCCCGCATCGAGGCCGGCACGACCAACAACATCATCCCGGCGTCGGCGTTCCTCGAAGGCACGATCCGGACCTACAGCGCCAAGACTCGCCAGACCGTCCTCGAGTGCCTGCCCCGCGTCGCCACCAACCTGGCGTGGGCCCATGGCTGCAACTGCAACGCCGACATCATTCCGGGCTATCCGGCAACGATCAACGACCCGGAGCAGGCCGTGCACGCCGGCGAAGTGGCGACCGCACTCGTCGGTGCGGACGACTTCGTCATGCTGTCTGATCCGATCATGGCGGCCGAAGACTTCAGCTACGTGCTCAACGAGGTGCCCGGGGCGATGTTGATGATCGGTGCGTGCCCCGATGACGTCAGCCCGGCTGCGGCGATTCCGCTGCACTCCAACCTCATGCGGATCAACGAGGACGCCTTTTACCGCGGCGTCGGGCTCTACGCCGCACTGGCCATCGCCGGGTGATCGAGGTCGCCATCGCCGGGACCCGCCGTCTCGAGGTTCCGGTCAGACCCGACCGACGGCTTGACCACGTCGGTGACGCTGACGTGAGGAAACCCCGAGACCCCAACTGATCTGCGGAAACGCAGACCAGCGGAACGACACGAAGTCAACGCAGGCTCGTCTCTCTCGGGCGGTGGCGGGCGTGTGCGCTGATCGGGGCTCCGGGCGCCGCGGCCGGCAGCAGCAGCTCGTCTGGTGGTCTAGCGGAGGCTCACCTTGCCGTTTGGGCAGTCGAGTTCGACCGTGAGGGTTTGTGGTCGGTGCTCGAATCGGATGTCGGTGGCGATGTGCAGCCCGAGCATGCGGTGGAGGTCCTGCACGTCGGGGTCGTCACTTCCGACCCGAAGGGTCTGGAGCGTCATCTCGGCAGCGAGGTGATCGTCCATGCCGACGCGCCTGTTCCACTCGATGAGTCGTGGCATGGCGCTGTCGAGGGCGTGGGAAGGGAACTGGGCGTTGCGGAACGATGCGGCTTCGGTTCGTTCCCATTCGTCGATCATCATCGTGCCCTCGTGGCCGAGTTCACGGAAACCACGAAGCATGGCGGGCAGGTCGTTCACCCGGACGAACCAGGTGAGCAGCCTCGGCTCGTCCAAGCCGACGAGCAGATCGTGGAAGAAGCTCGGTGGCCCCTGGTAGTTCGGGTTCGGTCCGTAGATCTCGAAGAACGCGCCGTCGCCCAGTCCGACACCGGCGCTTCGTGTCGGATAGCGCGAGTGCTGCGGCATCGAACCGATCCTGGCCTGGACGCCGGTCAAGGAGTGGAGTGTGTGGATCGCGGCGTCGGTGTCAGCGGTGCCCCAGACGATGTGGTCGACGAACCGCTCGGCAGCCAGGGGTACGGCTCGCATCGACTCGTTGGTGGTGGGTTCGGTGTGCTCAGCCATGTGCGACTCCTGGTGATGTGGCGTGCGGGTCGGCGAGCAGGGAGACGACCTCGTCGGCGGTGCCCCACGAGAGGGTCAGGCCCCGCCCGCCGTGGCCGTAGTTGTGGACCAGTGTCCGGCCGTGCGACAGGGTCTCGGCTTCGACCCGTACGGCGCTTCGTCCGGGACGCACCCCGGCGTTTGCGCCGATCCTGGCACACGCTGCGAGGTCGGGCCGCGTCCCGCCGAGCGTGTCGAGCAGTTCGGTCTCGATCGTGGAGTCCGTGGCGTCGTCCTCTCGATCGAGAACCGATGCGCCACCGATCAGGATGCGATCACCGTGGGGCATCCACGAGATCCATCGCCGCTCCGCCGGCATCTCCATGAAGTGATGATCGAGCCCGACCTCGTTGCCGACGATGACGTGCATCCCCCAGTCCGCCCGCAGGTCGGGATCATCGACAAGCCGCCCCGCTCCGAAACCGCAGCAGTTGACCACCGCGTCGGCCTCGATCGATTCGAAGTCGTCGACCGTCCCACGGGTGATCGTCGCCCCGGCCGCCGAGAGGCGGTCGACGAGAGACGGCAGGTAGAGGTCGAGATCGACGGCGATCATGTCGAGCCAGAAACCGGACACGAAACCGCCGGGCAACTCAGCGTCGGTCGCAACCCTGAACCCTTGCAGCTCCCTGAGCGAATCCGGTGGCTCGAACCATCTGCGGCTCGCCAGCAACCCCGACTGGGGCCGCACACCGACACCACGGTCGAAGTCACCGGTCAACTCGGTGACCGTCGATCGGCGCCAGCCAACCGCCTTGTCGAACGGCTCGGCGAACCCGAGTCCGACCATGCCCGTCGCCGACGTCGACGTCGTCGCCAACGGATCATCCGCCGTGACGACCATCACGTCGTAGCCGCCTTCGGCCAGGCGGATCGCAGTCGACAAGCCGATGATCCCGGCACCAACCACAACGATCTCTCGCTTGCTGGCCATCAGTGACTCCGATCCTCGAAGTTAGCCATACCTAACACTAGTGCGATAGCCGCAAGGCCCGCTTCCGACGTCGACGAGAGTGGCCGGTCCGCTTCGGCGGCGACTCGGGATGGTGGCTGTTGGGACTGCTTGCCGCTCTGACAGAGGCTCTCCTACCATCTCGAGATGGCTGCACCGAGTCCTGCCCTGCCCTGGCCCGATCGTCGACTCACCGCTCGCGAACGGCAGATCATCGAAGACATGGAGCGGCGAGAGTTCATCATCGGCGGAGCTGCTGCGGCCGCCTTGGTCCTTGCGGGTTGCGCCGACGACAGCGACGGGGCACGTGGTTCGGACGAGACCGAGCCAACCGAAGGGACCGGGCAACAGGTCGACACCGAGCCGTCTCCGACCGTGGTCGACCTCGCTGACAACGTCTTCGATCTCGCGGTTCTTGGCATCGCGCCGGTTGCGAACATCTATGGCGGCCAGTTCCTCGAACCGGTGATGAGCCATCTCGATCTCGATCCGGCAGTGCGAGATGGGATCCTCGGCTCGGGTTTGGCGACGGTCGAGGCGTCGTTCGAGTTGAACGTCGAAGCCATCGCCGCATTGGAGCCGGATCTGATCTTGATCACCGAGCAGTTCGCCACGTCGTTCGACGAGTCAGCACTCGCTTCGGTGCGTGAGATCGCCGAGTTCACGGTGATCCCCGATCGTGGGACGTGGCAGGACCGTTCTCGGGCCATTGCGGTCGCCGTTGGGCTCGAGGGCATGGGCGAGGAGCGGATCTCGGCGGCCGAGGAGGCGATCGAGGCGTTGGGTGCGCTCGTGGCGGCCCGCGGCCTGGAGGGCCGTGAAGTGTCGACGCTTCGATTCGCCCTCGATCAGTTCCTGTCGTTCATCCCGCCGTCGCTGGCGACCGAGATCATCACCGGCGCCGGCTTGACGATCCCACAGGCCGCCGCCGCACTGGAGAAGGCGCCGCCGTTCCCGGACTACCACGCTCAGTCGTTCGTGTCACTCGAGCTGCTCGGTGACTTCGACGCTGACCTGTTGGTGTTGGCCGAGGCGGTCCCTGACGATGGCGACACGGTGATCTCGCAGCCGACGTTGAGCGGCGGGCGTGCGGTGAGCGCCAATGCGATTCAGCGGGTCCCGTACTTCTTGTGGGCGCTCAACTCCGCGGTCGGTGTCAGCCAGATCTGCGAGGACCTGACCGCCGGGCTGGATCGGCTGACGTGATCGGCGGCCGGCCGGTGGCGGCATCGCTGGCAACCCACGGGCGATAGCGGACGTCGAGCGATGGTGGCGACAGGACCGGAACACCCGAATGCAGACGTGGTCCGGGCGCTGTACCGGGCGATGGAACGCAGCGACGTGTCGACGATTCGTTCTCTCCACGCCGACGACTTCGTCGCCCACGTCGGCGGCGACAGTCCCGTGGCCGGCGACTGGAGCGGCCAGGCACTCGCCGACCTCGCCGCGACGATCCGAACCGAAACGGACGGAACCCAGAGGGCGGAGCCTCGCCACATCATGGCGACCGATCGCTTCGTCGCCGTCATCCACCGCTGGACGGCATCGCGCCATGGCCGGAGCATCGATCAGGAGACCCTGATCGTCTACCGGGTGCACGACGGCAAGCTCGCGGAACGGTGGGAGTTCGTCGAAGACCAGCAGGCTCATGACGACTTCTGGTCGTTCGAGCCACCGATCAACGAGTGACGGCATGGCCAAGAAGCCCCCTCGCCGGCGACCATCAGTTGCGATGCGTTCGCGGTGCAGCTCGTCGCCCGTCGGACTCGGTCGACGCCCGTGTTCGACTGACGATCTCCGACACGCCTTCGGGGTGGAGTAGCTCGGACTCGAGGGACGTGTCGGGCGCTGCCGGAGGGCTCTTCGCCGCGAGTCTCTTCGCCAATCCGTCGATCCCGCTGGTCTTGTAGGACAGGACCCTCGGGACCATCCGCCCCATGATCGCGATCTTGAGTTCGAGCAGGCGATGGTCGAGTTCGCTCCGCGAAGCCATCACTCGGTACCGAGGGTGATCGGCGATATGCCCTCGGGGGCCTCGCACGGCGAGATCCGGCCGGGGAAGCCCTTGAAGTGAGGGATGCCCTGCTCGTAGTCGAGCACGTCGTCGGTGTCGACGGTCAACACGGCATCGGAGCTGACGAAGGAGCCGGCGAGATCGACCTCGCCGCGGGTCTCCGGGTACCACCACCCGTGCGGCACTCGAAGGTGCCCCTGGCGGATCGAGTTCTGGATCGAGACCTTCATGCGCACCTCGCCGTGAGCGGTTTCGAGCCTCGCCCACTCCCCGTCGACGAGGCCGTCACGAGCTGCGTCTTCCGGATTGACGAAGAAGTGCGGCGACGGAACCCGGCGCCGGAGGACCCCGATGTTGCGCTGGCCGGTCTGGAAGAACGGGTCCTCCCGGACGCCGGAGAACACCCGATACGGGAACTCGTCGCTCGTCGCCGGAGCCGGCCGGTGGTACGGCAACGGATCGAAGCCGAGATCTCCCAGGATCGAACACGACAGTTCGACCTTGCCAGAAGGAGTGGCGAAGCCCGTCCTTCGGTACTTGCGGTACTTGGGAGGCTGCACGTCCAGGTACTTGGCGGCGCGAAACTCCTCGAAGGTCATGCCAGACGGCTCGAGCCGGTAGTCGATGACCTCCTCAAGGGAGTTCCAGGGGAACCACTCGCCCAGGCCCATCTCGTGTGCGAGATCGGTCCAGAACCGGAAGGTCGAGCTGGCCTGCTCGGGGGCGTCGGCGACCGCCTCGTTGAGGCTGAGGTTGCTCGTCCACGCCCAGGAGTCGGCGATGTGGTTCCGTTCGCTGAAGACATCGCCCGGCATGACGTAGTCGGCCAGCATCGCCGTCGGAGTCATGAAGATCTCGTGGGCCACGATCAGGTCCTGGTTGAGCATCGCCCGGAGGATCTGGTGCTGGTTCGGGTAGCTCATCAACGAGTTGTTGCCGAGGGTGAAGAACGCCTTGACGGGATACGGGTCACCGTCGGCCATGGCCCGGAACAGCTCGGAGGGGTTGGCCATGTGGCAGCCCATCACCATGTCGATCCACTCGTGACCCCAGACGCGCTTCATGTGCGGCCTCAGGATCTCGGCGGTTCGGTAGGTGTAGGCCGGGTGGGTGTTGTAGCCCATCTGCTTGGCCCGCTGCTCGGGGCTGATCTGATCGTGGAGCTGCAGTTCGGCCTCGGTCCGGTAGCCCGGGTTCAGGCCGAAGAAGCGCTCGCCGCCGACCGCGTCGAGGTTGCCGGTGATGGCCCGCAGGATGCACTGCAGCCGGATGCTCGACGTCGAGTCGATCTGCATGTCGGTGATCGGGGTCCACGGGATGGCTGCACCGTCGGCGGTGGCATACATCCGGGCGGCTCGGGCGATGAGTTCGGGGGCGACGCCACAGATCGCCGCGACCCGTTCGAGCGGGTACTCGTCGGCCCGTCGCTTCAGGTCCTCGAACCCGGTGCACCACTCTTCGACGAACTTCTCGTCGTAGAGCTTCTCGTCGATGATGACCTTCACCCAACCGAGCAGCAGCGCCGCATCGGTGCCGGCCTTGATCTGGAGGTGAATCGTCGCCTTCTCCGCCTGTTCGGACACCCGTGGATCGACGACGATGCTCTGCGCACCGCGGGCGCGGGCGTTCTCGAACCAGTTGTGCACCGGCGTCCACGAGTGCTTGCGCGGGTTGTGGCCCAGCAGCACGAAGCACTTCATGTTGTCGAAATCGGGCATGGTGTACCAGCCGTACGTCAGCCGACTCACCGCAGCGGTGTTGCCGGCGCACAGCGACACGCCCGACGTCCAGTTCGGTGAGCCGAGCAGGTTCATGAACCGTCGATCCAGGCCGTGGGTCGTCTGGGTGTTCCACCCCGAGGTCGAAACGGCAAAGGCTTCGGGGCCGTTGGCATCGATCACGCCCCGCAGGCGCTCGGCGATCTCGGTCATCGCCTGCTCGTAGGAGATCTCCTCCCACCGGTCCTCGCCCCGCTCGCCGACGCGCTTGAGCGGCACGCGTAGCCGCTCGGGATGATTGTGGATGTGTGGCGCCGCGGTGCCCTTGTAGCAGATGTTCTTGGCCAGCATCGGATTGTCGTGCTGCTCGACCTTCGTGACGATGCCGTCCTCGGTGGTCGTTCGGAGTTGACAGCCGACGTCACAGATCGTGCACACGCTGTACCCGGTTCGGGTCTTCGTCCGGTCAGCCGAACGGGCTGGATCGGTCATGGTCATGGTGTTCCCCCTCCGTGCCCGAGTCGGGCATCGTGCGCCTTGGCTGTCGCGGTCAGATGGTCGAGGACGAGCGTCTCGTGGGCGAGCGGACGGCCCTTGCTGACGGCCCGGCCCCACGCGAGTCCGAGAAGCGACTCCCTGGCCACCAGGAAGAAGGCTCGCGCCTCGTCGTCGGGCAGGAGCTCGTGCCAACGATCGGGGCCGAAGAGCTTGGCGAAGGTGGCGATGACCGGGTCGAGCATCCGACCGAGGTCGGGGTCGTTCGCGCCGGCGAGCCACGCTTCGAGCACGACCTTGAATCCGGGCCCGCGGTTGATCGCCCACGCTCGTTCGACCATTTCGACGATCGAGGTCGGCTCCCCGCCCGCCTCGACGGTGGCTGCGATCTCGTCGTAGCGGTCCGCGAGGACCGCAGCGAAGAGCTCGGGGAGACCGTCGAAATGGTGGACGAACGCACCACGTGTCACCCCTGCCCGGGCGCACACCGCCACCGACGTGACCTGGGCCCACCCCTGCTCGACCAGCAGCTCGCCGGCTGCGTCGATCAACGCCTGGCGCGTCGCCGTACGGCGCTCGGCCTGCGTTCGTCGCTGCATCTGGTCAACCCTAGCACACTTACATACATCGATGCATAAATCTAAGTGAGGCGGGTGACCGACTCGGCCCGACCAGCACCGGAACCGTGCCTGGCCCGGCGCACCGGTCCAGGGCCCGACCCACCCGATGGCGCCTACGATGGCCGCGATGCCGACACCGCACGATCGCGACGTGACCGACGCAACCAGGGCGGTCATCCGTCGCTACGAACACGACCTCTACAACGCTCGCAACCTGGACCTGGTCGAGGAGCTGCTCAGTGATCCGATGTACCGGCACGACGCCGGCGGCGACATCACCGAGATGAGCAACGCCGACTGTCGAGCGCGTATCGGTGGCTTCTTTCGCGACTTCGAGCTGCTCGAGTTCACGACCGTCCACCTCGTCGTGGAGGGCACGCTGGCATCGTGGACCTATAAGCTGAACGGCACGGCGAACGATGGCAGCCAGACGGTGCTCTCGAGCATCGAGGTCTTCGAGATCATCGACGGCAAGATCACGCGGGTCTGGAACGCCGCGCACACGCCCGGGCCGTGGGGGTGAGACCACACGCCCACCAGGCCGCTCAGCCGTCCGAGTACTCGAACTCGAGATCCCGCACGCCGTCACCGACGAAGACGTGCACCCGGTCGTCCGTACACAGACGCTCGACGAGCGGCAGGAGCTCGCTCGTCGTCCCGAACGAGACCCGCTTGAAACCGACGACGCCGTTCGGGTGGACGAAGCCCGGTCGCGTCAGGTCCGTGTCGCACGTGCCGAAGAAGGGGACCTCCAGGTGGTTTGGCATGACCCCGACGAACTTGAGGACACGTCCCCCCGGGTCCGAACGTCGTGACCTGAACTGGAACCAGCCCTCTCCGGCATCCTTCAACAGCTGTTTCGCATCGGCCAGGCGGTCGGGCTCGGACTCCAGGGCAAGGCCGATCAGGCCTTCGTCTGCGCCGTCCCATGCGTCGATTCTGGCAACGAAGGCCTTCTTCCCGAACAGCCTGAGCGCGGTCTTGGCCAACGACGGCATCCCGGTCCGGCCAAGGAGCTCCAGGTAGGAGCCGTCGGCGAAGTACGCCAATGCGTTGTACGGGTTGTCCGCCTTGCCGTACTCGACGTCAAACCCATCGCGTCGGTATTGCTCGACGGCGGCGTCCAGATCGGGCACCTTGTAGAGCACGTGGCTGATTCTCATGGCCCCTGCGGTCCTCCGCTCTCGCTCGGCCGGCGCCCATCGTTGCGAGCCGTCGCCGCTCACGATGGGTTCGTGTCCGTCCAGCCTCCGGACAGTACCGAGGATTCGGGTCGCACTCAACGCCCCGCTCGGCCCGGAGGTCGGCGCCGATGGTCGAATCCGCTTGATGACGGCGGCACCTGCTCCGAGACGAGCCGTTCGGCGACGAGCGATGAGGGCCGGCGCGAGACCGCAGGGCGCGCCGTGACGTTCGGACGATGACGTTGCGGACAGGGCAAACGGTGATCTGTCGGGAGCTGTGGCACGCTCGGGTGATGACGGCGATGCCGATGCGCGTCATCGCCGACGGCCCTGACCTGTCCGTGCTCCACCTCGCCGCCGAGACGACGTTCCTGGCAGCGCGAGCCCCCGACGGTGGCCCGGTGCGGGACCTGGCCGACTGGAGATCCGTGTTGGCCACCTGGGTTGGTGGCAGCTTCGTCCGGCTACTGGCTGCGGAGCACTGGTACTGCGTCGACGTCCAGTTCGACGCAAACGGGGAGTTCGCCGGCTACGACATCAACTTCCAGCTGCCGCTGCTGCGAGGTCCGGACCGCTTCGACACGGTTGACCTCGTCCTCGATCTGGTCGTGGCACCGGACGGTACGACCGTGACCAAGGACCTGCACGACTTCGAGCGAGCGGTCGCCGACGGGCACCTCACGGTCGGGGTTGCCGGACGGGTCCGCAGCGAGGCGGAGCGGCTACGGCGTCTGTGCGATGACGGTTCGGTCCCGCTCGGCGCGGACGAGTGGACGTCGTGGCGACCACCTCCGGAGTGGACGGTGCCGCGCCTGTCGGCTGCCTGGCACGAGGTCGGACCCGACCGCCGGTCCACACCCATCGATGCCGGGGGAACACCATCGTGACCGACCTGCCGCTCGACGAGGACGGCGCGCAAGGGCGCGCTCCGGGAGAGCGATCGACCGTGTCGACGCTGACGTCACCGCACGTCAGGGCTCACCGAGTGCGGCGAGTCGGCGCTCGAGATGGCGGCGCTCGGCTGCGCTCGGCACGAGTTCGAGCGCCTTCCTGAACGCCAGGCGGGCGTCATCGTCGTGCTTGGCCCGCCGGCACAGCTCACCCCTGGTCGCCCACAGGAGGTGGTAGTGGTCGAGATCGGTGATGCGGTCGAGCAGCTCGAGACCGGCGAGGGGGCCATCGGCCATGGCAACGGCAACCGCACGGTTCAGCCGGACGACCGGCGAGTCCGACATCGCATCGAGCTGCGCGTAGAGCGCGGCGATCGTCAGCCAGTCGGTCTCCTCGGCGGTCACCGCGTTGGCGTGCTGGGCCGCGATCATCGCCTGGACCTGATACGGCCCCGGCTGCATCATGGCCATCGCCCGACCGAGCACCCGATTGGCCTCGGCGATGAGCTGGCGGTCCCAGGTCGAGCGGTCCTGGTTGTCGAGCAACACGAGATCGCCGATGGCGTCGACCCGAGATGCCTGTCGGCTCTGGTGGAAGAGCTCGAGGGCCAAGAGGCCCTGCGGCTCAGCCTCGGATCGAGCGAGTTCGCCGACCAGACGGGTGAGCCGGATCGCCTCGGTCACGAGGTCGGCCCGAATCGAGTCCTTCGCCTCATCGTGGACCAGGTACCCCTCGTTGAAGACGAGATAGAGGACGGCGAGCACCGCCCCGAGCCGATCGCTCAACTGGTCCGGGAGACTCAGCGGGATCCCCGCGGTCCGGATCTTGTTCTTGGCCCGGACGATCCGCTGGGCGAGCGTCGCCTCGGGCACGAGGAATGCGGCGCTGATCTCGGCGGTGGTGAGCCCGCCGACGAGGCGGAGCGTCAGCGCCACCTGTGCGTCGACGTTCAACGCCGGATGACAGCACAGCAGCAGCAGGCGGAGGCGCTCATCGGGCAGCGGCGCCATGCCCTCCCCGCTGCCGTCGCCAGTCCCGCGGCCCGTGTCGGCGGCGTCACCGCCCGATGGTTCATCGATCATGTCGGTCAGCCGGACGTCGGGCGCCAGGCGCTGCTCCTCGATGAGCGGCGCCGACGACTCGAGACGCCTGCGGTGCCGCTCGGCCGACCGGAGACGGTCGTTGGCCCGACGGCGGGCGGTGGTCATCAGCCAACCACCGACGTTCGGCGGGACGCCCCTCTCCGGCCAGGTCCGCGCCGCCTCGATCATGGCGTCCTGCACGGCATCGTCGGCGAGGTCGAGGTCACCGAAGCGTGACGCCAGGATCGAGAGGATGCGCGGGCAGTCGTCGCGCATGGCCCGGTCGAGGCGTTCCTCGACCGGGCCGTTGCGCCCGTGCATCCGAGGGGCGCCGCTCACGAGAGCCGCAGCACCGGGTCGCCGGTCCTAGGCGTCCGGCCGGAAGGCGATCGGACGGATCTCGAACACGACGTCGTCTGCCGGCATGGCCGTCGCCAGCCGGATCGCCTCGTCGAGATCGTCGGCCTTGATGATGTAGTAGCCG
This sequence comes from Actinomycetota bacterium, assembly GCA_039195375.1. Classification (GTDB taxonomy): domain Bacteria; phylum Actinomycetota; class Acidimicrobiia; order Acidimicrobiales; family SZUA-35; genus JAHELU01. The sequence continues at coordinate 11,195 of JBCCVL010000017.1, forward strand.
GCGATCTGCTCCTTCGTCTCGGCGAAGGGGCCGTCGGTGACCTTGACCGAGTCACCGGACTTGGCGACGGAGGTCGCGGCCGCGCTCGGGGTCAGCGACCCCCCACCGATCCAGTGCCCGTTGTCGATCAGCATCTGGTTGTACGCCATCCAGCGACCCATCAGCTCCTGGAACTCCGGCGTTCCCGGAGCGGGCCCGCCCTCGACCTCGACGGTGTGGTTGACGATCAGGTAGTCCATCGTTGGATTCCTCTTCCGTTTCCGACGCAACTCTTGCGCCTCGCCCCTATCACTCCGGCCGCCTGCGGAATCGACAAGATAGCCCCCGACAATTCTCCGACCATCGAGCCTGCCCCCGTCGAGACCCGATCGAAGGCCACCGGACGACCCGGCGGACCTACGCCGGAAGGGGCCGGTCCCAGCGGGCGTCGATCTCGTCGAGGAACAGCTGCGCGGTCGGGGTGAGGACGGCCGGGTCCCAGATCACGCTGACACCGGCGGGGATCGGCGGGTCGAGCGGCCGGGAGGTGGTGCCGTCGAGCCGGAGCCGGCCGGCCGTCGATGGAGCGAGCGAGACACCGGCTCCTGCCGACACGAACGCCAGCATGGATTCGAGGTGGTCGACCTCCATGAAGATCTCGGCTCGCTTCCCGTACTGCTCGCACAGCCGGTTGAACGTCTGGTGGACACAGGGCTCACGTTCCTTGCTCATCAGGAGGAAGGGCTCGTCGAGCAGGTCGGACACGGGTACCCGCTCGTGGCGAGCCAGCGCATGGTCCGACCGGAGGAAGGCGTGGAGCTCGTCGGCGGTGACGGGCCGGGAGTGGACGGGATCGGGGCCGCCGGGCAGGATCGTGAAGCCGACGTCGATCGAGCCGAGACGCACCGCATCGGTCTGCTCGGCGGTGCCCATCTGCTGCAGCCGCACGCCGATCTCGGGGTACCGATGCATGAACTCGGTCAGGAATCCGGGCAGCCGGCCGAGCGAGCAGACCGCGGTGAACCCGACAGCGAGCCGGCCGCGGACTCCACGCTCGGCGTCCTTGGCCGCCCGTGTCGCCTGCTCGAGCGTCGGGAGGACGCCGCCGACCTCGTCGGCGTAGGCGCGACCTGCGGCCGTCAATCGGATACCGCGACCGGAGCGGTCGAAGAGCTCGACGCCGAGCCGCTTCTCGAGCGCAGCGATCGTCTGACTGACCGCCGGTTGCGCCACGTGCAGTCGAGCCGCGGCCCGACCGACGTGGAGCTCCTCGGCGACGACGAGGAACGTGTGGATGTGCCGGAGGTTGGCCAACGGGGCCCCATGCTGGCTCATAACCTCCAACTTATCGATCGATGATCCGGTTTGTATTGGATCTTCTCGGTTGTCGTCGCCATGCTGACGGTGGCACGTCGGTCGGCCGCCCGCAGACGATTCCCCGGCCGGGCGCCTGGCGTGGCCCACCTGTTCCGTTCGCCTCACCATGAGGAGCCATCGTGCCGCTTTCCGTCGACGAACTCCCCGTGCGGGTCGGGCCCCGCCCGACGACCACACCGACCAATCCGCACACCCAGCTCGACCAGAATGCGCCGGTCGATCTCCAGCAGGAGGTCGCCGAGCACATGTTCAGCCTCGCCTGCGTCGACGAGGGGCCCTCGCTGATCTCGGTACCGGGTGCGCGGGCCATGGTGCTGCAGGATGCGTGTCTCGCCGGGCCCCCCGAGGCGTTCATGGTCGACCGAGAGTTCTGTCACCTCCACCCGCCGAGCGACGGGAGCCTGCACCTCAACCTGCCGCCAGCCGTCGGAGCGGTGGCCATCGAGCGGGGCTGGGCCGAGAACCACCCGCTCGCCCGGCTCGGCGTCATCCCGACCACCGTGGTGATGGTCTACGGGCCTCGTGACCACGCCGAGCTCGACGTCGTCAAGCTGCTCGTCTCCGCCTCCCACGAGTTCGCCCACCCGGCCGAGGCTCGCAGCATCGGCGGCTGAGCCGACAGGGGACGGGTCGGACTCGACGGCCTTGCGCCCGATTGGCCGATCCGGCCCCGAACGGGCGCGGTGCCGAGGCACCGATCAGATCGGGATCAGGGCGCAGACCTCCCGACAACGACCTGCTCAGGAGCGGCACGTGCCGTCGGCGACGGTCACCCGGACGGCGGGCGGATCTGCTGGTTCGCAGGCCAAGACGAAGCTGCTGGACGCACCAGACGATCCCGGCCGAAGGGTCGCAGGTCCAGCGTCGAACGGCCGGTCGTCATCTGCTCGACGACCGCCTCGCCGATCGCCGCCGAGTGCTTGAAGCCGTGGCCGCTGCACGGCGAGACGACCATGATGCGATCGGACTCGTCGGCCCAGTCGATCAGGAAGTGGTCATCCGGCGTGTTGGTGTAGAGACAGACCTCGGCCCTGACACAGGTCGGTCGCACCCCGGCCAACCGGGGACCGACCAACCGGCGGTGGATGTCGTCGATCTCCGCTGCGGTCACCGTCCGATCGACCGTGTCCGGGGTGGTGTCGGTCACGAACTGCTCACCGAGCACCTTGAGCGCCGGGGTGGTACCGGGCAGCAGCGGGAAGACGCCGAGGTAGTCGGCGTCTTCGTCACCGATCCACATCACGAAGGGGAAGCCGTCGGCCCGATACCGGTCTGCGTCATCGACCTCGAACCAGAAGACCGTCTGGCGGGTGACCCGGAGACGGCCGGCGTCGCCGCCACCGATCAGGCCCGGCAGCCAGGGACCGGCGCTCAGCACGACCCGGTCGGCCCGGTAGTGGCGCGGCCCGGCAACGACCTCGACCCCGCCCGCTCCCGCCCGGACGGCCGTGACCCGCTCACGGGTCCGGACGTCGGCCCCCCGATCGGCGGCGAGTGCCAGTTGCACGGCGACTGCACGCTCCGCCAGGACCAGCCCGGCCGACGGCTCGTGCCCGATCCGCTTGCCCTCCAACCCGAGCAGTGCCGTCGGCACGCGGTGGTCGAGCGGATCGTCGAGCACGGCGAAGTCGATGCCGGCCGACCGGGCGACCCGGTCCGTCTCGATGACGAAGTCGTGCCAGCGCTGACCGGCGACCGGCTGCTGTTCGGTCACGATCAGCCCGCCGCACTGGTACAGCAGCGGCTCGCCGGACTCGGCCTCCAGCTCGCGCCAGATCTCGTGGGAGCGAGCGACGAACGGCAGATACTGTTCGCCCTCGCCGACCGCCAGTCGGGTGATCCTGGTCTCGGCATGGGTCGAACCGAGGTCGTGTGGCGGGTCGTGACGGTCGAGGCCGAGGACCCGCAGGCCCCGCCGAGCCGCCTGGTACACGGTGGCCGAGCCCATGGCGCCGAGCCCGACCACGATGAGGTCGAACGTCGCATCGTCGCTGCTGCGTGCGGTCACGGGCACCGGCCACGACGACGGGCCGAGGTCAGGTCCCGATTCATGAGACGTGGGTCATGGTGGGGCTCCTCGCCGCCGTCGACGGTCGACGACGGCCCACCCCCGCTCGGCGGGAACCGGGCCGACGTCCTCGTCAGTCAACCACTCGGCGGTCGGGCCGGGCCAGCAAATCCGTCGTGAAGTCGGGCCGGCGATCAACTACTGTTTTCTCCCATGGCTGGACGGCCTCCGAGTACCGTCGAGCGATTGATTCCGCTCGCTTTCCTTGCGCTGTGCGCCGCGGTGCTCGTGTGGATCGGAGCGCTGCTCGGCCTTGCGGTCCCGGTGATCATCGTGATCGTGATCGCCGTCGGGGCCTCGATCTGTCTCTGAGGTCCGCGGGCGAGCGGAGCGCTCGCCCGTGACGGGTCGAGCGCCACGGGCCCGGGGCACGACGCTGGGGCCGCGCTTCACCCGGCTGTGGGCTGCGTTCACCGCCACCAACCTGGCCGACGGACTGAGCCTGACCGCGTTCCCGCTGCTGGCCATCGAGCTGACCGACGACGCCAGGCTGGTCGCACTCGTCACCGTCTTCCGCTTCGTGCCATTCGTGCTCGTCGGGCTGCCGGCCGGCGTGCTCCTCGATCGCTTCGATCGCCGCCGTATCGCCGTGATGGCCCAGCTCGGCCGTGGGGCCGCCGTCGCCGGGCTTGCGGTTGCGGTTGCGGCCGACCGGGCCTCGATCGCGCTGCTCGTCGTCACCGCCTTCGCCGTTGGCATCGGCGAGGTCCTGACCGACGGGGGGCTCCCGGCACTGGTCCGGGAGCTCGTTGGCCGGGATCAGCTCGAGGTGGCGAACGGCCGCTTCTCGGCAACCCAGACGGTGAGCAACATCTTCGTCGGGCCGCCGCTCGGCGCCCTGCTGTTCCAGCTCCGACCGGCGCTCCCCTTTGCGGTGTCGGTCGCCCTGTTCGTCGGGGCCACCACCCTGCTGGCCCGCATCCCGGGTCGATTCCGCGCCTCCCCGAACCCTGCCTCCCCGAACCCCGGCGAACCGGGGGGTGACGAGCGGGTCGACGCCTCGGACGGCTGGCTCCGTCGGCTCGTCACGGAGATCTCGGTCGGGCTCCACTACGTCTGGCACCACCCGGTTCTCCGGCCGATGGCCTTCACCGTGATGGCCTTCTCGTTCGTCGGGCAGGCCACCAACGCCGTGTTCGTGATCCTCGTCACCGAGCGCTTCGGGATCGGCGGGTTGGGCTTCGGTCTCCTGATCAGCCTCCAGGGTGTCGTCGCCGTCGCCATGTCGTTCGTCGTCGCCCGACTGATCGGTCGGGTCGGCCACTCCGGCAGCATGCGGTTCGCCGTGGTCACCTTCACCGCCTCGTCGTTGCTGTTCGGCTTCACCACGGCCGTCGTGCTCGCCGCACTGGCCTCGCTGGTCAAGGGTCTCTCCGACCCGGCTTGGAACGTCGTGACCAACACGGTCCGCCAGCGTCTCGTTCCTGACGAGGTCTTCGGTCGGATGATGACCGCCTACCTGTTCATCGCCTGGAGCATGAACCCGGTCGGCGCCTTCGTCGGCGGCCTGATCGCCGAGCGGTGGGGCGCCGAGTGGGTCTCGGTCATGGCTGCGGCCGTGGTCGGCTCACTCCTGATCCTCGGCCGGGGCCTGTTCCGAGCCATCGACGAGGCGATGGCGACCGAGCACGTCGCCTGACCGACACCGGCCGGCTCGCGGCCGGTACGGCGTCCCCTGGTCGTCTCCCGGACCGTCGTATACTCGGCCGCCAGTCCGCCGCCATCAGGAGTTCGAGCGCGTGAGCGACCCCGTGTCGACCGACGTCCCGTCCCCGTTCGGCCAGTCCCGCTGGGACGCAACGCCGTTCCTCGAGAAGGTCACGGCCATCGCCCCGACCATCATCTACGTCTTCAACCAGCAGACCCAGTCGAACGAGTACTCGAACCGCAGCATCGGCGAGTCGTTGGGCTACGAGGTCGAGGAGATCCAGCGGATGGGCGAGGCGCTCATGCCGACGCTGTGCCACCCCGAGGACCTGCCGCGGGTGGTCGAGCACCTGCAGCAGGTGGCATCCACGGACGACGGCGACGTCCTGCAGCTCACCTACCGGATGAAGCACAAGACCGGCGGTTGGGTCTGGCTGCTGTCGTACGACACGGTCTTCGAGCGGGACGAGACCGGCGACGTGCTGAGCCAGATCGGCGTGGCCAGCGACATCACGGCCCAGATGGAGGCCGAGTACGCACTCAAGGAGGCCAACGACAAGCTCGTGGCCCTGAACCAGGAGTTGGCTGAGCTGGCCTACGTCGCCAGCCACGACATGCGGGCCCCGATCGCCAACATCGCCGAGCTGGCCAGGGCCGTGCAGGAACGGGTTCCGGCCGACGACGAGTCGTCCTCGCTCCTCGGCCTGATCCTCCGATCGTGCGAGCGAGCCGACGAGCGCATCGAGGCCGTCGTCGCCGTCGCCCAGGCCCGCGATTCGACCTTGGCCGACGAGCCGGTCGCGGTGTCGATGGCCGCTGCGATCGAGAACGCCTGCGAGGCGATCGGTCCGCTCCTGCAGACCAACGACGTGACGCTCGCCGTCGAGACCTCCGCCGCCGACACCGTGTCCTTTGCCCCGCTGCAGCTGCAGAGCATCCTCGTCAACCTGTTGACCAACGCCATCAAGTACCGGCACCAGGACCGCACGCCGACGATCGAGATCCGAACCGAGCCGGGCGACGGCTCTGTGCTCCTCACCGTGGCCGACAATGGCGTCGGCATAGACATCGACCGCGATCGTGACCGGATCTTCGCGCTGTTCAAGCAGGGATCGAACCACGAGGTCGACGGCAACGGTGTCGGCCTCTATCTGGTCAGGCAGATGATGCTGCGGGCCGGCGGCGACATCGAGGTCGCGAGCTCTCCCGGCGACGGTGCCACCTTCACCCTGACGTTCCCGGTGGTCGGATCGTGACCGCCGACGTGTCGGTGCTCGTCGTCGACGACGACGACGTCGCCGTCTTCCTCACCGAGCGAGCGCTCCGGTCGTCCGACCGCATCAGCGACATCTGGTTCGCCAAGGACGGTGTCGAGGCCCTCGGCATCATCGAGTCCGGCCGGCGGCCGTCTGCCCTGCTGCTCGACATCAACATGCCCCGGATGGACGGCTTCGAGTTCCTGGCGGCCTACGCCGAGCTGCCGGCCGACGTCCGGGCCGGTGCGGTCGTCGCCATGCTGACGACCTCGATCCTCGAACACGACCGCCGCCGGGCCGACGAGACCGGGCTGATCATCGCCTATCTCACCAAGCCGGTGACGGCCGACGATGTCGGCGAGCTGGTCGAGCTGATCAGCGACGCGAGCTCGACGGCGGCGGGCTGAACGAGGGCAGGCGACCCACCGGCGACCCACCGGCGGTCAAACGGGGCCACCGACGGCCGCCGCCGCCGGACCGGGCGGGTCACCTCGTCGCTCGGCCGCCAGCACCATGGTCGAGCGCCGACGGCCATCCTGGGCTACGTTCCGCTCTGCGGAACCGTTCCGCCTAGAGAAACAGCGAAAAGACGGGGGTGTTCATCCCATGACCCAGATCTTTCCCCACGCGTCCATACGCAAGTCGCCGTTCCACTCGGCGACCGTCGACGAGGGCGCAACCACCTTCCACGCCTACAACCGGATGCTCCTCCCGTTGGGCTACGGCGACCCCGAGGCCGAGTACCGACGCCTCACCGAGGGGGTGTCGATGTGGGACGTGAGCGCGCAACGCCAGGTGCAGCTCCGCGGCCCAGACGCCGCCGACTTGGCCCAGATGCTGTGTCCCCGCGACCTGAGCTCCTGTGTCGAGGGCCAGGGCAAGTACGTGGCGCTCTGTGACCACGCCGGCCACCTGATCAACGATCCGGTCGTGCTCAAGGTCGCCGACGACTGCTTCTGGTTCTCGATCGCCGACTCCGACATCTGGCTCTGGGCCACCTGTGTGGCCGCCGAGCGGGGGCTCGACGTCGAGATCACCGAGCCGGACGTGTCGCCGCTGGCCGTGCAGGGCCCGCTGGCCGAGAGCGTCGTTGCGTCGATCTTCGGGGAGTGGGTCCGCGGCCTGAAGTACTTCTGGTTCGCCGACGCCGAGGTCGACGGCATCCCGGTCAAGGTGGCCCGGTCCGGCTGGTCGAAGCAGGGCGGCTTCGAGCTCTACCTCATGGACGGCCGCCGGGGCGGCGAGCTGTGGTCGATCGTGCGAGAGGCCGGCGTGCCATGGAACATCGGTCCCGGCTACCCGAACCCGAGCGAGCGGATCGAGAGCGGCCTGCTCTCGTGGGGTGGTGACGTCGACGCAACGACCAACCCGTTCGAGGTCCGCCTCGGTCGGTTCGTCGACCTCGACGTGCCGGACGACGTCGTCGGCATCCATGCCCTGCGCCGCATCGCAGCCGACGGCCCGACCCGTCACCAACTCGGCGTGGTCATGGCCGGCGACGAGCCGCGACCGGGCCACGACCGCTGGTACGACGTGCTCGCCGAGGGGCGCAGCGTCGGCCGCTTGACCAACGGCATCTGGAGCTACAAGCTCAACCGCAACGTCGGCTACGGGCTCGTGTCGGTCGACTGCCAGATCGGCGACGAGGTCAAGATCGCCAAGGGGGACACGTTGATCGACGCCAAGCTCACGCCGCTGCCGTTCCGCAAGGACGATCGTTGACGGGCGGGCGCAAGCCGAAGCTGACTGTTCCCGACCTGGCGACGAAGAAGGCGGCCGGCGAACGGCTGTCGATGGTCGCCGTCGCCGACTTCATGACCGCCACCTGGGCCCACCGGGCCGGGATCGACATCGTCGGTGTCGGCGACAGCATGGGCATGACGGTCTACGGGCACGAGAACACGCTCGAGATCACCGTCGAGCAGATGATCGATCACACCAAGGCGGTGCGCCGCGGCGCACCCGACACCTTCTGCATCACGGCGATGCCGTACGGCTCCTACGCCACCGAGGAGATCGCCGTGGTCAACGCCCTCCGGATCATGAAGGAGTCGGGCACCGATGCGGTGAAGCTGCAGGGCGGACGGGACAAGTTCGCCATCATCCGGGCCGTGGCCGACGCCGGAGTGCCGGTGATGGGCCACGTCGGGCTCATCCCCCACCAGGTCCACCGCATGGGCGGGTTCAAGACCCAGGGTCGCACCGCCGGGGCGGCGATGGAGATCGTCGACCACGCCAGGGCGATCGAGGAGGCCGGTGGGATCGGCCTGGAGATCGAGGCCGTTCCCCGAGAGGTCGGGCGGGCCGTTGACGAGGCGGTGTCGATCTTCACCTTCTCGATCGGCGCCGGCTCGGCGGCAACTGGACAGCTGCTCAACGCCTACGACCTGATCGGTGCGTTCGACACGTTCAAGCCGACGTTCGCCAAGCGCTACGGGAACATCAACGAGGTGGCGACCGCGGCACTGACCGACTTCGTCGCCGACGTGACCAGCGGTGCCTTCCCGGACGACGAGCACAGCTACGGCATGAGACCGGACGAGGCGGCGGCGCTGGCGGCGGCACTCGAGGAATCGAGCTGAGCCGGAGGGCGCCGGATGGCTGCCCGGCGACCGGCCGGCGGCCGCCGTATCGCCAACGGCAGTCCGACGGCACCGCAGTCCGGGGCGGGGCCGCAGCAGGACGGCCTCGGACGGCCCGGCCGTGCGCGGTTCAGATCTCGGCGTAGATCTCGACCACGTTGCCATCGGGGTCGGCGACGAACAGCACGCGATGCCCGAAGTCGGCGAGGTCGTGCACCGGTTCGAGCAGCTCGACACCGCGCTCGACGAGCTGTTCCGCTGCTGCGTCGACGTCCGCCGGCGGCACCCGGAAGGCGAGCTGCACCGAGGCCCCGGGCTCGGTCCTCGGCGGCCCGTCGTAGGGACGGCTCCGGAGCCGTAGGGCCAGGGTCGCGGCACCGACCTGCAGCTCCAGGTACCGACCCGTCACCTCTCGCTTGACTGCGAGGCCGAGCACATCGACGTAGAACGACCGCATCGGGCCGAGGTCCTCGCAGAGCAGCATCGTGTAGTCGAGGTTGCGGAGCGCCCCGAGCCCGTCGTTGGTGGTCACGGCCGCCATGATCGCGCGGGCGGCCCGCCCGGTGGCTCGCGGCCACGGCCGGATCGCGGCCTCGGCCGCCTTGGTACCCTGAGGCGCCAGAAGGGAGTTGTCCAATGTCCGACAAGGTCGACAAGGGCCTGAACGCCGCACGCGATGCCGTCGCCCGAGTTGCCTGGCTCCTCCCCCACGACCTGCGCCGACGAGCGTACCTGCGGCTGCGGCCCGAGCTCGACGACCTCTATCGGACCATGCGGACGAAGCGTCTCGGCGAGGTACCCGGTCTCACCGTCTCGCTCGTCCCGTTCGAGGAGCACCGCTGCATCTTCGTGCACATCCCGAAGAACGGGGGGACGTCGATCGGCCGGAGCCTGTTCGGCGACTACCAGGGCAACCACATGCCCATTCGCTCGTACCAGATGATCTACTCGAAGGCTGACTTCGAGGCGTACTACAAGTTCGCGTTCGTCCGGAATCCGTTCGACCGTCTGCTCTCGGGCTTCCGCTTCGCCAAGAACGGAGCCGACCGGGTCGGGGACCCGAGGCTGCAGACCGGCCAGACCCGGGAGCTCCAGGACGCGCTGGCCCCCTACGCCGAGTTCGAGCACTTCGTGTCCGACTGGGTGACCCCCGCGAACGTGCGGCTCTTCGAGCACTTCCGGGCCCAGCACCGCTTCGTGTGCTCGCCCGGCGGTGCGGTCCAACTCGATCACGTCGGACGGTTCGAGACCCTGGCCGACGACTTCGCCGTCGTCGCCGAGCGGCTCGGGGTGGCGACAGACCTCATGCACGACCGCAGGACCAAGGGACCCGAGCACTCGTCGTCGTACCGCGACCACTACACGCCAGCCACCAGGAGGATCGCCGAATCGGTCTTCCGGGAGGACCTCGAACGGTTCGACTACACGTTCGACGACTGAGCACCGACCGCGCCCCTGCCGGGGCCACCAGCCACCGTCGGGCCGTCGGGCCGTCGGCGCGTCGGCAGCCACGAGGCGCTCGCCGGCCGGTAGAGTCGCCCCCGTGCGACGCATTCGGGCGCGGGCGGGCGCCAACGGGGGAACCCTGAGGGTCGGTGTCGTCGTGCTGGCGTTGATCGCCGCCGCCTGCTCGTCGAGCACCATCGGCGACGTCGAGCTGACGGAGCCGGCGACCGAGTCGGGGACGACCGCATCGGCGGCCGGCGACGATGCGGCCACCGCACCGGTCGCCATCGAGGTCGAGGTGGCTGCGGACGCCCCCACACCACCGCCCGACATCCGCATCGAGCCCGAGCTGATCAAGGTCGACCAGTTCGGCTATCGCCCCGCCGATCCGAAGGTCGCCGTGATCGCCGACCCCCAGTTCGGCTACAACGGCGACGTCGAGTTCCAGCCCGGCTCCCGCATCGAGGTCCGCCGCCTTGCCGACGACGAGGTGGTCCTCACCGCGGGCGCAGAGCCGTGGGCCGACGGTCAGACAAGCGAGCAATCCGGTGATCGGGGCTGGTGGGTCGACTTCTCCTCCGTCGACGAGCCAGGCACCTACTACGTCGTCGACGTCGACTCCGGCGTCGGAACGGGACCGTTCGAGATCAGCGAGGCGGTGTACGACGACGTGCTCGACGCTGCGCTCCGCATGTTCTGGTTCAACCGGGCCAACGTCGAGCACCCGGCCGAGATCGCCGGCGTCTGGGCCGATGGCCCGGCATTCGTCGGCCCGGACCAGGACACCGAGGCCCGCTCGGTCGACGACCCGGACAACCCGTCGACCGCACGCGACCTCTCCGGCGGATGGTTCGATGCCGGCGACACCTCGAAGTACGTGACCTTCGCCGCCGAACCGGTCCACCTGCTGCTCACCGCCTACCAGCGACATCCCGAGCTGTTCGACGACGCCGTCGGCATCCCCGAGTCGGGGAACGGCCTGCCCGACCTCATCGACGAGCTCCGCTGGGAGATCGACTGGCTCGAGCGAATGCAGGTCGACGACGGCGGGGTGCTGACGAAGGTCGGCCTCATCAGGTTCGCCGCACCGTGGCCACCGAGCAGCGGCGACCTGCCCCGGTACTACGAGGAGGTCTGCTCCTCGGCCACGATCACCGCTGCCGCCATGTTCGCCCACGCGTCCATCGTCTTCGACGAGTTCGATCAGCTCCGCGACGAGGCCGCGGACCTTCGCACCAGGGCCGTGGGGGCCTGGGACTGGTACCAGGCCAACCCGAAGCGGGACGACTGCGACCCGCAGGTCGTCAAGGCCGGTGACGCCGACCTGTCGCTCGAGGCACAGGACGACGCCGAGGTCGTCGCCGCCATCTACCTCCTCGCCGCCACCGACGAATCGCGCTATGCCGACGTCATCACCGCCGGTGCGGCGGACACCCTGCCGTTCCGGAGCAATGGCTTCGGCGACTACGGCCCACAGCAGGCCGACGCACTGCTGTACTACCGCAGCTCCGAAGGGGCCGACCCCGGCGTCGTCGCCGCCATCGACGAGCGTCTGTCCGGGTTGGCGGCGACGTCACCGCTCTTCGGCTTCGACGCCGACGCCGACCTGTACCGGGCCTTCATGCCGACGACCGCCTACCACTGGGGGAGCAACCGGGTGAAGGCGAACGTCGGTGCGACGAACCTCGTCGTCGGCGACCTGGTCGGTGATGCGACCGAGGGGGCCGAGCGGGCGATCGGCCACCTCAACTACTTCCACGGCGTGAACCCGCTCGGCCTGGTGTACCTGTCGAACATGCGTGAGCTCGGCTCCGAGCGTTCGGCCGGGGCTCTGTTCCACTTCTGGTTCGGGCACGGCGCCGATCTCCCGGTACCTCCTGGCTACGTCGTCGGCGGCCCGAACCGCCAGTACTCCGGATCGACGACACCCCCGGCCGGCCAGCCGCCCCAGAAGAGCTACCGCGACGGCGACTTCCCCGAGGGCGAGCCGGCGTGGGAGATCACGGAACCGGCGATCTACTACCAGGCCACGTACATCCGCCTCCTCGCCGCCGTCATGGCGCATGGGACCGGCGGACGAGGGAGGTGACCGAGGTGATGGCCAGCGCACGACAGGTGCTGAGCGACGTACGGGCGGTGTTGAAGGCCCGTTGGTATTTCCGACGAGCAACCGAGCTCGGCCCGAGGGTCCGGGTCTGGGGCCGGCCGGTGGTCCGCCGAGGCGGGCGCCTGGTCGTCCATCCTCGGGTCCGCCTGATGTCGACCCTGGCCACGACCGAGCTGGTCTCCGGCACGGGCGCCCTGCTGGAGATCGGCGAGAACACGTTCATCAACTCCGGCTGCTCGATCGCCGCCACCGAGTCGGTCACGATCGGGCCGGACTGCAACATCGGTACCCACGTGATGATCATGGACAACGACTACCACCGGCTCGAGCCCGAGCGCCGGGCCGAGATGCCCGAGTCCAAACCGATCGTGCTCGAGGAGAACGTGTGGCTCGGCGGCCGCGTCATCGTGCTCGGCGGTGTCACGATCGGGGCCGGCAGCGTCATCGGTGCCGGCAGCGTCGTCACCGGCGACATACCCCCGCGGTGTGTGGCGGCCGGCGTACCGGCGAAGGTCGTCCGCGAGCTCTAACGACGGACGGCCGTCTCGACTCAGCCGCTCGACCGGAGCTGGCCCACCTCTGGCCGGGGACCGAGACGCGTCGGGGGTGGCACCAACCGGAGCGGGGCGTCGACCATGCGACCGAACCGGTCGGCGTAGGCCCGGACGTCGGCCCGCTCCTCGACGAGGCGCCTTCCTCGCTTGCCCATCACCGCAGCCCGTTCCGGATCGGACGTCAGCTCGACGATCGCCCGCCGCATGGCGTCGACGTCGCCTGGCGGGACGTACCAGCCGTTGAAGCCGTCGACGACGACGTCGGTCTGGCCCTCGGTCGCCGTGCAGATGACCGGTCGCTCCATCGAGAACGCCTCGAGGATCGTGGTCACGCCCGCCTGGAAGTCGCAGGGTTGGAGTGGCATGACCAATGCGTCGGACTCGTCGAGCAGGCGCCGGAGCTCGCGTTGGGTGAGCGCCGTGACGCTCACGTTGGCTGGCAACACGACCTGGTGGGCGTTGTCCGACCGGCGGGACCAGGGGCTGGCGCTGGCGATGACGAGATCGACGTCGAGGTCACGGACCGCCTCGATCAAGGTCGGATAGTCGCGGAACTCCCGACCGGCGGCGCAGAGCTTCGGGCGCGAGCCCGATCGCCCGTCGAGCGACCTCGTCGGGCTGAAGAACTCGGTGTCGACCATGAAGTCGAGGTGGTGGACCTCATGGTTCTCACCCTTGAACAGCGATTGCGCGGCCCGCATCTGGGCGGCCGAGTACACCACGACGTCGTCGACGTTGCCGGCGACGCCGAGCAGACGCGTCGGGAGCTGCTTCTTGAGCGGCGACAAGCGGTGCCCGATCATGACGTGGCGGATCGAGCGTGGACCGCCGAGGCGAAGCAGTGCAGCGAGCGGCAGGCCGACCTGCTCGCCGTCGGTGATGACTGCGTCGTACTCACTGCGCAGGCGGAAGAGGTGGTAGGCCATGGCCACGCTGTTGCCAGCGAAGCGGCGGATGATCTCGGTGGTGAGCGAGCCCTCGGCATGGAGCCGGTTCCAGTCGAGCATCGACGCCCCGGTCGCCTCCGAGATCGCGACGTAGTCGGCCAGTGGACGCAGCCCGGCGTCGATCGCCTCGTGGACGTCGTGCTGGACGCGCCCGGAGACGGTCAACATGGTGCGATGCCTCGGCCGACCCGTGGCGTGGGCGACGAGGATGTCGAGCAGCCGGGACGCGTTCTTCTCGGAGTCCATGGTCGCCGCGGCGTGACGCTCGGCGTTGTGGCCGAGCTCGAGGCGGTGGTCACGGTCGACGACCAGGCGGCGGAGGGCCGACACGAGGGAGGCGACGTCGAACTCGACCAGATGGCCGGTCCGCCCGTCGATCACCGACTCGCCGATCGCCCCGACCGCGGTCGCCACCGTCGGCAGGCCGGCGCTGGCCGCCTCGGCCAGGACGAGCGGTGTGCAGTCACCCTTGGTCGGCAGCGCGAAGACGTCAGCCAGGTGGAACAGCGCGATCAGCTCGGGGCTGTTCGGTGTCAGGCCACGGTGCACGGTCACCCCGGGGGCGCCAGGCACGTCGGCCGTCGTCACCAGGTGGAGCTCGAGCTCGAGGTTGGCGTCGACGACCGCCGGGTCGTGGCGGAGCCGCTGGAACGCGTCGAGCAACAGCTGCCCGCCCTTGCGCTCGAAGTCACCGCCGACGAACAGGATCCGCACCACGTCGTCGGTCGACGTACGCGGCTCGCCTCGATGCCAGAGCGATCGAAGCGCACCGGGAGGAATCACCTCGATCCGCTCTCGGGGTACGTCGTAGTCGGCGACCAGGCTGTCGGCCGCCCACCGGGACCACGACACGAGCGAGGCCGCCCGCCGGAAGCAGCTCGAGTGCACCCGACGCTTGGCCGCCTCGACGACGCCGTGGCTGACCTGGTGGTTGTACGACACACCGAGCTCGTCGATCTGCCTCGGGGTGGCGTCGATGGAGACGACCGTCGGGACGCGGGCCATGCCGGAGCCGAGGAGCGCAGCGGGGACGTGGGTGTGGACGAACAGGGCGTCGAGGCCGTGGTCGGTCTCCATGGCCCGCATGGCCGAGCGGGCGGCCAGGCTCGACCGAACCGTCCAGTTCGACCTCGGGGGGAGACGGTCGAGGACGCCAGCGGGCTCGTACGGCAGCTCGCGACAGACGACGTTGGCGTCGGTTGACGACATCAGCGTCCGGCGGAGGTTGCGACCGTGGCTCACGTGCCCGAGGGTCTGCTCCAACAAGACGCCGATGGTCGGAAGCTCGGCGGTTCCCATTCGTCTGGTAGCCCATCCCTCCGCGGCCCGACGAGTAGGCCACCAGCGGGACGATAACACTTGTCGAATTGGCGCCATCAGTGAACACCGGCGTGGTGGGGACTATTGCTCAGCTCGACACCCGAACTCCGACCAAGAACGACGTGTTCGACCACCGGAGCCAGGAACGTATGGCGGCGTCGAGGTGATCGACCCAGCCCGATACAGGACTTCGACGGCTATCGTCATGGTTGGTGCCGCAGTGTGATCGGCAGACTTGCAGGCGCACGAGGTGAGCGGATGAGCGATGCTCCTCCGGCAACCGACAGGGCACCCACCACCCGGCGGATGTTGCTTCGTCACGTGGCGGTGTTGGCGGGCTCGCAGCTGAGCACGTGGATCATCGCGCTCGTCGCGGCCTACACGATCCCCCGGTACCTCGGCGCCGAGCTGATGGGCCGGTTCCACCTGGCCAACTCGATCTGGGCCCTCGCCGCGGTGTTCATCGGCTTCGGCACGACGGTTGCGGTCACCCGTGGCATCGCCAGGGACCGGACGCGGGTCGGCGAGATGCTCGGCGGCGCGATCCTGTTGCGACTGTCGCTGATCGCGCCGGTCGCGGTCGCCGTGTTCGCCTTCGGCTTCATCGTCGAGTACCCGAGGCAGATGATCGAGCTCCTGGCCATCGTCGGCGTCGGGGTCGCCGTCCAGGGCATCTCCGAGGCGATGACGGCGACACTGAAGGGCCTCGACCGCATGGGTCCCGCGTCGATGGCCGTTGTGGTCGGCCGCCTGGTCTTCGTCGGCGGTGCCGTGGTGCTGTTGCTGCTCGACTTCAGCGTGCTGGCGGTCGCCTCGATGGCCCTGGTCGGGAGCATCGCCTCCGTGCTCGTGCAGATCGCACCGCTTCGACGAGCAGCACGCGAGCTCGACCACTCCCCCACCGTGTCGCTCCGCACCGACAACGTGATCCCGCTCGCCCGGGAGAGCGCACCGTTCCTCTGGATCGCCCTCTCGATCGCCCTGTACCAGCAGCTCGACATCATCATCCTCTCGCTGCTGGTCGACGAGGGCGAGGTCCTCGGCTGGTACGCGCTGTACGAGCGACTCGCCGGCACACTGCTGTTCGTGCCGTCGATCTTCATGACCGCCGTGTTCCCCACCATCTCCCGCTTGTTCGCCGACCCCGGCCACGGCGACCGGGCGGACGGCCTCGGGAACCGCATCATCCGCAAGACCTTCGACGTCATGGTGATCACCAGCGTGGCGCTCGGCTTCGGCACTGCGGCGATCGCCCACCAGCTGATCGCGCTGGTGTACGGCGACGAGTTCGCAGGGACGGCCGACGTGCTCGTCGTCGGTGGGGTCGTGCTGATGCTCACCTATTTGACGACGGTTCTCGGGCACTTCCTCATTGCGATGGACAAGCAGCGACAATGGACGCTCTTCATTCTTCTCGGCGCCGTCCTGACCGTTCCTGCTGACCTCATTCTGATCCCCGTCTTTCAGTCGAATACGGGCAACGGTGCACTCGGCGCTTCGCTCGGTTTCCTGTTCACCGAATCGGTGGTGCTCATCGGCGCCATTTCGCTGCTGCCCCGCGGCGCACTCAGCTGGGCGAACGCCTCGCTCGCCCTTCGAGCGGTCCTCGCCGGCGGGCTCATGGTCCTCGCCGTCGTCGCCATCGGTGACCTGCCGCTACCACTTCGTGTCGGTGTTGGTGCCATCATCTACCTGGTGCTCTCCGTTCTGTTCCGGGTGGTGTCGGCCGACGACCGCCAGATGATCCGCCACGAGGTCGCGGCGAGGGTCGGCAACCGATGACCCGTTCGGCGCTCCGCCGCCTCGTCGAGGCCTTCTTCCACCGGTGGTACCTCTACCTGCTGTTCCCGGTGCTGACCCTCTTCGCCGCCGTCCAGGTGCTGCAACAGGCCGGGGAGTCGTACACGTCGACCGGGACGATGCTGGTCGACGGGCAGAGCCTGGTGTCGACCCAGTCCGGGGTGAACAACGGCCCCTCGTTCGGGTTCCGGCCGCCGGCCCTGGCGACGGCCCAGGACATCGGCGGCCTGCTCAGCACCGACGTGTTCATGGCGTCGGTTGCGACGGCGACCGGGACCGAGCTCAGCGAGGACGTCACCGCCAGGGCGACCGAACTCCGGCAGCTCCGCCGCCTGATCGGGGTCGGCCAGGCGAGCCGCAGCATCGTCTCGATCAGTGCGACGACCGAGGACCCGTGGTACTCCGCCGACCTCGTCCAGGCGATCCTCGACGAGTACATCGAACTCCAGATCGAGCTCAACCTCGACGAGAGCGCCGAGTCCGAGGACTTCTTCATCGAGGTCGTCGGGCAGTACCGGGGTGAGCTCGACGAGGCCCAGCGCGAGCTCGACGCCGCCCTCCGTGGGGTCGCCGACATCGAGTCGGTCCCGGCCGATCGCCAGCTCCGGATCGAACGGCTCCAGGGCGTCGAGCAGGAGGCCGAGCTCCGCTACGACCAGGCGATCGGCAGCCTGGAGGCGTCGCAACTGGCGGCGCTGCAGACCGAGACCGTGGTCAGGCAGAGCTACTCGATCCTCGGGGCACCCGAGGTCAGCACCGCCCCGGACGGGCGCTTCCTCGACGACCTGATCGTGCTGATGATGTACGGCATCGCCGGCGTCGGGCTTGCCCTCGTCGCCCCGATCGCGTCGGTCATGCTCAACGACACCATCGTCTTCCCCGACGATCTCCCGGCCAGGTTGGAGACCCCGGTCGTCGCCGTCGTTCCCCGCCAGGAGACGTCGAGGTGGCAGACCGTCACCTCGGTGGTCGCCCGCCTCACCGGGGCGGTCGATGATGACGACCCGTCCGGCACCGCCCCTGCGGTCGGCACCGATGGCACCGACGACGGCGATGGCACCGACGGCACCGACCACACCGACGGCACCGACGGCACCGACGGCACCGACCACACCGACGACAGCGACGGCACTACGGACGACCTCGCCGCATCCGGCGTCGGCGCAACGGACGCGCCGCTGTCGCTCGCCGGCGACAACGCGCCACGAGGGGCGACCGACCGATGACGGCCGACGGCCACCCCTACGACAGGACGGCGATCTGATGCAGCCGCTCCTGTTGTTCCTCGCCGTCTCGGTCTACCTCGGTCTGACCAGGGCGCCGCTCCCCCAGGCCCACGCCCGCAAGATCCTGCTCGGGCTCAGTGTCCTGCTCGCCCTGGCCCTCTACAGCCGGCGCTTCTACTGATGCTCGCGGCGTCGAGGGATCAGCCGAACGTTCCGACCGTCGAGCGCGAGCGCCGCCGCCAGAGGGTCAGCTTCGCCATCGGCTACGGGGCGCTCGGTTTCTTCACCCTGGTGCTCCTGCAGTTCATGCAGATGTTCCCACCGGCGTTCGGCCCGGCCGTGCTCGGACTCCTCGCCGTCGTGGCCATCGCCCTCATCCGACCGACCATCGCCCTCGGCGCTGCGATCGTGCTCGGGGTGGTCGGAGACGCCATCATCATGCCCTGGTGGCCGGCGACGAAGAACCTGTCGTCAGCCGAGTCCATCCTCTTCGTCGCCGACGGGCTCACGATCAAGCCCGTCGACATCGTGCTGGCCACACTCTTCGCCGCCCTGATCGTGAACCGGCTGGTGGCCACCGACCCGGCGCCGTTGCGGTTCGGTCCGCTCGCCGTGCCGGCTGCGGCCTTCCTCGCCGCCATTGTCATCGGCCTCGTCTGGGGGCTCGGACGGGGCGGCGACCTCCGCATCGCCTTCTTCGAATCGACGCCGCTCCTGTACATCCCGGTCGTCTACTTCCTGGCCATCAACCTCCTCACCACCTTCGCCCACTACCGGGCGCTGACGATCGGCATCTTCGCCGCACTGACGCTGAACTCGACCGTGGCGTGGCTCCAGCTCGACGAGATCAAGGCCGTCGTCGGCGAGTCCCACAGCGCCTTCGAGCACGCCGCATCGACCCACTTCAACCTCGCCATGCTGCTCGTCGTCGCCGTCACCTGGTACACCGCCAAGCGGACCTGGAACCGACCGCTGCTCGTTCTCAGCCTGATCCCGATCGTCTACATCTACCTCGACGGCGAACGCCGGGCCGGGGTCGTCGCGCTGATCGTCGGGGGCGTGGTGCTGATGGCCGTGCTCTACCGCCGCGACCCGCAGAAGTTCCTCCGCACCGTGCCGGCGCTGCTCATCGTGTTCGTCGCCTACTCCGCCGTGTTCTGGAACTCGACGGGCCAGCTCGGGTTCCCGGCCCAGGCCGTCAAGACCGTCGTCCAGCCCGATGCCGCATCGAGTGCGGACGCCCGCTCCGACCTCTACCGCGACATCGAGAACTTCAACCTCAACGCGACCGTCCGGTCCAACCCGATCCTGGGGACCGGATTCGGCAATCCGTTCCTCCAACCGGTGCCGCTCCCGGACATCACCACGATCTTCGAGTTCGCCGACTACATCCCGCACAACACGCTGCTCGGGATCTGGATCAAGACGGGGATCCTCGGCTTCCTGAGCTTCGTGTACATGTGCGCGCTCGGACTGGCGTCTGGCATTCGGACCGCCTGGCGGCTCCAGAATCCCGTCAACGTCGCCGTCGTCGCCGTGTTGACCAGCTTCATCCCGATGACCGTGATCCTGTCGTTCGTCGAGATCTCGCTCGAGCCGACCACGATGATCCTGCTCGGCGTCGCCCTCGCGGTGGCCGCCGGGGCGGACACGCTCGACGGCGACGAGCCCGAGGACCCGGACAGCCGGGGCACGCCGAGGGTCCGGCTGGCCACGGCAGACGATCCCGGCACCATGGCCCCGTTCGAGACCTCGGTCGGGGCGCCGTCATGACTGCGGTGAGCGTGGTGATCCCGACCTACAACCGTTGGTCGCAGCTACTGGCCACCCTCGAGGGGCTGGCCGACCAGACGGTCGACGCAGACGAGGTCGAGATCATCGTCGTGTCGGACGGCTCGACCGACGAGACCAACGCCAGGCTGCGGGCGGGCGACGCCCCGGTCGACGTCGTCTTCGTCGAGCAGGACAACCAGGGCCCAGCGGTGGCCAGGAACCGAGGCATCCAGGAGGCGTCCGCCGACCTCGTCTTGTTCATCGACGACGACGTCGTGCCGAAGCCGGGCTGCGTCGCCGCTCACCTCCGGGCCCACGCCGGACTCGATGCGGACACGGTCGTCGTCGGCCCGCTACTCGGCCCGGCCGGTTGGCAGGGATCGCCGTGGGTGCGGTGGGAGCAGCGCATGCTCGACCGCCAGTACGAGCACATGCGCCGAGGGGACTGGGACGCAACGGCTCGCCAGTTCTACACGGGCAACGCCTCGCTGGTTCGGGCCCGCCTGGTCGAGGCCGGCGGGTTCAGCGCCACATTCCGCCGCGGCGAAGACGTCGAGCTGGCCTACCGCCTGGCCCGCGAGGGCATGCGCTTCGTCGTCGACTTCGACGCCGGCGCCCTCCACTACGCCGAGCGGACGTACCGGTCGTGGCTGTCGAACGCCAAGGCCTACGGCGCCAACGACGTGACCATGTGGCGCCAGGGCGAGTCATGGCTCGTCCCGACCGTGACCGCCGAGTACCGGTCGAGGAACGCCCTCGTCCGGCTCTACACCACGGCGGGCCTGCGGTTCCGGCCGCTGCAGTGGGTCGGCGAGCGGTTGGCCGCTCCGCTTGCCAGCGGCTTGAGCCTCGTCGGCCTCGATCGACTCAGCGACTACGGCCTCAGCGCGATCTACAACCTGGCGTACTACCGCAGCTTCAGCGATGCCCTCGGCGACGATGCGCCGAACGAGTTCGTCGGCCATCGACCCCGCCAGCCGCCGGCGACCATCCTCTGAACGGCGGCGGGTCGGGCGGCCGGCGGGCCGATCGACCTCAGCCGATCTTGGTCCTGGCCTCCTCGCCGGGGAGCAGGGACCACGTCGTCTCGGCCTCGCCGAGCACCAGGTGATTGGCCAGCTCGACGCCCATCATCACCGAGTGATCGGTGTTGCCGATCTCGTAGCGCCAGGCACCGAACCGCCCGCGGGAGTACACGTCGTTGCCCATCAACCACGGCTGGATCGTCTCCAGCGCACCGTCTCGCTCCAGCGTCGGCACGGGGTACGAGTACGGCACGTGCATCAACTCGCGGCTGATGATCTTGTGGTCGGCCTGCTCCCTGGTCAGGAGCTCGGACGACACGAGCCCCTCGATGACCCGGTCAACGATGTCGTCGGGGTTCTCCCGCTTGTACTCAGACGACGACACCTCGGCCAACAACGAGAAGTGGCCGGGGCCCGGCGTCATCTCCGGTGAGTAGTTCGACAGATAGGTCACGCGGTAGAAGGGCGAGTCGTCCTCGGGGAAGTACATCCAGCACTTCGTGCTCGGGCAAGGCTCGGCGACGCCGATGCCGACGAAGTAGCCCTCGGTGTGGCGGAGCCGTCCGACGGCGTCGACGATCTCGGCCGGGCAGTCGACGATGATCTTCGCCAACTCCTTGAGTGGGATGGTGGTGACGAGCTTGTCGTAGTGCTCGTCGGTGCCGTCGGCATAGCGGACCCGCTTGGCCGTCAGGTCGATCTCGACGGCGCTCCGCTCGAGCTTGACCGGCTTCGGCAGCGCCTCGGCGATCCGCTCGTAGAGCATCCCGGTCCCGAGCAACGGGAACTTGAACTTGTTGTTCGGACCCCACGACACGTCGTTGCGGTCGGCGATCTGGTTGCGGACGATCCGCTCGACGTCGACCTGCGGGACCCGATCGCCCTGCCACGACGTCGACATCATCTCGATCGGGTGGGCCCAGACCTTGAAGTTGTAGGGGAACATGAAGTGCTTGGCGATGCCGTGGCCGAAGACGTTGAGGATCCAGTCCTCGAAGTTCGCCGGCTCGAGCTCGGTTCGCTGGGCCTCGATGATGCCCATCAACGACTCGACGTAGACGTCGGTCGGCAACCGGTGGATGTTGTTCTGCAAGGGGTACGGGACGAAGCGACCGAACATCCACACCCAGGCCTCGCGCATGTGCTGGTCGTAGTCGCCCCGCAGCATCTTCTCGACGAGGTCGTCGAAATAGTCGTAGTGGCTGAACATCACGTGTCCGCCGTGGTCCCAGATGAAGCCCTCGGCATCCCGGTAGCTCGACGCCAGGCCGCCGACGTGGTCGCTCCGCTCGCTGATCTCCCAGTCGTCGTGGCCGAGCGCGGCCCGGCGGGGGGCGACGCCGAGGCCGGTCGGTCCGGCGCCGAGGATGGTGATGTGCTCGGTCATCAGGCCACCTTCTCCTCGACGAGCTCTCCGGTGATGCCATCGGCGTACATGCGGCTCTCCCGGTCGACCGGATAGGCGAACGACGACCGGGCGCCGGTGGCCATCCCTCGCAGGTAGGCGAGGCTCATGGGCCGCCGACGGACGACCCGGAAGAGCTGACGACCGGCGTTGCGGGCCGCCTGGGTGGCGAAGAGCCGCAGGGCGTAGGGATCGCGACAGCGGACGTGCTTGGTGTAGAAGGCGCCGTCGCCGAACCCGTAGTTGGTCATCAGCGTCGGCCAGTCGTCGTGCTCGCGACGACCATCGTGGCGGATGAGGACATCGTGGCGGGTCAGGATGACCTTGCCGGCGCAGTAGGCCCGGTAGGCCAGGTCGTAGTCCTGCGACGACTTCAGCGGCCCGCCGCCGCCGAGCACCTCGTCGAACCCGCCGATCGACTCGAACAGCCGGCGGCGGGCTGCGAAGTTGGCACCCATCCCGGTGACCCGGAAACCCTCACCCTTGGCGAGGCGCCCGGGACCGTCGAACAGCAGCTGCGGGGTGAGGCCCTTCTCGGCCTCGGACTCGAGGGCGATGACCTGGCCATAGAGCAACTCGCCGTCCGGCTCAGACCGGAACGCCGCCTCGATCGAGGTGATCCAGTCGGTCGGCACGACGCAGTCGTCATCGGTGAACGCCAGGATCGGACCGGCCGACTCGGCGATCCCGCGGTTGTAGGCCCGGGAGAGACCGACCTCGTCCATCGGCACGTAGCGGAGCCGCGGATCGGACTCGGCGATGGCCTCGACGATCGAGCGGGTCTCGTCGTCGGTGCTCTGGTCGATGACGGTCAGGGTGAAGTCGTCGTGCTCGTTGGCCAGCACGGTGCGGACGGCGGTGCCGATCTTGTCCGGCCGGTTTCGGGTGCAGATGATGGCCGAGACCGCGGGCGCCCGATCGGACGCCCCTCGAGTGCTCATCGTCGAACTCCTTGGCATCGTCTGGTGAGGTCGAAGGATCCGACGTGACCACCGGAACGATGACACGGTTCCCTCAACCGCAGCGCCTGTATTGATGTCGAACTATACAGGTGGGGTGGTGGCGCCTCGGCCGCCGCCGGGAGGCGCTGAGCACCATTGCCCTGCCGGTCGGCACCGTCGTGACGGGCGCCGCTCCAGACCGTCGGGCAGGGACCGATGGACCGCCGATGGCCAACTTGCTCTCGTCGT
The DNA here is from genome assembly GCA_039195375.1 of Actinomycetota bacterium. Classification (GTDB taxonomy): domain Bacteria; phylum Actinomycetota; class Acidimicrobiia; order Acidimicrobiales; family SZUA-35; genus JAHELU01. The sequence goes on from JBCCVL010000017.1 coordinate 34,897, forward strand.
TGGAGATTGTGACGATCATGCTACGCTGCCCACCAGCGCGGGAATCTTACGACATCGAGGTTCACATGGTGGGTGCGACACGTAAGGCGGCTCTGCTCGCCGTCGCGGGTGTGTTGGCTGCGGCGTGCGCGGGCGGTGGTGAGGGCGTCGGCTCCGATGAGGACGCCATCGCCGGGCAGGTCGGTGACGGCCAGGTGGCGGAAGCACCCGTCGCCGCGTCATCCGATGCCGCCGCGCCCCAGATCGCGGCGACCGGCGCCGACGGTGAGCCGCTCGCGGTCGCCGTCGGCGGCGACGCGCAGACCGATGGCTCGGCCACGGCAACCGACGGCGCGGCGGCGCCCGTCGCCGGTCAGGCCGCCGCCACGGACGACCAGTCGAACGCCGCCCCCGCCGCAGGCGCCCCGGCTGCGGCCCCCGCATCGCAGGACGACGCGGCGTCCACCCCGCCGGCATCGTCCGGCTCGGGCGCTCCGGTCATCGAAGTGACCGTCGACCCAGACGAGGCGGCGGCCAACCAGGCCTCCGGCTCCGGCTCGGGTGCGTCCGGTTCGGGCTCGAACAGCGGCGCGGCCAATCCGCCGAGCGGCGGCAACTCGTCGGACGACCGCCAGACGACCACCAGCTCGCCCTTCCGGTCGACGAAGTCGCCCGACTCGACGGTGACGATCCGCCCGACCATCCGGCCGCAGACGACCACGACGACGCGGGCCTCGACCACCACCAGGGCGACGACGACCCAGCGCCAGACCACCACGACGAGGCGGTCGACCACCCAGCGCCAGACCACGACGCAGCCGCCAACGACCCAGCGCCGGACGACCACCACCCAGCGCCAGACGACGACGCGGCCGCCGACGACCCAGCGCCAGACCACCACGACGGTCCGACCTCCGACCACCTCGCCACCGACCACGTCGGGCAACCGGGTCGGCGACCTCGCCTTCCGGGAGGACTTCACCGCCGGCAACTGGCAGGGTCGGTTCGACTTCGACGTCTTCCATCGCGACGACGTGCTCGGGAGTCAGGACGTCTGGCCGGGCGACCACCAGATCACCGGACCGAACGACCTGTGCGGACCTCCGCAGGAGAAGCGCTCGGTCAACCGGGGCCAGCGGAGCAGCGGGTTCAACGACGAGTGGATCTACCGGTGCGTGCCGGGAGGCGACCTGGCCAAGGCCCACATCATGACCACGATCGGCAACACGTCGGGGTATTCGGTCGGCGGCTTCGCGCCGAAGGAGACCTTCCGCAACGTGCGCGAGGTCCGTTGGGACGTCAACCAGACCGACCTCGGAACCCGCCAGTGGACCGAGATCGCCATCGTCCCGGTTGCCAAGTACGACATCCTCGACCTGCCGTGCCCGCCGAGCCTGCCGTGCCAGTTGCCGAGCCACACCGATCTCGGTTCGGTCGGCACCCGCTGGATGGGCCAGCACGTCCGGGGAATCGGCACGCCGTCACAGCCGAACGGCTACATCGAGACGACCGGCCCGAACGGCTATCGCTGCGGTGGCTGCCCGATGGAGATCGGCCGCAAGTACGGCGTCAACTATGCGGTGAACGACCCGGCGATCACCTCGATCCAGATCCGGCGGACGAACTTCTTCCGTGACAACGGCGACGGCACCCTGACCTGGGGCCTCCAGATGGCCGACGGTTCGTTCGACGAGTTCACCGTGCCGGGCAGCATCCCGAGCGGGCCCGTGAAGGTGGTCTTCAAGGACCACAACTACACGCCACTCAAGGCCCCCTCCAAGGCCCTCCCGGTCACCACGTTCACGTGGCACTGGGACAACCTCGAGGTCTACACGAGGTAGGCCATCTCGCCTGTTGTCCATACGGGGACAACAGGCGAGTATCGATGAGATGACGACGCCAGCCTGGTTCGACCCGGGAGCACCGCTCCCGAAGGTCTTCGGCATCGGCATGCACAAGACGTCGACGACGTCGTTGGCCAATGCGCTCTACACACTCGGTTACCACGTCGGCGGCACGTTCGATACCGGTGCGTTCGACACCGAGGCCGATCTCCAGTCCCACGTGGTCAACGAGGTCGACCGGTACGACGCGCTGCAGGACGTGCCGTGGTCGGTGTTCTACCGCTCGCTCGACGAACGATTTCCCGGGAGCAAGTTCGTGCTCACCGTTCGGGATCCCGACCGGTGGATCCGCAGCGTCGTGACCCATTTCGGTCGCAAGCCCATCGCCACCCACGAGTACATCTACGGCGTCCCCCACGCCAAGGGCCATGAGGACGTGCTGCTCGCCTACTACGAGCGGCACAACCGCGACGTCGAGGCGTATTTCGCCGACCGTCCCGACGATCTGGTGGTGATGGACATCACCGCCGGCGACGGTTGGGACAAGCTCTGCCCGTTCCTGGGGTTGCCGGAGCCGGCCTTTGCCTTCCCAAGCCAGAACCGGCAGACCGACCGCCAGAACAGTCGCTATGTCCGGGTGGCGAGGCGGACTCTCAGCACCGCCGTCGATCGGGTCGGCATCCGACTCGATCGCGTCACCGGGCACGCCGCGGTCGGTGCGATCGACACCTACGCCGCGGTCAACGGGTTGTGCCGGCGTTTCGATGCGGTGGTGCCCCCGGCCGGCCCGCCGGACGACCCCGACCAGCGACGGCAACTGCACGACATGCTCCGGGACTGGCTCGTCGATCACCTGGCCTGGGCGGTCGAGGTCGACGCCTGCCGCGACCCGGGCTCGGTGCGGACCATGCTCGATGCGGATCGCCTCGACCATGCCTGGTCCGAGCTGCGGCTCGACACCCGCAGGTGGGCCGGCCACCTCTACGACGAGGGCTTCGGGGCGATGACCCCGGACGGGTCCGACGCCAGCGACCTCGTCAGGCAGTGCCTCGACCAGGGCATCGCCCATTGGAACAAGATCGCATCGACCTTCGACCTGACCAGCTACGACCCTGCGCCCGCCTTCCCCCTCGATCGGCTCTGAATGCACACAACGAACCGCACGCGCCCAGTGGGCCCGACTCACCCGGCCGACCTGGTGCGGTATGCTTGTCGACCGTGGGCGTCCGCCACTCGGCGTGCCCCTGATGGACCGTCGACGAGCTGCGGGAAGCGAATGCGCCTCGATACCTCTGTGCTGGTGGTGAACCGGTGAGCCTGAGAATGCTCGCCCGCGCCGTCGAGGGCTTCTTCCGCCGTTGGCCGATCTACCTGGCACTGGTCGCCGCCGCCCTGGCTCTCGGGCTGGCCAACGCAACGAGCGTCGACCGGTCGTACACGTCGAGCGGCACGATGTTCGTCGACAACCAGAGCCTGGTCACCGCCCAGTCCGGCGTCCAGGACGGCAACTTCTTCAGCTACTACTCGCCGGCGCAGTTCACGAGCCAGGAGCTGGCGGGGCTCCTGCAGACCGAGGTGTTCATCGACTCGGTGATCGAGCGGGCCGGGGTCGAGCTGGCGCAGGACCCCATGGTCCAGGCCGACCAGATCATCGAGCTCCGCGATGCGCTGACCGCTGGAACGTCGAGTGAGAACCTCGTCCGCGTGTCGGCCTCCACCCCCGACCCCGACCTGTCGTTCCGGCTGGCCTCGGCCACGATCGACGAGTTCGTCCAGTTCAAGATCAACGTCGACATCGCCGAGAGCAGCGCGTCGGAGGACTTCTTCGACGACCTGACCGAGGTCTACCGGGAGCAGCTGGTCGACGCCAGGGAGGAGGTCGACGCAGCGCTGCTCGGCGTGGTCGACATCGAGGACCTGCCACCGAGGCGACAGGTCGAGATCGAGCGCCTGCAGGAGGCGGAACTGCTGGCCGAGGCCCGCTACCGGGCGGCGCTCGACGACGTCGAGGCGTCAAAGCTGGCCAAGCTGCAGACCGACACCGACGTCCGCCAGGGCTACTCGATCTTCGATCCCCCGTTCATCCCGACCAACCCCGACAGCAGCGTGCGCGACCAGATCACGACGTTTGCGCTGTACGCCGTTGTCGGCGTCGGGTTGGCGTTGGCCATTCCGACGCTGCTCGCGCTGGGCAGCCGGACCGTGCTGTTCACCGGCGACCTGCCGAATGAGCCGCCGACCCTGGCCGTGGTGCCGAAGGTCTCCCGGAGGCTCGTCAAGGTCGATGTGCGCCGGTCGACCGCAGCCGCTGCTCCGGTCGCACCGCAGCCCGTTGCCGCAGATCCGGCTCCAGACCCGGACCGGAGCCCGGCAGTGGCGGAGTCGACGACGGCGGACGCTGCCTCGGACGATCCCCTTGCCGATCTGGCCGACGTGCTGCCCGACTTCTCGTCGACCGGCGCCTCCCCGACCGACGCCACGCCGGCCACGAGCGCATCCGGCTCCAAGGCACGTGACACAACGTCGAAGACGACCGGTGCCACATCCAAGACAACCGGCACGACATCAAAGACGACCGGTGCCACATCCAAGACAACCGGCACGACATCAAAGACAACCGGCACCACATCCAAGACGACCGACGCAACGCCAAAGACAACCGGCACGACAGCAAAGACGACCGGCACAACGCCGAAGACGACCGGCACCACATCAGAGACAACCGGCACCACATCCAAGACAACCGGCACAACGCCAAAGACGACCGGCACCACATCCAAGACGACCGACGCAACGCCAAAGACAACCGGCACCACATCAAAGACGACCAGGGCCGACGGCGAGGCGTCGGCCAAGGCCCGAGCGGCGGCGCCAGCGCCGGCCTCGAGTCGCCCACCTCGCCCACGCCCGGACCCCGACACCCGGCCGAACACCGGACGACGGCGCCGGGCCCCGGCGGCCCCGGCCGAGGGTGGGACCCGCAAGGCGGCGCCGAAGCCGCCGGGCGCCAACGGCTCCACCGAGCGAACCGCCTCGACCGAGAGCCACAGCGACGGGTGGATGGTCAAGGTCCGCTCGGACACCAAGCCGGCCGACAAGACCGACGAGGCGGGCGAGAGCGAGGAGATCGCCGCCAGCTCGATCGGTTCGAAGACCCAGGAGATCCCCTCCAAGCCGAACGGACGACCCGGCGATGCTTGAGTTCAGACGCACGAAGAGCGCGACTCCCGAGACCCTCATCCGGGCGGCCGACGGGACGGTCCTGGCCCGCATCCCGCCGGCGATCGCCCAGGAGGTCCAGTACCTGTGGACCCGGCTCGAGCTGCATGACACGGCGGCGGCCAGGACCCTCGGCCTCACCTCCCAGCTGAGCGGCGAAGGCGTGTCGTTCACCGCTCGGGCCCTCGCCGCGATGCTCGCACTCCGCGGCACCACCTGCCTGGTCGAGTCGAACTGGTGGGGCGAGAACCTCCCGGTCGCCGACGTCAGCGGCGGGCTGGCCGGCGTGCTCGCCGGGTCGACGACGCTCGACGACGCCCTGGTGTCCACCAGCGATCCCTCGTTGTCGATCCTCCCGGCCGGCCCCGCCCCCTTCGGCGGTACGGGCGCCCTCCCCCAGACCGACGCCATGGCGGAGCTCCTCGACCGGCTACGCCAGCGGTTCGATCACACGATCATCGACCTGCCGGCGATCAGCACCTCGGCCATCAGCCTGAACTTCGCGGCCGAGGCCGACGCGACGCTGCTCGTCGTGCGTCATCGGGTGACCCGGGTCGACCAGGTCGAGAGCGCCATCGGCGATCTCCGTCATACCAGGCTCGTCGGCGTCGTGTTGAACGACACCAAGCTGTCGATGCCGAAGTTCCTGCAGCGACGGCTTTTGTCCCACAGCTGACCCGCCGCCGAGCTCAGGCCTCGATCCGTTTGACCTCCCCGTCCGGATCGAGCGTCCGGATCGGCTTGGCCGGGACACCGGCGACCAGCACGTCCTCATCGACGTCCGAGGTGACCACCGACCCTGCGGCGATCACCGCACCGTCCCCGATGCGGACCCCGGGCAGCACCATCGACCCGGCACCGATCCACACACCGTTGCCGATCGTGACGGGTGCGACCCGCCGGGGCCCCGCCCGTCGACGCCGGGGGCCGACCTCGTGGGTGGTCGTGATGACCATGACCCGGTGGGCGAAGTACACGCCGTCGCCGACGTCGATCTCGGCACCGAGATCGAACACACACCCGAGGTTGACGAAGCCGTTCGTGCCGACGTGGAGACGACGCTCGATCCGGCCCGGCCCGACGAACGACGGGATCTCCAGCAGGGTCGTGGAGGGGTGCACGTCGAAGCCGGACGCCCGGAGCAGCCGGACCCGCGTCCGGCAGAGCCGTCCGGCCGGGAGCAACGAAGCGAGAGATCTGAACGGAGCCGAGAGGTGTGCCATTTGGGGTGAACGTCCTGCGCCAGGGGCGGGTCGCCCGCTCGCGCCGGTCAAGCCTATAGGCCGGGTCGAGCGGCACCAGAGGTGGACTCGCCCGGCTCTCGACCGACGCATCTGGGCACGTTCGGCCATTCGGGCGGTCGAGGCGGCCACGGTACACTCAGGTCGTTCCATGTAGGGCGAAGGCGGGCGTGGTCGGAGCGGACACGCCGCTCGGGCTGGACGAGGTGGGAGACAGCGAGTCGTGAGCAGATCACCAGCGAGATCGGCCGTGGTGCCTCGGACCTTCGGAAAGGTGGCCCGCCGGGTCAGGCGGCGGGTCAAGCCGATCGTGGTCCGGGGTGACGATGCGATCCACCGCCGTGTCGGGCTCACCGTCGGCCCGTTCGACTCGTCGTTCCCCGTCCTCCAACCGATCCACCCCGACAACGTCGAGATCCTGGCCGACGCCGAGTTCACCGCGTCCTGCAGGGAGGTCAGCGGTCTCACGCTGCTCGACACCCCGCGGCTGGCCAACCTCTGGTCGCTGTGTCGCCTGTGCGACCCGACGGGATCGGTCATCGAGGTGGGATCGTTCCGGGGTGGCGGTGCGCTGCACCTGTCCAACAGCGCCCCCGAGCGTCGGATGATCGTGTGTGACTCGTTCGCCGGCTTCGAACGACTCGACGACGAGCTCGACGAGCTGTTCGACCAGGGCATGTTCGTTGACACCTCAGCCGCCGCCGTCGAGCGGCTGTTCGCCGATCGGGGCCGGGACGTCCTGATCCTCGCCGGGTTCTTCCCGGCGTCGGCCGATGGCCACGAGCTCGGCCCGTTGTCGTTCGCCCACCTCGACGTCGACGTCTACGAGGCCACCCGCGACACCCTCGAGTTCATCCGCCCGCTGATGTGCGCTCGCTCGATGATCGTCCTCGACGACGTCCGTCGGGGGGCCAAGGGCGTCGACGTGGCGATCAGCGAGTTCGTCGACGCCAACCCCGACTGGTTGTCGCTCCCGCTGTTCCCCGGTCAGGGCCTGCTGATCAACCGCTCCTGGTTCGACGGCTGAGTTCCGATGGGTGCAACGGCGTCGACCCGCAAGCGGGTTGCGGTGATCAACCAGCCGATGGACGTGCTGCTCCCGCCGCACCAGAACTCGATCGGAATCTGGACCTACAAGGTCGCCGCTCACCTCGCTCGGCGCCATGACGTGCTCGTCATCGGCAAGCGATCGTCGGTGCAACGAGCCTGGGGTGGCGGCGACGGGGTCCGCTACGAGTTCGTCCGGCCGCTGGTGCCGAACCGCATGACCGCACGGGTCCTCGATCGGGTGCTGGCCGGCACGGGCGGCGACCGCCTGCCGTCGTACGCCTCGCGGGCGACGTACCTCGACTACGCGGTCCAGGCCGGGCTCGCGGCCAGGCGGTTCGGTGCCGACATCGTCCACATCCACAACTTCAGCCAGTTCGTCCCGACCGTGCGTCGGCTCTGCCCGCAGGCGACGATCGTGCTCCACATGGCCTGCGAGTGGCTGACACAACTCGACCGCGACGTGATCGAGCGCCGGCTGGCCGACACCGACCTGGTGATCGGCTGCAGCGACTTCATCACCGACCGGGTCCGGGAGCGCTTCCCCCGCCACGCCGATCGCTGCACCACGGTCCACAACGGTGTCGACATCGATCGGTTCACCCCGGGCGAACCGGCGGTCACCGTCGGCGGCAACGCGCGGGTGTTGTTCGTCGGCCGGCTGTCTCCGGAGAAGGGCATCCACGATCTGCTCGATGCGCTTCCGAAGGTGCTGGCCGAGCGTCCGGACGTCGCGCTCGACCTCGCCGGCCCGGCCGGCGCGCTTCCACGAGAGTTCATCGTCGACATCAGCGACGAGGCCGAGGTCGTCGAGCTGGCCCGCTTCTACGAGGGACCGGCCTACCTCGACCAGCTCCGGGCGCGCCTGGCGCCCGACATCACCGATCGGGTGCGGTTCCTCGGCGCGATCCCCCAGGACGAGCTGGTCGAGCTCTACCGTCTGGCCGACGTGGTCGCCAACCCCTCCTACAGCGAAGCGTTTGGCATGAGTCTGATCGAAGCGCTCGCCTGCGGCACGCCGGTGGTGGCGAGTCGGGTCGGGGGCATGGTCGACATCGTCGGCGACGACGGGACGGTCGGGCTCCTCCATGATCGAGGAGACGTCGATCAGCTGGCCGCCGGACTGCTCGAGCTGCTCGATCGCCGGGACGATCGCCCGGCCACCGTCGACGCCTGCCGGTCACGGGCGGTCGAGCACTTCGGCTGGGTCCGGATCGCCGAATCACTGGCCGAGGCCTACGACGGTGTCGGCCGACGATGAGACCGTCGATCGATCTCCGGGGCCGGGCTCAGCGGCGGTTGGAGGCCGAGCTGGACGGTCGGTCCCGGCCACTGTCAGACGAGGAGCTCCGGCGGCCGGCGCTCGTCGTGGCCCCGCACCACGACGACGAGACGCTCGGCTGCGGTGGCACCATCGCCAGGAAGGCGGCCGCCGGGACCGACGTGGCCGTGCTGTTCCTCACCGACGGGACGGCGTCACACGGCGGGATCGAACCGGCCGAGCTGGCCGAGACCCGCCGGTTGGAGGCGGCCGCCGCCGTTCGGGCCCTCGGCGTCGACGAGTATGCCGTCTTCAGCGGCGACATCGTCGACGGTGGGTTGAGCGACCACCTGCCGGAGGTGACCGACCTGGTGCGGCGCACGCTGGCCGAGGTGCGGCCGACGCAGGTGTTCGTGCCCCACGCCGGCGACGGTCACGCCGACCACCTGGCGGCCACCACGGCGGGGATCGAGGCCGCAGCATCGCTCGGGCCCGACATCGAGGTGCTGGAGTACCCGGTCTGGCACTGGCAGCAGTGGCCCTGGGTGGGGCTCGCCTCGCCGACCCGCCGGTCGAGCTGGCGGGCCGGCGAGCTGCACGGCGATGCCTGGCGGCGGACCGTCGCCAACCGGTTCGGGCTCCGGTTCCCGGCAACGCTCGACCGTGTGGTCGACATCGCCGGCACCCTGCCGCAGAAGCGGGCTGCGCTCGAGGCCTACACCTCCCAGGTCGACCGTCTCGGCGGGCCCGACTGGCCGGTGCTCGCCGACGTGTCGTTCGGCCACTTCCTCGATCGACTCCTCGGGCCATGTGAGTTCTTCCGCGTCACCCGGCCAGCGCGGGCCGGATGAGGTGGCGGCGATGAGCGGACCGGGACAACGACCTCGACCGCCCTCGACGACAGATGGGTCGAGCCCGGCGATGCCCGCCGCACCGCCCCTGGTCCGGGATCGCTTCGAAGACGATCGCCCGCCGGGAGCCGTCGTCGGCTCCACGAGCACCGGCGGAGCTCCCCGGCACGTGATCGACGTCGAGGGGCGGGTGTCGATCGACCGGGCCGCACTCCGATTCGCCCCAATCAGGGTCGCCGGCTGGGGCCGACAGGGGATCTCCTACGGGCCGACGGCGGCCCGGTCGGGGCTCGTGTTCGACGTCACGATCCTCAGCGGACACAACGGCTCCCACTCGGGCGGCATCGACGGCGGGCTCCGCCGCCGGTTCAAGGACTGGCTGCTCGGACCCCGGGATCGCAATCCGGTCAGGCGGCTGGTCGACCTCGCCCGCTCGCCCCGGAGGGCCGAGAGCTGGTGGCTGTGGAAGCTGTGGTTGAGCCGGTGGTGGCGGGCCCGCTCGGATCCGTCCGTCATCGGCGACAACCTCGCCGTCGGCTGGTTCGATCGCCCGGCCCCGACCGACCCGCTGGCCCAGGGTCACTGCCTGGTCATGAGGACCAACGAGGCCGAGACCGGCCGGCTGGTCGCCTCGGTGCGGGGAGGTGGCATCGACGTCGTGCCGGTGGTCCTGAACGTCCCGACCTCGTTCGTGATCGTCGTCGGCGAGTTCGGTTCGACGTATCTTGCCTCGTCGCTGCCGTCCGTGCCGGGGTTCGGCGAATCACCGGCGCTCCGACCCCTGGCCGTCGATCGCACCGTCCCGCCGGACGGCCCGGGTCGGCGTCACCCCGGGGTGCACCAGAGCGTGCTCGGCCAGGTCGGGTTCAGCGCCGACACCCGGATCCGTCACGCCGACGTCGACGACGTGCCGGCCTGGTCGAACTGGTGGACCACGGCACACCGGGCCGACGAGCTCCTCGGCGACGGCCCGATCGAGGCGACGAGTGACGAGGTCGGCGACGCCCCGTGGCGGTCGGAGGGGTCGGCGACGCTGCACCGCTCGCCGACGGGGCTCCGGATGGTCGAGCCCGCCCCCGCCGGGTCCGGGCTTGCCCTCGTGCCGATGGAGGGCTCGTGTGGGCTGGTGGCGGCTTGGGGGACCGTCTCGGAACCGGCCGACCGGATCGGCCTCGTCGTCCGGGCCGATGGAACCGGATCCCGGCTCGTGTTCGAGGTCGGCGCCGCCGGCGCCCGGTTGGTGCGGGTCTCGTCCGACTCCTCCGTCGAGGTGCTCGCCGAGGACGACGGCATCGGCGCCGAACCCGGTGCCGAGTCCCTGCTCCAGGTGTCCGACGACGGCGAGGTGCTCACCGCCCATCTCGACGATCGACCTCTGGTGACCGCGTTGCGCCTCCCCGAGTCGACGAACGGCGCCGGACTGGTCGGCCTGGCCGTCGCCGGCTCCGGCGCTCGTCTCCGACGGTTCGAGGCCCATCTCCGCTCGATCGATCGACCCGGTCCGGTCGAGGTGCCGGAGCTCCCGCTGCCGACCGCGACGACCGTGGTCCTCGACGACGACTTCAGCCACCCGCCAGGCGATCTGGTCGGCCGCTCCCCCGCTCCCGGCGTCACGTGGCGTCGAGCGACCGGAACCGGCGTGTTCGCCACCGTCGGTTGGCGACCTGGCGCTGCCGTCGACGCATCACCCGACGCCCCCGGCCCCAACCGCACGATCTACCTGCTCCCGTTGACGCGGTCGACGGCACCGGGTGGCGGGCCGCCCGTCGCCGAGATCGACATGGTCGTGACACCGCCTGGCTCCGGTCGAGGCCACGGGCAGCGAGGGCGGGCCGGCGTCGTCTTCTGGCAGGATGCCGACCACCACGTGATGGTCAGCAACTGGCTGGACGACACCTACCCCGGTGCGTCGCTGTCGCTGTTCTGCCGGCTCGGGCCGGTCGAGGACGTGTTCCGGGCCGTCTGGAGCAACGTCGGTGAGCGGATCGACTGGGGCGTCCCCCATCGCCTGCGCGTCGGGTTCGACGGGTCGGTCCTGGCCGCCCACATCGACGACGAGCTCGTCTTGTACCGCTCCGTTGCCGACGTCCACCCCGACATCGACCGGATCGAGATCGAAGAGGTCGGTATGGTCGCCAACTGGGAGTGGGGCACCGACACCGGCTCGACGATCGACCGGTTCGTGGTCCGCTCCGACCGCTAGGCGTACGTGACGGGCGTCAGTTCTTCGCCGCCTCCGACCAGTGCACCGGACCGCCCGGCCACCCGGGTGCCGTCTCGATGGCCCCACGCCGGCGGCTGCGCTCGTAGTCGACCCGCCAGGCGATCCGTCGCAGCACGGCGGCGACGAGGGCCACGATCAGCCTCATCCGGCCGAGCAGGCCGACCTGGGCCGTGGCCATCACCTTCAGCAGCTCGAGGTACCGGCGACGGAGGTTCCACCGGAGACGGATCGCCCCTCGAACCGATGGGTCGTAGAAGTCCTGCTGAGCGCGGGCGGCAGGGGCATGCTCGTAGGTCGACGAGGAGCCGTCGTGGCGACGGAGGAACAATCCGGTCCCGGGCACCTCGACCACGGGAGCGGCCTCGACCAGCTCGGCCATGAACGTCTGATCGGCGCCGAAGTAGTTGCCGATCGGGTTGATGCGCCGGAGCACGTCCGAGCGGATGACCCCGAAGACCATGACGTTGGCGGTGCTGCCGTCTTCGAGCAGGGCGTCGATGAACTGGATCGTCCGCCTGACCCGGTCTTCGGCCCAGTGATCGGGCATGTCGACGACATCATCAAATGCGTAGGTCACCTTCGAATCGGCGCCGATGAACGCTGCGGTCGGGTAGGCGAGCCCGACGACGGGCTCGGCCTCGAGCACGGAGAGGCAGCGCTCCAGGAACCAGGGGGCGTAGAGGTCGTCGGCTGCCGCCCACTTGAAATACGGGCTGCGACATCGCCGCCACACGGAGTCGTAGTTGGCGGAGGCCCCGAGGTTCTGCTCGTGGCGGTGGTACCGGATCCGGTGGTCTCGTGTTGCGTAGTCGCGAACGATCTCGGGCGTGCGATCGGTCGAGGCGTTGTCGGAGATGATCAGCTCGAAGTCGTCGAACGACTGGTCCAGGATGGAGTCGATCGACTCCTCAAGGAAGTCCTCTCCGTTGAACACCGGCAGCCCGATGCAGAGTTGGGGCGGAGCGCCGGCCGGTTCCCCCGTCGGCGGAGTGGTGCCGCCCTCACCCTGGATCATGGGAGTCCGTATTTGGTGGCCAGATACGCCGAGACCTGAGCCTGCTCCGCAGCACTCAACTCACGGTCATACACCAACACCTCAGCAACATCACCCTGGAACCAACCCTCATTCCAGAAACTCCGCCCAAGCCGAGACGACCCACGA
>JBCCVL010000018.1:0-47295 GCA_039195375.1 Actinomycetota bacterium
ACACAGCCCGGCGGTTGCGGCCACCGCCTCGCCGACCGAGCGACCGAAGCGGACCGGGAGCCACGTCACCAACCACCCGGCGGCGAATCCGGCGGCGATGCCGCCGAAGTGACCCCAGAACGAGATCCGACCGACCAGCAGGGGCAGGAACAGGTTCACGCCGAGCACGAACCCGAGCGACGTCTGGGTGATGCTGATTCCCCGTGACCACAGCGCGGCGGCGAGGGCACCGCCGAGGCCGAGCACCGCGCCGGAGGCGCCGAGCGTCGGTGCGGTGAAGTCGAAAGCCAGGACCGCGGCCGAGCCGCCGAACAGGCCGGCCAGGTAGACGAGCACGAAGCGGAGTCGGCCGAGGCCCTCCTCGAGCGGGTGACCGAGGATCCACAGTGCGTACATGTTGAAGCCGATGTGCAGCAACGACCCGTGCAGGAAGGCCGAGGTGACGATCCGCCACCACTCCCCGTCGGCGACGAGCGGTCCGAACAGCAGCCCGTCGACGGTGACCGACTCCTGCGTCGCCACCTGGGCCAGGAAGGCGATGGCGTTGACGACGATGAGGCCGATGATCAACGGAGACCGGTCGGAGCGGGGCAGGGTTCGTGCGGTGTAGACCTGCTGGTTGGTCTGCGACAGGCACTCCGGGCAGTGGTGTCCGATCGAGGCCTGGGTCATGCACTGGGGGCAGATCGGCCGCTCACAACGCTGACACCCGACCGCCGCCTGGTTCTGCGGGTGCCGGTAGCACGTCGTCTCGTCGGTCAACACGTTGCTCAGCATAGGGACCGGGGGGAAGGCCGAGATAAAGCGACAGCGACGGGACGGGGGTGCCGGGCATACTCCCCTGTGCCCTCGATCCGTTCGCCCTATGACCGGGACATCGCCCGGTTGGCGATCCCGGCGCTCGGCACGCTGGTGGCCGAGCCGCTGTACGTATTGGCCGACACGGCGATCGTCGGGCGGCTGGGGACCGACGAGCTGGCCGGGCTGGCGCTGGCCACGACGGTGCTGTTGACGGTCCACGCCCTCGCCACGTTCCTGACCTACGGAACCACGGCCACGGTGTCCCGGCTGATCGGCGGGGGCCGAGACGCCGAGGCGGCCCGATGGTCGGTCCAGGGCCTGTGGCTTGCCCTGGCGGTCGGGCTTGCCTTCTCGCTGGCCGGCGCCTTCACCGGCACGACGTTGATGCGGGCCCTCGGCGGGTCGGGTGCGGCGCTCGAGGCCGGCGAGCGCTACTTCTCCATCCGCCTGGTCGGGCTGCCGTTCCTGCTGCTGGCGCTGGCCGGCGCCGGTGCCTTCACCGGACGCCAGGACACCAGGACCCCGCTCAAGCTGGCGGTGGTCGGCGCCGTGGCCAACCTGGTCATCGAGCTGCTCCTGATCCCCGGACTCGGCTACGGGATCGGCGCCGCAGCGGTGTCGACGGTCGTTGCCCAGGTCGGCACCGGCGCGGTGTTCGTCATCACCGTCGTGCGTTGGGCCAGGACCCAGGAGGTCGGCCTTCGACCCGAGCCGGGGGCAATCGGACGGTTGATGCTGGCGGGTCGAGCGCTGATCCTGCGGGCGATCGCCCTCCGAGGCTCGTTCACCCTCGGCGCCGCGGTGGCGGCCCGGATCGGCGTCGCCGAGCTGGCGGCCCACCAGATCGCGCTCCAGATCTGGGCCACCCTGACCCTGGCCCTCGATGCGGTCGCCATCGCCGGCCAGGCCCTGACGGGCCGATGGCTCGGCGCCGGCGACGCCGAGCGAGCCAAGGCCGCAGCCAGGCGCATGGTCGAGCTCGACGTGGTCGTTGCGATCGCGCTCGGGTTGGCCGTCGTCGCCGTCCGCCGGCCTCTGGCCGGCTTGTTCAGCACCGACGAGGCGGTGGTGTCGGCCACGGCCTTCATCCTGGTGTGGGTGGCGATCTCGCAGCCGGTCAACGGGTACGTGTTCGCCCTCGACGGCATCCTCATCGGTGCCGGCGACCTGACCTATCTCGGGCGGACGATGGCGGTTGCGGCCGTGGTGTTCACCGTCGGCGCACTGGTCCTGATCGAGATCGGGTCGGGACTCGGTGCCCTGTGGGCGTGGCTCACCGCCTTCATGGGCCTGCGGGCCGTCGCCCGGTGGTGGCGGTGGCGCAGCGATCGCTGGGTGGTGCTCGGCAGTGACGCCACCGCGGTCGGCTGAGCGGGCGCAGACGGCGCCGCTCGATCGGGACGCTCCGGCCCGCTCACCGGTCGACGATGACGTGTTCCCTGGTCACGAACATCGGTGAGTTGGGGAGATCGATGAAGTTGCGCTCGTCGGTCAGCAGCTCCGCCCCGGCGACCCGAAGCGCCGGTTCGTCTGCGGCCAGGTCGTCGATCGAGTCGACCCAGATCTCGGCGATCCCGTCGAAGGGCTCGGGCGAGCCACCGTTGCGTCGCTGCATGGCCGCATGCAGGCCGGGGACGTCCTCGGTGTGGACCTGGACGTACCGGCGGATCCGCAGCGGCCCTGCCCGATCGGCCACCAGGGCGGCGTGGGTCTCGCGCCAGTAGGTCTGGAACTCCTCGCGGGTCAGATCGGGGCGACGGCGGAGGCAGAACGTGAGCTTGTACACCTCTCCGTGTCTAGCACCGGCACCCCGCCCCGTCAGCCGGCCGAGGCCCGCTGGTTCAGGAGCTGGTTGACGACCTTGCCGTCGGCCTGGCCGCGCGTGGCCTTCATGACCTGACCGACGAAGACGCCCTGCAGCTTCTTGCGGTCGCCGTCGTCGCCGTCGACGAACCGGGCCCACTCGTCGGGGTGGTCGGCGATGATCTGGTCGAGGAGCGACTCGAGCTCGCCGGTGTCCATCGCCTCGAAGCCCTTCTCGGCTGCGATCGTGGCCGGTTCCCGCCCGGTCTCGACCATGTCAGCCAGCACCTGCTTCGCCTGGGTCGCGGTCAGCTTGCCACCGGTCTCCAACTTCACCAGCTCGGCGAAGTGGCCGGCGTCGAGCGATTGGGCCCCGTCGACGGCGAGGTTGTTAGCCACGTGGGTGACGGTCCGCTCGGCGTCGGCGCCGGCCTCGATGGCGGCCAGGGCCAACCCGTCGAGATCCCGCTCGACGGCCAGCGCGGCGCCGTCGACCGGGGCGCCACGGTCGACCAGGGCCCGGCGGCGCTGGCGGGGCAGGGCCGGCAGGGCGGCCCGGATCTCGTCGATCCACTCGGCCGACGGGTCGACCGGGACGAGGTCGGGGTCGTCGAAGTACCGGTAGTCCTCGGCCTCCTCTTTGGAGCGGCCAGCCCGGGTCCGACCGTCCTCCTCATCCCAGTGCCGCGTCTCCTGTCGTGGAGCGTCGCCGGCCTGGTAGAGGTCGACGTGGCGACGGGCCTCGTAGGTGATGGCCCGGCCGAGCGACCGGAGCGAGTTCACGTTCTTGATCTCACAGCGGGTCCGCAGGTCGCTGCTGCCGGCCGGGCGGACCGACACGTTGGCGTCGACCCGGAGCGACCCCTCCTCCATCTTCCCGTCCGAGGCGCCGATGGCGACCAGGATGGCCCGCAGCTCCTCGACGTAGGCCTTGGCCTGCTCGGGGTCACGGAGGTCGGGGCGGCTGACGATCTCGATCAGGGGCACGCCGGCCCGGTTGTAGTCGACGAGGGAGTAGCCGGCGTCGTGGATCCGGCCGGAGTCGCCGATGTGAGTCGACTTCCCGGTGTCCTCCTCCAGGTGGGCCCGC
This sequence comes from Actinomycetota bacterium, assembly GCA_039195375.1. Lineage (GTDB taxonomy): Bacteria > Actinomycetota > Acidimicrobiia > Acidimicrobiales > SZUA-35 > JAHELU01. Next base: position 3,695 of record JBCCVL010000018.1, read on the forward strand.
TCGATCCCGATCACCGAGCCGTCGACCAGCTCCAGGCGACCGTCGACGTTGAGGGCCAGCTCGTACTGGCTGATCTGGTAGTCCTTCGGCATGTCCGGGTAGAAGTAGTTCTTCCTGGCGAACACACAACGCTGGACGGTGCAGTCGAGGGCGAGGCCGATCCGGATGCCGAGCTCGATCGCCTTGCCGTTGACCACCGGGAGGGTGCCGGGCAGGCCGAGGCACACCGGGTGGACGTTGGTGTTCGGCTCGCCCCCGAAGGCGTTCGGGGCCGGTGAGAACATCTTCGACGCAGTGGCCAGCTCGGCGTGGACCTCGAGCCCGATCACCATCTCCCAACCGTCTGGCAACAGTTCGTGGCCCGTCATGGCCTCGGTCGTCGCGGTCTCCGTCGCCGTCATGCCCGCTCCTCCCCGGCCGGGTCGGCACCACCGGCCGCGGCCGTGGCCTCCAGGACGGCTGCGACCCGGATCAGCTCACCCTCGGACAGCTTCGGGCCGAGCACCTGGACCCCGACGGGGAGGCCGGCTTCGCCGGTTCCGAACGGGACCGAGATCGCCGGGTGACCGGTGAGGTTGCTCGGGATGGTGCAGACGTCGTTGTAGTACATGGTCAGCGGATCGGCCTTCGCCCCGAACGGGAACGCCACACAGGGCGAGGTCGGTGACAGCAGCACGTCGTACTGCTCGTAGACCCGGTCGAACTCCCGGATCATCAGTGTCCGGATCCGCTGGGCCTTGCCATAGAAGGCGTCGTAGTAGCCGGCCGACAGCGCGTAGGTGCCGAGCATGATCCGACGCTTCACCTCATCGCCGAAGCCGGCGGTGCGGGAGGCGGTCATCATGGCCGCCGTGTTGACCCCGGGTTGGCGGGCCCCGTACCGGACCCCGTCGTAGCGGGCCAGGTTCGACGACGCCTCGGCCGGGGCGATCATGTAGTAGGCGGCGAGTCCGGCGACCGCGGTCGGGATCGAGACCTCGTCGACCTTGGCCCCGGCGTCGGCCAGCACGTCGGCCGCCCGCTGGCACCGGTCGATCACGGCCGGCTCGAAGGCCCCGCCCCGGTCAGCCCGCAACTCGGGGGCGGTCAGCTCGCTGACCACCCCGACCCGCAGGCCCTCCACCCCATCGCCGAGACGGTCGATGGTGGGGCGATGCTCGTCCGGCAGCGACGTCGAGTCTCGTTGGTCGGGACCGGCGACGGCGTCGTAGGCCAGTGCGGTGTCACCGACCGACCGGGCGAAGGGACCGATCTGGTCGAGCGACGAGGCGAAGGCGACGAGGCCGTAGCGGCTCACGGCGCCATAGGTCGGCTTCAGCCCGACGACGCCGCACAGGGCGGCCGGCTGGCGGATCGAGCCACCGGTGTCGGAACCGAAGCTCAGCGCAGCGAAGTCGGCGGCCACCGCAGCGGCCGAGCCACCCGAGGATCCACCGGGGACCCGGGAGGTGTCGAGCGGGTTGCGGGTCGGTCCGAAGGCCGAGTTCTCGGTCGACGAGCCCATGGCGAACTCGTCGAGGTTGGTCTTGCCGACGACGACGGCCCCGGCCGCCTCCAACCGCTCGACGGCGGTGGCGTCGTACGGGGGCACCCAACCGTCGAGGATCTTCGACGAGCAGGTGGTCGGCACCCCCCGGGTGCAGAAGTTGTCCTTGAGTGCGACCGGTACGCCGGCCAACGGCCCGACCGTCTCGCCGGCGGCGACGGCCCGGTCGATCGAGGCGGCCCGCTCCCTGGCCCGGTCGGCCACGACCGTGTTGAACGCGTGGATCTCGGCGTCGCCGTCGGCGATCCTGGTGAGGTGCTCGTCGACCACGTCGGCCGCCGACCGGTCGCCGGCGGCGACGGCGGCGGCGATCTCGACGGCGGTCACGGTGCCTCCCCGAGCGCCGGCGGGACCTTGAACCGGCCGTCCTCGACCTCGGGCCCGCCATCGAGGGCCAGGCGCCGGAACTCGGCCGCCTCGGCGTCGGTCTCGGGCTGGTCGCGCCGGAACACGTTGACCAGGCCGAACGGGTGGGCGGTCGGTGGGACATCGTCGAGCTCGAACCCGTCGAGCTGATCGGCGAGGTCGAGCACGGCGTCGAGCTGGGTCGCGAAGCGGCTCCGCTCGTCGTCGCTCAGCTCCAGCAGGGCCAGCTGGGCGACCTTGGCCACCTCCTCGGGCGTCAGATGATCTCGCTCGGTCGATGCGGCGTGGTCGGTGTCGGACACCCGCTCAGGTTACTGGCCTGCTCGAGTGGTCCGGAACGGTTTCGGGCGGCCGCACGAGTTGTCGGGCGCCGGAGGCGCCCGACCCGGTCCTAGGCGTAGGGATCGTCGATCTCGGGCTCGGCCCACCACACGTCCGACGACGGCACCCAGTCCGGGTCGGGGTGGATGCAGTCGACGGGACACGGGTCGATGCACTTCAGGCAGCCCGAGCAGAGCTCCGGGATGATGATCACGTCGAGGTCGTGGTTGAAGATCGCACCGAACGGTTTGGGGCAGGCCCGGAAACACGCATCGCAGTTGATGCAGATGTCCTCGTCGATCTTGAGCGGCGGGTTCTTCCACAGCGGCTCGCGCTCGCGGTTCTCGAGGCGCCGTTGGCGCCCCGACTTGCGCGTGGCGCCGGCGTCCACCGCTTCGGACATCCACCCAACGCTAGGAGATAGCATCACGGGGTGGCCAGCTACCCCTTCCTGTCACCCGAGTGGATCGAGGCCGCCAGGGCCCTGCGTGACGAGTTCGCCGAGCAGGCGCCGTCGTCCCCGGTCGAGGCCAGGGTGAACGTGATCGTGACCGACATCCCCCACGGCGACGACTCGGAGATGGAGGGCCACATCGACACCACGTCCGGCCAGACGATCATCGACCACGGCCACGTCGACGACCCCGAGCTGACGATCACCGTCGACTACGCCACGGCGCGGGCGGCCTTCGTCACCCGGGACCAGCAGGAGGTCATGGCTGCGTTCCTGTCCGGCAAGATCCTGGTCGACGGCGACGCCACGAAGCTGCTGGCGCTGCAACCCGGACAACCGCCGGCCGAGGTCGACGATCTGGCCAGGGAGCTGTATCGGCGGCTCGATGAGATCACCGACGACAGCGCCTGAGGTCGTCGGTGTCGACGGCCGGGTGGCGGGTGGCGGTCCGCTCGCCGGGAGTCGGTCGTGCCGGGACGACGACCGGGACCTGGTTCGACGACGCGATCCCTAGCTACGTCGCGACGACGATCCAAATCCCGGTACGGACATAATCATATGCTGTAAGACCCCGGCGCAGCCAGTCGGTTGCGCCGGATCGTGTCCGAGCGGAGCCGGCCGGGTTTCGCCGGCACACCCGGTCGCCTTCCGGCCGATCTCGCTACTCCTGGGTCGACACGATCGTGACCGTCGCACCCTCGCGGGCCTCGGCGCCGGCCTGTGGCCGGGTGCCGAGCACGTCGGCCTCGGCCGCCCCCTCGATCCGGACGGTGAAGCCGAGCGCGCTCAGCTCATTGACCGCCTCCAGGACCGGGCGACCGGTCAGGTCGGGGATGGCGATGATCGGCAGCCCGAGTGAGACGGTGACGGTGACCGTCGAGTCCCGGGGCACCTCGGTGCCCGGCGCCGGCGACATCGAGATGATCCGGCCCTCCGGCACCGACTGGGAGAAGTCCTGATTGGTGGCCAGCAGCAGGCCGACGGCGGCCATGGTCTGCTCGGCCTCGCCCGGGGTCGAGCCGACGACGTCCGGCACGGTCCGGGGCGCCGGGCCGGCGCTGAGCACCAGATCGACGGTGGTGCCCGTCGGGTGCTCGGCTCCGATCTCGGCCGGGCGGCCCTCGATCGTCGCCTCGAGCACCACGCCGGCGTCGACCTGCTCGTCGTTGACCTCGGCCACCGATCCGACGCTGAGCCGGGCTGCGCCGATCGCCTGCCTGGCCTCGGCCTCCGTCACGCCGATCAGCTCCGGCACGGTCCGGGGAACCGGTCCGAGCGACACGACCAGCTCGATCTCGGTGCCACCGATGCCACGGACGTCGCCCGGCGGCGGGCTCTGCTCCAGGACCTCGCCGGGCTCGGTTCCGTCGACGTGGCGCTCGACGACCGAGACCGTCCATCCGAACGGTTGGACCGCCTCGGCCGCGCCGGCCGGACCGGCGGCGACGAAGTCGGGCACGGGCCAGGTCGGCAGACCGGCATCGATCGCCTCCGTCGGCTGCTCCCTGGTGTTGGCCAGGTACCAGCCACCGGCCACGGCGCCCGCAGTGGCCAGGGCGAAGGCCAGCAGGCCGAACATCAGCCGGCCTCGACTGCGGCCCGAGCCGTCTGGCTCGACCGAGGTCAGGTAGCCGTCGTCGGTGTGGTCACCGAGGGGCGAGCCACTGCGCGCCGCCATCGGGTCATCGAACTCGTCACGATGCCCGATCGGGCCGTCGTCGTCGAAGCCGTCGTGGTGGCCGTCGTCGTTGGACGCATCGTCGCCGTACCAACGGTCGTCGTCTCCGGCGTCCCCACCACGGCCGCCGCCGAGGCGGCCACCGGCGATGGCGACGTCGTCGCTCGGGTCACCCTCACGCCACGCCGGCGTCGTGTCGCTCCGGGGTGGACCGCCCCGAGGGTCGGTGGCCGGAGCCGGGGCGCCCAACGGCTCGCCCGCCGGGCCGGAGGTGAGATCGATGACGGTGACCGGGTCGAGCCCGGCGATCCCATGCAGGGCGGCCAGCTCGGTGACCAGCTGATCGGCGGTCGGTCGGGCGGCCCACTCGGCCAGGCCGGCCCAGGCGACGAGGTCGGCCATCGATCCGAGCGCCGGCTCGACCGGGATGTCGTGGTCCCGTCGCTGCATCATCGTGGCCAGCGCCGACTCGCCGACGAGCGGGACCTCGTCGGTCGCCATCTCGATCAGGCAGACCGCCAGGGAGTACACGTCGGCCCGACCGTTGACCTCGCCACCGCCGCCCTGCTCGGGGGCGGCATACCGTGCGGTGCCGATCAGGTGGCCCTCCGGCTCCGTCCACGCCGCTTCGGCAACCGCCCTGGCGATGCCGAAGTCGCCGATCCTGACCCGACCGTCGGCCCCGAACAGGATGTTGCCGGGCTTGACGTCGCGGTGGACGAGACCGGCGGCATGGGCCGCCCGGAGACCCTGGGCCACCTGGAGACCGATGCGGGCGATCTCGCCGATCGGCAGCGGCCCCTCCCGATCGAGCAGCTGGCGGAGGGTGCCGCCGGTCAGGTACTCGGTGACGATGTAGGCGCCGCCGTCGCGCCCGTCCTCGTCTGCGCTCCAGTCGTGGATCGTCAGCACGTTCGGATGGTCGAGCTGGCCGGCCAGGTGGGCCTCGGAGCGGAACAGCTTGATGAATCGGGAATCGCCGCTCAACTCGGGCTTGAGCTGCTTGACCGCAACCGAGCGGCGCAGGTTCAGGTCGGTGGCCTGGTAGACGACGGCCGACGCCCCGATCCCGATGCGCTGCTCCAGCTGGTACCGCTGGCCCAGCACCCGCCCGACATCGTGGTCGGTGTCGGCTCCCGGCATAGGCCCCGAGCGTAGTGGGAGCAGCCGACCGCTTGGCAGAATGGACGGGTGAGCGCTGCCGTCCCATCCCCCGCCCCCGGTCTGACGACCCCGGAGTCGAACCGGGCTCCGGAGGTGCGGCGCCGATGAACCAGACCCGTCAGCGCTTCGCCATGGGCGCCATGGTGCTGGCCGCACTGCTCGCCATCACCATCGGGGCCGTCTACCAGGACGACGACCGCCTCGACGACGTGAGCGTGGTCGGCGGTGACGCTCAGGCCCCGGTCAGCACCACACCGGGCGGAGGCGGCGGAGCTGCGGTTGCGCCCGGCGATGCGGCCGCACCGGCCGGCGGGCCGATCGAGGCCTTCCTCCCCCGTTCGGGTGAGGCCAGCGCCTGCAGCGAGGCCGTCGGGGTCGATCTGATCCCGGGCTACGGGGCCGAGCTCACGATCAACGGCATCGAGATCGCAGCGGAGCAGATGAACGTCAACCTCGACGAGGACGGCGAGATCACCGACGTGATCACGGCCTCGCGCTCGCTCGGGCAGTACACCTTCCAACCAGACGACAACTGTCCGAACGGCAGCCTCCTCCGCCCGGTCGACAACGTGTTGGAGGTGTGCGTGTTCCGCCTCTCCGACCCGACACGCCGCTGCACGGTCCAGCTGGAGAACGTGTTCGACGCCCTCTAGTCGGGCTCAGCCTCGGAGGCCGCCTCGGTCTCGGTTTCGCTCTCGGCATCGCTCTCGGTATCGGCACCGGTGTCGGCGGTACCGTCCTCCGCCCCGGCGGTTTCATCAGCAGTGGTGTCATCAGCAGTGTCATCAGCGCCGTCGTCGACGCCGGGGAGCCGGCCAGTGGCCAGCAGTTCCTCGAACCCGGCCTCGTCGAGGATCGGGACGCCGAGGTCCTGGGCCTTGGCCAGCTTCGACGCTCCCGGCTCGGCACCGACGACAAGCGCCGTCGTCTTCTTCGACACCGACCCCGGGTTCTTGCCGCCCCTCGACTTGATGGCGTCGGCCGCTCCATCGCGCGAGTAGTTGCCGAGGGTGCCGGTGACGACCACCGTGCGGCCCTCCAGCACCCTGGGCACGTCGCTCACCTCGGGCCCGACCAGGTTCACGCCGGCGGTCCTGAACTTCTCGACGAGGGCGATCGCCTTCGGCGTGGCGAAGTAGTCGTGCACGCTGGCGGCGATCGTCGGCCCGACACCGTCGACGGCGGCCATGTCCTCGACGGAGGCGGCCATGATCGCATCGATGTGGCCGAACGCGGTCGACAGGTCCTCGGCGCCGGCCGGTCCGAGGTGTCGGATGCCGAGCCCGACCAGCAGGTTGGCCAGCGGCCGGTCCTTCGAGGCACCGATGGCGGCCTGCAGGTTGTCGATCGAGGTCTGACCGAAGCCGTCGAGCTCGGCGACCTCGTCCCACGGGATGTCGTAGATGTCGCCGGCGTCGTCGATGAAGCCGTGCTCGATGAAGAGGGCCACCCGGCTCTCGCCCATGCCCTCGATGTCCATCGCACCCCGTGAGGCGAAGTGCTCGATGCGGCCCTGGCGCTGGGCGCCACAGGTCGGGTCGAGACAGAAGATGTGGGCTTCACCCTCGGGGCGGACCAGCAGCGTCGGGCAGGCGGGGCATTGCACCGGGAACTTCCAACGCCGAAGTCGCTTCGGTCGCTCCGACAGCACCGGTCCGAGCACCTCCGGGATGACGTCGCCGGCCTTGCGCACGATCACGGTGTCACCGGGACGGACGTCTTTCAGTTGGACCTGGTCGTCGTTGTGCAGCGTTGCCACCTGCACGGTCGAGCCGCCGACGAACACGGGCTCCAAAACGGCGAACGGCGTGGCCTTTCCGGTCCGCCCGATCGAGACCTGGATGTCGAGGAGCTTCGTGGTTCGCTCCTCCGGTGGGAACTTGTAGGCCATCGCCCAGCGTGGGGCCTTGGCCGTTGCCCCGAGCGCCTCCTGACGGGACAGCCGGTCGACCTTGATGACCGCACCGTCGATCTCGTAGTCGAGGTCGTGGCGGTGCTCCAGCCAGTGGTTGGCGAAGTCGACGACCTCCTCGAGGGTGTCGACCCGGCGCCGCTCCGGGTTGACGGGGAGACCGAGGGAGGCGATCCAGTCGAGGGCGTCGGCGTGGCCATCGAGCGTTGGTCCGCCATCGACCACGCCGAGCTGGTACGACCAGAAGGCCAGGCCTCGGGATGCGGTGATCGCCGCATCCTTCTGGCGGAGGCTCCCGGCGGCGGTGTTGCGGGGATTGGCATAGCGGGCGAGCCCGGCGGCCTCCTGGGCCTCGTTGAGCGCCTCGAAGGTCGAGACCGGCAGGTAGATCTCACCCCGGATCTCGACCACCGGCGGAGCCTCGCCGACCAGCTCGTCCGGGATGACGTCGATCCCGCGGACGTTGGCCGTGATGTCTTCGCCGACCCGACCGTTGCCCCGGGTTGCGGCCTGGACCAGGCGGCCGTCCTCATAGCGCAGCGAGCACGCGACCCCGTCGATCTTGAGCTCACACGTGTAGCCGACCTCGATCGCCCCGATGTCGATCCCGGGCGGCTCGGCCGGTTCCGCAGCCTCCGCGCCCTCGGCGCCCTCGGCGCCCTCGGCGCTCGCGCCGTCATCGCTCACGTCGCCGTCGTCGCCCGCGTCGCCGTCGTCGCCCGCGTCGTCGTCATCGCTTGCGTCGCTCGTCGCCGGGGTCGGCTCCGGTACCTCGGGGGCCAGATCGAGCCCGCCGACGACCCGGAGGACCCACGCCTCCAGCTCACCCCGATCGAACGCATTGTCGAGGCTCATCATCGGCAGGACGTGGGTGACCGGTGCGAACGTGGACGACGGGGCCGCACCGACGTCGGTGACCGGCGAGTCGTCGTCTCCGGCCAGTTCGGGGTGTGCGGCCTCCAGGTCGCGGAGCGAGCGGACGAGCCGGTCGTAGTCGGCATCCGGGATCTCCGGGGCGTCGTCGCCGTGGTAGCGCTCGTTGTGGTAGCGGACCTGGGTCCGGAGCTCCTGGATCCGCTCGCCGATCGCCTCATCGGTGAGCTCGGACGCCTCGTCGACCGTCGGTTCTGCAGCCACGACAGGAGAGTAACCGAGTCCGGTGACGTTCAACGGCCCCCGGTCGGGCACACTGTGGTCGTGATGTGGTCATGACCGCCGGGACGACTGCCGAACCGGGTGCCAACGTCGGGCGACTGCTCGAGCGGGCCGGGTTGTGGCCCATCCGTGCGCTGTGGGTCGTGGCACCGCTGATCGCCGGACGGGCGGTGACCGACCTGCTCGACGGTCGGCGCGACGCCGGCGCCGACGGTGCGGCCGTCGCCGTCGAGGTACTCCTGTGGGCGGGCTGGTTCGCCGGCTTCATCGCCTCCCTCGTCCCCTCGCCGGTCAGCCTCACGGCGATCCGGCTCACCTCGTCGACGGCGCTGGCCGGCTGCGTGCTGCTGCTCGTCGCCGAGCCGGGCGCGCCCGCCCTCGGTGCCCTGCTGTGGGCGCTGGTCACCACGTCGGTCGCCTTCCTGCCCGTCGTCGGCGACGTCATGATCAACGGCTCGGCCTACGGCTCGGAGCGACGGATGGCGCTGCGGCCCCCGGCCTACGTGCTGCTCGGCCCGGCCCAGGTCTCGTGGCTGTGCGTCACCGGCGGGTTCCTCGGCACCGCCGCCCTCGTGCTGGCCGAGCGCTGGGTCCTGGCCGCCATCGTCGGGCTGCTCGGCGCCGTTCTCGGCTGGGCCGGGTTCCGGATCCTCCATCAGCTGGCGAAGCGGTGGATCGTGTTCGTACCGGCCGGGTTCGTGATCCGGGACCCCATGCACCTGGTCGACGCCGTGCTCCTGCGCCGCCAGCAGGTGGCGGCCGTCGGGCCGGCCCTCGCCACCGAGAGCGGCCGCACCGACCTGTCCGGCGGGGCCAGGGGCCTCGCCATCGAGGTCGAGGTCAAGGAGCCGACGCCGGTCACCATCCGGGTCAGCAACGAGGCCACGAACCTCGAGGTCACCAACCTGGTCTTCACCCCGACCCTCCCGGGGGCCATGTTGCGGGAGGCCCGCATCCGAGGCCTCAAGATCGGGACCGCGCCCGGTCAGGGCTGACGGAGCCGGGAGCCGACCAGCTCCTGGAAGCGCTCGGCGTCGCCGAGCGGATCAGCCGGATCGGGGAACACGGCGATCGTGTCGGCACCGGCCCGATGGACCTGACGGCAGTAGTCGACCGCATCGTCCGGGGTGCCGATGGCGCCGAGGGTCCGCCACCGCTCGGGCGAGAGGTGCTCGACGGCGGCGAGCCAGCCGTCGCGCTCGGCCCGTTCCTCCAGCTCGGCGAAGAACGGGGTGTGCCGCAGCGAGGCCGGTGCCGAGGCACACACCTCGGCCAGGAACGGCGCCAGTGCGGCCCTGGCCTCGTCGCCGTCGGGGGTCACCGCCATCGAGGCGAACACCGTCACCCGGTGCCCGTCGGCCCGACCGGCGCCGCCGTCGATGGCCGAGCGGGCCAAGCGGACATAGTCGGGTGACACGAAGTCGGCCAGGATCGTCCCGTCGGCGCACCGGCCGGACAGCGCCAACGACTTCGGGCCCCGGACGCCGGCCGACACCAGCGGCCGGGGCTCGGGCGGCGACTCGAGCGCCACCCGGTCGAGGGTGACGTAGCGCCCCTCGGTCGTCAGCTCGTCGCCGGCCAACAACCCCCGCACTGCGGTCAGCACCTCCTCGAGGGCGCCGAGCGGCGACTCGGGGCGGACCCCCATCTGGGCCATCCACTCCTGGACCCCGTGGCCGATGCCGGCGTGGAACCGTCCTGGGGCGAGGTCGGCCAGCGTGGCGATCTCCATCGCCGTCATCGCTGCGGTCCTGGCCACGGCCGGCATGATCCCGAGTCCGACGGTCAGGCGCTCGGTCGCCACCAGCGCCGCCGCGGCGAGGGGGACGCCGGCGGTGAAGAAACAGTCCTCGATGACCCAGAATTCGTCGTAGCCGAGCCGCTCGGCCTGTCGGGCCTGCTCGACGACGTCGGCGGCCGGCGCCTCCCGGTGGAAGCAGAGCCCCAGCCGGGGCCGGTCGGCCGGCCAAGCGCCGTCAGCCGACAACGGACGGATCCGGGATGACCGAGCGGAGCAGGAACTCGAACGTCGAGCGACCGACGCTCGGCTTCTCCGCCCACTCGGCCAGCCGCTTGGACCCCTCCTCGGAGATGGCGACGGCGTCCGGCGCCTTGACGTGGGTCTCGGCCACTCGCTCGGCCATCACGTAGAACCCGACGGCGGTGGCCACCGACTCGCCGCCGACGAGCAACCCGTGGTTCCGGAGGATGCACAGCCGGGTGGCCCCCATCGCCTCGGCGATGCGGGTGCCCTCCTCGTAGCTGACGACGTTGAGCTCCTCGCCGTCGAAGATCGACTGCGAGTGCACGAAGCAACACGCCTCCTGGCTGATGGCCCGGAACGGTTGCACGTTGGCCGACCACGGCGTGCCGTAGGCCGTGTGGGTGTGGGCGACGGAGACCACCTCGGGGCGGGCGTCGTGGATCGGCATGTGGATGTGGTAGGCGGTCTCGTTGATCTCGCCATCGCCGTCGACCACCGATCCGTCGGGGGCGACGAGTACGAGATCGTCGACGGTGGCGTGCCCGAACGGCACCCCGAACCGGAGCAGCCAGAAGTGGTCCTGGCGCTCGGGATCGCGGGCGCTGATGTGTCCGTCACCGGTCTGACCCCAACCGAGGGCGGCGAACATGCGGTAGGCCAGGGCGCAGTGGCGCTGGCGGTGGAGTCGCTCCTCGGCGACGGTGGCGAATGTCGGTTCCTCGCTCCGGCGAGGCATCGGTGGGTAGGCCAGGGGCGGATAGGGCATCGGCGTGCTCCTCGGGATTGCGGTCGTGGCGGGGTCGGGTTCAGGCCAGGGCGTAGACGCGGTAGGTGACCGAGCCACCGCTCGACTCGCCGATCCCGACCGCCTGGACCCGGTTGAGCCAGTCGTAGGTCTCCGAGCCGGTCTCGAACAGCGGGGCGGTCCTGACCGAGAGGCCGTCATCGGTCGGGGTGCCGATGCCCTGGTAGGTCATCAGGATGTTCTCGCCGTCGTCGGTGACGAGCTGCAGGCGCACGTCGAGCCGGAGGGTCCGGTCCGGCTGGGCGTACACCCAGTCCCCTCCCGGTGGGACGACGGTGCCCCTGATCTTCGGGCCCTCGAACTGGCCGCCGGTCACCTCGGCCACCACCCGGGTCCCGACCGGGCCCTTGCGGATCGGGTAGCTGGTCTCGCCGATCTCTGCGGTGAGGGAGAACAGGAACTCGGCGTCGAGCTGGTCGCTGGCCATGGGTCCGACGTTAGTGTCCGCCCTCGATCGGGGCGAGAGCGGCCCGGCCGGGCGCAACCGGCACGAAGACGACGAGCAGCCAGCCCGGATGGTCCGGGAGCGGCAGGCGGTGCTGGTCGTAGGTGCGGCGACCGCCGGCCGGATGGCGGATGGACCGCATGTGGGGGGCCAGGGGCTCGACGTCACGTTCGTCCCAGGCCGCACCGAACGCCGGGTGGGCGGCGGCGAGCTCGTCGACGAGCTCCTCGACCGCCGTGGATGGATGGGCGGTGGCGTGGGCCCGGAACTGGTGGACGAGGCGACGCACCTCGTCGTCCCAGTCCTCGATCGTGGCCGGCAGGTCGGGGTGCTCGAGGAACAGCCTCAGCAGGTTCGGGCGTTCGGCCGCCGGCAGCCCCTCGTAGCGGCGGAGCAGCGGGAACAGCTCGGCCTCCGGCTCGTTCCACCACACGACCGTCCAGCCCGGGTCGAGCAGGTAGGTCGGGTTGGGGGCCAGCCCGTCGACCAGGCGGCGGAGCCGGACATCGACGTCACCGCCCGGTCCGGCCGGGTCGCCGGGGTCGGGGGGCAGGTGCACACCGGCCAGGCGGAACAGGTGATCGCGCTCGGTCGGGCTCAGCCGCAGGGCACCGGCAAGGGCGCCGAGCACCTCACCCGAGACGCTCCCGGCCCGACCCTGCTCGATGCGGGTCAGCCACGACACGCCGACGCCGGCCAGCACCGCCACCTCCTCCCGCCGCAGGCCCGGGGCCCGACGCGACGACGTCGTCGGCAGGCCGACCTCGGCCGCGCTCAACCGCTCCCGGCGGCTGCGGAGAAAGTCCCCCAACTCTCGTCGCTGCACGGCTCCGAGGCTACCGGCGCGCCCCGGGCCGATCGTGGCACTGCCGGTGCCACCCTTCCACCGCCGTGGCACTGCCGGTGCCACCCTTCCACCGCCGTGGCACTGCCGGTGCCACCCTTCCACCGCCGTGGCACTGACGGTGCCACCCTTCCACCGCCGTGGCACTGACGGTGCCACCCTTCCACCGCCGTGGCACTGACGGTGCCACCATCACCCGGGGATTCCGACTCGGCCCCGAACGGTTCATGCTCCCCCGATGCCAACGAGACTGCCGGCCAGACCCCTGCTCAACAAACGGGCCCGAACGGCCCGGTCGTCGGAGCTGCGGGACATGCTCGACCGGGCCCGCGAGCCCGGGATGATCTCGTTCGCCGGCGGGGTGCCGGCCGCCGACCGGTTCCCGGTCGAGCTGCTGGCCCGGCTGGCCGCCGAGACGATCGCCGACGACGGGGCCCGATCGCTCCAGTACGGACCGACGGCCGGCGAGCCAGGCGCCCGCCGGGTACTGGCCGGCCTCTACGACCCGTCTCCAGACGGCTCGATCGTCGAGCCGGACGACGTGGTGGTGACCAGCGGAGCCCAGCAGGCCATCGACCTCGTTGCCCGGGTGCTCCTGGAGCCGGGCGACGCCGTCGCCTGTGGCGACCCCGACTATCTCGGCTTCCTCAGCGTGCTCCGGGACCACGGGGTGCGACCCCACCCCGTCCCGATCGACGGTGACGGCCTCGATGTCGAACGCCTCGGCGATGCACTGGCCGGCGGGCTCACCATCCGAGCCTGTTACCTCGTCCCCCACCACCACAACCCGACCGGGGCGACGATCGGGGCGGAACGTCGGCGCGGGCTGCACCGCCTGTCGACCCGGTACGGCTTCGTCGTGATCGAGGACGACCCCTACCGTTCCCTGCACGTCGACGAGACCGGACCGATCGAGGCCGACGCCGACCCGGAGCTGACGATCCGCATCCGCTCGACGTCGAAGATCCTGACCCCCGGGCTGCGCATCGGGGTGCTCACCGGGCCGCGAGCGGTCACCGAGGCGGTCGTCACGATGAAGCAGGCAACCGATCTGCACACCTCCAGCCTGAGCCAGGCCCTCGTCGCTGCGGCGCTTGACACCGGGTTCCTCGACGACCACGTCGCAGGACTCCGCACCGCCTATCGGGCCAAGCTCGACGTCGTGATGGGCTCGCTGCGGGATCGACTCGGCGACCGGGTGCAGGTCGAGACGCCGGGCGGCGGCATGTTCGTCTGGCTCCGGGCGCCGGGCATCGACACCACGGCGTGGCTCGATCGGGCCATCGCCCGTGGTGCCTGCTTCGTGCCCGGCCCGGCCGTCGCGGTCGAGGCGGACCTGTCGGAGTGGGCGCGGCTGAGCTTCGTCACCGCCAGCGAAGACGAGTTGGTCACGGGCGTCGAGCGCCTGGCCGATGCCCTCGTCGACGGGTGAAGACGGTCGATCGACCAACGCCGACCGGCACCGGGCCCTACCCTGGGGGGATGGCCATCGCGGAGACCATCAAGGACAACCAGATGCGGTTCATGAACCTGGTGCACCGCGCCGTGCTGACGGCGTCCGGTGGCCGCATCGGCACGAGCATCGGTTCGATGCCGGTGTACAAGGTGACGACGACCGGACGGAAGTCGGGCCAGCCCCGCACGATCATGCTCACGGCGCCGGTGACCGACGAGGACACCTATGTGTTCGTCGCCTCGAAGGGCGGCGACGACCGCGATCCCGACTGGTACCGCAACCTGGTGGCCAACCCGGAGATCCAGGTCGCACCGGCCGACGGCGGGCCCATGGTCGACCTCGTCGCCCGGACGGCGTCGGCCGACGAGAAGGCCGAGCTGTGGCCCCGCATCGTCGAGGCCTACAAGGGCTACGAGGGCTACCAGAAGGGCACCGAGCGCGACATCCCGGTGGTGATCGCCGAACCGGCATCGACCTGAGCGGGCCGGGTCGCCGACTGTCTCACCACGTGTCGATGTAGGGGCGGCGCTTGCCGACGCGGGGCTCGGCCGGGGGCAGGCTGCGGAGGCCGGCAACGATCCAGTCCCGGGTCTCGGCCGGGTCGATCACGTCGTCGATCCCGAAGTTGCTGCCGGCGTTCACCGCCCTGGCCCGTTCGTAGGCCTTTGCCGTCATCTTGTCGAACAGGTCCTTGCGCTCCTCGGCCGTCTCCAGGGCGGCCAGGTCGTTGCGGTAGCCGAGCTTGACCGAGCCCTCGATGTTCATGCCGGCGAACTCCGCCGTCGGCCAGGCGACGGTGATCATCGGCGCCATCGACGAACCGCCGCACATCGCCTGCACGCCGAGCCCGTAGGCCTTGCGGATGATGACCCCGAACAGGGGGACCTGGAGGTTGGCCCCGGTGTTGAACATCCTGGCGCAGTGGCGGACCAGGGCCTCGCGCTCGGCGTCCGGCCCGACCATGATCCCCGGGCAGTCCATGATCGACACGACCGGCAGGTCGAAGGCGTCGCACAGCTGGAGGAACCTGGCCCCCTTGTCGGCCCCGTCGGAGTCGATGGCCCCGGCCAGATGGTGGGGGTTGTTGGCGATGAGGCCCATCGGCCGACCCTCGATGCGGATCAGGGCCGTGATGATGCCGACCCCGAAGTCCTTGCGGATCTCGAGCACCGAGTCGACGTCGGCCAGGGTGTCGATGACCTCCCGGACGTCGTACATCCGCACCCGGTTCTCGGGCACGATGTGACGCATCTCGCGCTGGTCCGGCGCCTCCCAGCCGTCGAGCGAGCCCTGGAAGTAGGAGAGGTACTTCTTGCCGACCTCGACCATCTCGGCGTCGTCCTCGACGAGGATGTCGATCACCCCGTTCGGGACCTGCATCGACATCGGCGCCACCTCCTCGGGGGTGTAGACCCCGAGCCCGCCGCCCTCGATCATCGCCGGGCCGCCCATGCCGACCGTCGAGTCCCTTGTGGCGATGATGACGTCGCAGCAGGCGAGGATGGCGGTGTTGCCGGCGAAGCAGCGACCGGAGTTGAGCCCGACGAGGGGAACGAGGCCGCTGAGCTTGGAGAACATGGTGAACGTCGGGACCTCCATCCCGATCGAGCCCATCGAGTCGGTGTCGCCCGGCCGCCCGCCCCCGCCCTCGGTGAAGAACACGATCGGGAGCTGATACCGGGTGGCGACGTCGAACAGCCGGTCCTTCTTGAAGTGGTTGCGGCCGCCCTGGGTGCCGGCCAGCACCGTGTAGTCGTACGTGATGGCCATGCAGCGGGCCGCCTCGGGCCCGAAGAGGTCGGCGTTGACCGTGGCCAGGCCGCCGATGAGGCCGTCGGCCGGGGTCTTCTCCCGGAGCCACTGCTCGGTCCGCCTGGCCCGCTGGGCCGCGATGGCCAGCGGTCCGTACTCCTGGAAGCTGCCGGGGTCGACGAGGGCCGCCAGGTTCTCCCGTGCGGTGAACTGGCCGGTCTTGCGCCGCCGGGCGACGGCATCGGGGCGGTTCTCGTCGAGCGTGTAGGAGCGCCGCTCGTACAGCTCACCGAGGTCGTCGCGGACGTGGTCGGGGTCGGGGCGCTCGTCCTGTTCGATGGCGCCGACCTCGACGTCGGCCTCCTCGATGAACACGATCGGGAAGCCCTCGAGGATGACGTCACCCTCGGCCACCCGGACCGCCCGTACGATGCCGACGCGATCGGCCGTGACGACGTGCTCCATCTTCATCGCCTCGACCACGACCAGCGTCGAGCCGGGTTGGACCGCATCGCCCTCGCCCACCGTGACCGACACGATCGTTCCCTGGATCGGGGTGGGGAAGCCGACGGTGCCGTCTGGTCCATCGGCGGCGACGAGCGCCGCACCGTCGGTCGCCGTCTCGGCCGCGGCGGCGCTTGCCTCCCTGGTCGCCCGATCGTGGGCGAACAGCGCCAGCGGATCGGCCGTGTCGACCTGGGCGCCGGCCCGCCCGGCCGCAGCTGCGTCGCCGCCGGTCCCGGTGGTCGACGGCGCAGCGACCTCCTCGGGTGGTGGGGCGAGGTCAGCGGCATGCTCGTCGACGAAGCGGGTGGTGATCTCGCCGGCCGCGAGCTCGGGTCGGCCGAGCAGGCGACGGAGGAACCCCCGATTGGTGGCCACCCCGTCGATGCGGAACTCGTCGACGGCCCGGGCGGCCCGCCCGATCGCCCCCCGGAGGGCCCGCTCGCCATCCGGCGCCGGGTCGTGCACGATCACCTTGGCCAGCAGCGAATCGAACGCCGGGTTGGTGGTGTAGCCGGCGTAGCCGTAGCCGTCGACCCGCACCCCGGGGCCGCCGGGCGGTTCGTAGGCGCGGAGCGTGCCCCCGGTCGGCTTGACCGTGCCGTCTGCCCCCATCAACTCGGTGTTGACCCGGAGCTGGATCGCACAGCCGCGGGGCTCGACCGGTGCGGCACCGTGGGGGCCGGGGGCGAGGTCGAGGTCGGCCAGCGTTGCTCCGCCAGCCAGCTGCAGCTGGGTCCTGACCAGGTCGACGCCGGTGACCTCCTCGGTGACGGTGTGCTCGACCTGCAGGCGGGCGTTGGCCTCGATGAAGGCCAGCTCACCCCGGTCGGCGTCGAGCAGGAACTCGAAGGTGCCGAGGCTGGTGTACCCGGCGGCGGCGGCCAGGCGGACCGCATGGGTGTGCAGCGCCGCCCGCACGTCGGGGGCGAGTCCGATGGCGGGCGCCAGCTCCACGATCTTCTGATGGCGCCGTTGGGCGCTGCACTCCCGTTCCCCGAGATGGATGACGGCGCCGGTGTGGTCGCCGACGACCTGGACCTCCAGGTGCCGGGCCCGGTGCACGAGCTGCTCGACGTAGAGGTCGCCGCGACCGAACGCCGCCGTCGCCTCCGAGGTGCACCGTTCCCACGCCTCGTCGAGATCGTCCGGCGACGTCACGGCCCTGGTCCCCCGTCCCCCGCCGCCGGCCACGGCCTTGACCATGACCGACCCACCCGGACCGAGCAGGTCGAGGAAGGCCCTGGCCTCGTCGAGCGTGACCGCCCGATCGAAGCCGGCCAGCACCGGAACGTCGGCGTCGTCGGCGGCGGCACGGGCCCGACCCTTGTCACCGAACAGCTCCAGCGCCTCGGGCGACGGCCCGACGAACGTCAGCCCGGCCGCCGCGCAACGCCTGGCCAGCTCGGCGTTCTCGGCCAGGAACCCGTAGCCGGGATGGACGGCGTCGCAGCCGGCGTCGGTGGCGGCGGCGATCACGGCGTCGATGTCGAGATAGCCGGCCACCCCCCGGCCGGGCAGGGCGACCGTCTCGTCGCCGGCCCGGGCGTGTTGGGAAGCGGCGTCATCGGCGGTGTGCACGGTGACCGCTCGCAGGTCGAGGCCGGCGGCGGCCCTGGTGATCCGGATGGCGATCTCACCCCGGTTGGCCACCAACACACTGGAAAGCGCCATCGATCCTCCGATCAGCAATGGGTATGGCCGTTCTCGACCGAACCGACCTAGAGTTGATGGTCAAGGTCATCATCCACAAATCCCCGGCCCCGAAACCCGACACCCTGTCTCGAGAAACCGCCAGAGGGCGGCAGGGTTCGGAGGGAGAACACCCGGGATGGAGAGGGAGGCAAACCCCGTGACCGTTTTGCATGACTTCGTTGCCCGGAAGGGCTTCATCCTCATGGACGGCGCCACCGGCACCGAACTGTTCGCTCGCGGCCTCGGCTCAGGCGATCCGCCGGAAGCGTGGAACCGGGACGAGCCGGACAAGATCCGGTCGACCTACGGCGCCTACGTCGACGCCGGCTCGGACATGTTCCTGACCAACAGCTTCGGGGGCACCCACTACCGCCTGGCCCTGCACAAGCTCGACGACCAGGTGCACGAACTCAACGAGGCCGCGGCCCGCCTCGGCCGCGAGGTCGCCGATGCGGCGATGGCCGCCGACCCCGAGCGCATCGTCCTCGTCGCCGGCTCGATGGGCCCGACCGGCGAGCTGCTCGAGCCGATGGGCTCGATGACGCCGACCGCCTGCGCCGCGGCGTTCGCCGAGCAGGCCAAGGGCCTGGCCGACGGTGGGGCCGACCTGCTCTGGATCGAGACGATGAGCTCGCTCGAGGAGGCCGAGGCGGCGGTGACCGGGGCCCGCCGGGTCTGCGACCTACCGATCTGTCTGACGATGAGCTTCGACACCGCCGGTCGCACGATGATGGGCGTGACCGGCACGATGGCCGGCGAGTTGGCCGTTCGGCTCGGCATCGACGCCATCGGCGCCAACTGCGGCGCCAACTTCGTCGACACCGAGAACGCGGTGCGAGAGATCCGGGCCGCCGTCGGCGACATGCTCGTCATCTCGAAGAGCAACGCCGGCATCCCCGAGTGGCACGGTGACGAACTCAGTTACAGCGGCACACCGGAGATCATGGCCGCCTACGCCAACCGTGCCCGCGAGATCGGGGCCGAGGTCATCGGGAGCTGTTGCGGGTCGGGTTGCGAGCACGTAGCCCAGATGCGGGCGGTCCTGGATGGAGACATCCCGCCGGCCGAGATCGAGGAGGTCCAGGTCGAGACCAGGCTGGCGCCGGCCGAACGGCCCCGCCGCCGTCGTCGCGGCCGGGCCGGCGGCGCCGGCTGAGCATCGAGGACACGTCTCGGCGTTGCGGCCTTGCCGGTCGTTGGACACCGGTTCCACGACCGGGAACCAACACCGAACACGGACGGCGACGCCGGGCCGCCCGACCCCATCGGGGTCAGCTCGTCGATGATCGAGGAGCGGCTGCCTTGGCCAAGCGGTCGAGCACGGCGTCGAGCAGGTCACCCTCGGTCGGCGCCACGACGAGGAGCCGGTCGAGGCCGGCGTCGTCCGCGGCCCGCATGGCGGCATACAGCTGACTGGCATAGCCACTGGCATCGGTCGGCAGCACCCAGGACGGACCGACCGACGGCCCCGGCCCGGGGTCGCCTGGGCGGATGACGCCGACGGTCTTGGAGGCCAACTCGTCCGACGCCAGCACATCGTCGAGGCCTTCGCCTGACACCAGCTCCACCGCAACGTTCGGAGCGTAGTGGGAGGCCAGCATGCCGGAGGCCCGCGGCTCGCCCACCCGGTCGTCGACCACCGGGCGACCGAGCACTCCCTCGATCTCGACCGCCGAGATCCCGCCGGGGCGCAGCAGGGCGGGCACCGGTCCGGTGACGTCGACGATCGTCGACTCGACGCCGACCCGGCACGGTCCGCCGTCGAGGACGGCGTCGACCCGGCCGTCGAGATCGGCGAGGACATGGGCGGCCGTGGTCGGGCTGACCGAACCGAACCGGTTGGCGGATGGCCCGGCGATACCCCGCCCGAACCGGCGGAGCAGGTCGAGGGCCACGGGGTGGTCGGGGACCCGGAGGCCGACGGTGTCACGCCAACCGGTGGCTTCGGCAACGACCCGTGGCCCACGCTCCACGATCAGGGTCAGCGGGCCGGGCCAGAACGCCGCGGCCAGCGCCCGGGCATGGGGCCCGAAACCACGGCCGAGCCCGGCCAGCTCGGGGTCGGCCGCCGCGTCGTCGGACAGGTGCACGATCAGCGGATGGCCCCGGGGCCGGCCCTTGGCGGCGAAGATCCGCTCGACGGCGGTGGCCGAGGAGGCGTCGGCCCCGAGCCCGTAGACGGTCTCGGTCGGGAAGGCGACCAGCTCGCCCCGCTCCAGGGCGGCCGCAGCCCGCTCGACGGCGTGCCGGTCGCGCTCGGGGTCGAGCAGCTCGGCCTGGCGGGACGACCCGACGGTCACGAGCTGGCGTCGACGACGTCGTCAGCGCCACCCTCGACCGGGGCGGCGTCGACGATGCCATCGACCGCAGCGTCGGTGGTCTCGACCGCGAGATCGACGAGGGTCCCGACGGCCGCGCCGGCGGTCCCGCCGGCGACGACGACGTCGCCCCGGTAGAGCACGACCGACTGACCGGGCGCCACCCGTCGCTGCGGCTCGTGCCAGACGACGGTCGTCTCGCCCGTACCGGCTGTGGGATCGCCACCGGCGCCGATGACGAGATCGGCGAGGGCCGGACGACCGTGGGCCGACACCTGCACCTCGAACGGACCGTCGACCGGTCCGTTGGACCAGGCCAGCCCCTCGACCTGCTGAGCCGGCACGTCGAGCGCCTCCCGCGGGCCGACGGTGACGGTTGCGGTGGCGTGGTCGATGTCGACGGCATAGCGCCGCTCGGCCTCGCCGCCGAGGTCGAGACCCTTGCGCTGGCCGAGCGTCACCAGCTCGATCGAGGGGACCGAGCCGACCTCCGTCCCATCGGTGTCGACCAGCCGACCGGGCCGCAACGGGATCCGATCGCCGAGGAACGTCTGCCGCCCACCGACCGAGTGGATGAAGCAGACGTCCTGGCTGTCGGCCTTGGCCGCCGTCCGGAGGCCGAGCTCGGCCGCGAGGGCCCGCACCTCCTCCTTGGTCCGGTCACCGACCGGGAACGACAGGCGGGCCAGCTTGGCCTGATCGAGCATGTGCAGCACGTACGACTGGTCCTTGGCCCCGTCGGCCCCACGGGCGATCCGGCGGACCGGGGTGCCGCCGTCGCCGGCCGGCTCGACGACCAGCCGGGCGTGATGGCCGGTGGCAACCCGATCGAACCCGAGGGCGTCGGCCCGGCGCAGGAGCTTGTCGAACTTCACGTGCCGGTTGCACTCGACGCAGGGATTGGGCGTTCGACCCCTCGCGTGGTCGTCGACGTACGGATCGACGACGTGGCGCTCGAAGTCGTCGCCGAAGTTGAACACGTGGTGGTCGATGCCGAGCTGTTGGGCCACCCGCCTGGCGTCGTCGACGTCGGAAACCGAGCAGCACCCCGAGTCGGAGGCGCCACCCCACAGCTTGAGGGTCACGCCGGTGACGTCGTGCCCTTCGGCCACCAGCAGCGCTGCGGCGACGGACGAGTCGACGCCGCCCGACATGGCGACCAGGACCGGGCCCCGCTCGATCGACCGCAGCGCAGCCACCACGCTCAACTCCCCCGCGCCCGCAGGCGCTCGACCGCGGCCGGGACCGCAGCCAGGGCGGCATCGACGTCGGCGTCGGTGGTGTCGTAGCCAAGCGACAGCCGCAACGACCCGAAGGCCAGGTCACGCTCGAATCCCATCGCCGCCAGCACGTGGCTCGGCTCCATGGCCCCGCTGGCACACGACGAGGCGGCCGACGCCATGATCTCGTCCTTCTCCAGGAGGAACAGCAGCGCCTCGCTCTCGATCCCCTGGAAGCACAGGTGGCACAGGTTGGCGGTCTTGGCCGACCGGTCGTTCGTCCCGGCGGGGACGCCGCTCTCGACGACGCCGTCGAGCCGGCTGCGGATACCGTCGGCCAGCCGATTGCGGAGCGCCGCCACCCGGGGCACGGCGGTCGGGCGCTCGGCCACCGTCTCGCTCGCGGCCACGGCCATGGCCGCGATGCCGGCAACGTTCTGGGTTCCACCCCGGCGCTCCCGCTCCTGACCGCCGCCCTTCAGCAACGGATCGAGGACCGTGCTCGACAGCCGGGGCCACTCCCGGACCACGAGGGCACCGACGCCCTTCGGGCCACCGAACTTGTGGGCGCTCACCGACACCAGGTCGGCCCCGGCCGCGGTCTCGGCGACGTCGAGCCAGCACAGCGCCTGCACGGCGTCGGTGTGGACCAGCGCCCCCGGGGCCCGCTCCCGGACCAGGTCGACGATCCGATCGAGCGGTTGGATCACGCCGGTCTCGTTGTTGGCCAGCATGATCGACACGAGGGCGACGCCGGGACCGTCCGGCCCGGTCCGGCGGTCGAGCAGCTCGGCCAGCTGGTCGAGGTCGACCGCCCCATCGCCGGTCACGGCGACGACGTCACCACCGTGATGGACGACCGGGTCGAGGACCGCATGGTGCTCGACGGCCGAGCAGATCGGCACCGCAGCCCGGCCGGTCGTTGCCCGGACGTGGTTGACGACACCGGTCACCGCCAGGTTGTCGGCCTCGGTCCCGCCGGCGGTGAACACGATCTCCCCCGGGGCGGCACCGAGCGCGGCCGCCATCGCCTCTCGGGCCTCGTCGAGGACGCGGTTGGCGTCTCGGGCCATCCGATGAGCGCCGGACGGGTTGCCGTAGTGCTGCGACAGCAACGGGACCATCGTCTCGATCGCAGCCGGCCGGACCGGCGTGGTGGCGGCGTTGTCGAGGTAGTGCACGGACATGGTTCCAGGCTACCGAGCAACAGGCCCGGCCTCCCGGCCGAGCGTCGACGGCGCCGGACCGCTACTCCCCGGCCGGCACGGGTGCCGGACCCCTACTCCCGCCCGGCACGGGTGCCGGACCCCTACTCCCCGCCCGGCACCGGTGCCGGGCGGTGCAACACGGCGCCGACGACGGCGATGATCACGAAGTCGTCCTCGTCGACCCTGGCCTCGCCGTCGACGATCAGGCTGTAGCCGCCCTCCTCGGTCGCCGGGAACAGCACGGTCACGGCCGGGCGCGTCCGGCAGTTGGCCCTGGCCGTCTGGCCGGCCATCGTCCGCATCTGGACCTGACCGTCGGCCGCCGCGACCTGGAACCACAGGTGGGTGGCATGGGGCCGGCTGTCCATGATCGAGCTGAGCAGGAAGCCCGGACCCCGGCTCACGATCTCGTCGGGCAGGTCGGCCATCTCCACTCGGATGCTCATGCCCGAAGGGTACCGTTGACCCGTGGAGCCGGAGCCAGCGGAGCTGGGGCCCGAGTGGCTGGACCTCGGTCGCAGCGATGCCTACGGACGGTCCTTCGCCGACGTCTACGACCGGTGGTACGACGGGGTCACCGACGCCGCGGCCACCGCCGACTTCGTGATCGCCCGCCACGCCGGCGGCCCCGTGCTCGAGCTCGGCGTCGGTACCGGTCGGCTGGCCGGCCCGCTGGCCGCCCGCGGTCGGGTCGTGGTCGGGGTCGACGCCTCGGCAACGATGCTGGCTCGCTGCCCCCGTGGTCGGCGCCTTCCGCCTGCCCGGGCCAGCCGAACCGACGGCGACGGCGGTTCCGCTGACCGCAGCGGTTCCGATGACGATGGCCGTTCCGCTGGCGATGGCCGTTCCGATGACCGCAGCCGTTCCGATGACCGCAGCGGTTCCGACGGCGGTGGCCGTTCCGCTGGCGATGACGGGGCCGTGCTGCCGATCCGGGCCGACATGCGGTCCCTGCCACTGCCACGGCGCGGCCGGCACCATCCGGGGTTCGGGTCGATCCTGCTCGCCTTCAACACGCTGTTCAACCTCACCGAGCGGGCCGACCAGGCTCGGCTGCTCGTCGACCTGGCAACGCAGCTGGCCCCGGCGGCGCCCCTCGTCGTCGAGATGCTCGACGTCTCGTCGCTGCTCGACGGTCCCGACCGCTCGATCGGGCTGCGGCGGTCGACCACCGACCCCGTCGTCGTCACCGCCACCGCCCTCGATCGCCCCCGCCAGCTCCTCGGTGGTCGCCACGTGGAGATCACCGACGGCGGGATCGCCGTCCGACCGTGGCTGTTGCGGTGGGCCACGCCGACCGAGCTCGACGGGATGGCTGCTGCTGCCGGCCTCGTGCTCGGCGAGCGCTACGGCTCCTGGACCGGGGCTCCGGCCGCCGACGACGCCGGCACCGTCATCTCCGTCTACCGGCTGGCGTGACGGTGACGGGCCCGACGACCTCGCCGACGGGTTGGCGGAAACCCTCGGCTGGGACGTCGAGCCCCACGACGACAGCCCGTCGGGAGGGACCACGCCGAGTTGGTCACGCTGGCCGACCCGGGGGCGACGAGTTCCGCATGGGGCGCCGACGGGCCCAGACGACACCCGATGCACCACCCGGCCGGCGCCGGGCTCTAGGGTCGAAATGTGCCCGAGGTGACCGTCTCAACCGACATCGAGCGCTCGCCCGCCGAGGTCTGGGCCGACGTTCGCAACATCGACACCCACGTCGACTGGATGGCCGATGCGGTCGAGATCCGGTTCGTGTCCGAGAGCCGGGAGGGGACCGGCACCCAGTTCGAGTGCGACACCAAGGTCGGTCCGATCAAGCTGACCGACGTCATGACGATCACCAGCTGGGTCGACGAGCAGGAGATGGGTGTCCGTCACGTCGGGGTGGTCACCGGCGAGGGCGTGTTCACCCTCACCCCGCTCGCCGGTGGCACGGGCACCCGGTTCACCTGGCACGAGGCCCTGAGCTTCCCGTTGTGGCTCGGCGGACCGATCGGCGAGCGGGTGGCCAAGCCCATCCTGGGCGCGATCTGGAGGCGCAACCTGACCAGGTTGAAGCGCCGCCTCGAGGGGTCGACCGCCACCTCCTGACCGCGCGGGGGCCGGTTGCTCCCCCGCCCTCACCAGCCACGTTCGACGGCAAGCATCGACCTCCGGGCCCTCGGTCCTCGGTTACCGTCTGGCCGGGCGACGACGACGTCGACCGGTTCAACAACTGGCAACGTGAGGAGTGAGCAGTGATCCAGGAGTTCAAGGACTTCATCAACAAGGGCAACGTGTTCGAGGCTGCAGTCGGCCTGATCATGGCCCTGGCTTTCGCCCCGGTGGTGCAGGGCCTCGTCGACGACATCATCATGCCGGTCGTGGCCCGCATCTTCGGCCAGCCCGACTTCAGTGACATCAAGATCGGCCTCGGCGGCTCGCAGGAGGTGACGCTCGATGACGGGACCATCGTCATGCAGGAGCCGGCGATCATGATCGGCCAGTGGATCACCACCGTGCTCGGCTTCGTGATCCTGGCCTTCATCGTGTTCCTGATGGTCAAGGCCTACAACCGGTCCAAGGCAGCCGAGGAGGAAGAGGAGGACGGTCCGTCCGAGGTCGATCTCCTCACCGAGATCCGCGACAGCCTGGCCAGCAACTGATCGCGGCGAGCGCGCCGCGCCGCCGATGAGCAGCGGCTAGTGGTGGTCGCCGTCGCCCCTGCCGAAGGGCAGGGAGGAGACGGCGGCCACCACTACGGCCCCGACGGCGAGACCGACGACGGCCGACAGCGCCGTGTTGACCAGCCAGGCCAGGAGGCCGCCGATCCCGCCGACGTCCCGGACCGCCTCCTCGGCCGAGTGCACGACATCGTAGAGGCCGTGCCAACCGAGCTCGTCGGTGCCGGCAACGATGATGTGGCCGCCCACCCACAGCATGGCCGCGGTGCCGATGACCGACAGCCACCGCAGCACGACCGGCATGGCGTTGACCAGGAAACGCCCGAGCCGTTGTGACGATCCCGACTCCTGGCCGGCCAGCGACAGGCCGACGTCGTCCATGCGGACGATCAGGGCGACGACGCCGTAGACGATCACGGTGATCATGATGGCGACGACGACGAGGACAACGGCCCGCTGGACCAGGCTCTCCTCGAGGACCTCCTTGAGAGCGATGACCATGATCTCGGCCGAGAGGATGAAGTCGGTCCGGATCGCGCCGGCCACCGTCGCCGCCTCGGCCTCGGGGCCCTTCATCGCCACCGGGACGTCGTGGTCGTTGTCGTCGCCCCGGATCACGTGCCAGATCTTGTGGACGCCCTCGTAACAGAGGAAGGCGCCGCCGGCCATGAGGATGATCTCGACCAGGACGGGAGCAACGGCGCTGAGCAGCAGCGCTGCGGGGAGGATGAAGAGGAGCTTGTTGCGGAGCGAGCCCCTGGCGATCCGCTTGATGATCGGCAGCTCCCGTTCGGCGGCGAGGCCGCGGACGTAGGCCGGCGTCACCGCGGTGTCGTCGACCACCACCCCGGCGGCCTTGGCACCGGCCCGCCCCGCCGCAGCCCCGACGTCGTCGATCGACGCAGCTGCCAGCTTGGCCAGCGCGGCCACATCGTCGAGCAGACCGACAAGCCCACCTGCCACCGACCACCTCCACGTCACGATCGCCCACGGGGACGAGTCCCTGGTTCGACACTAGTTGGACGGACCCGCTCCGTGTCGCCGTGAGGCGCCGACCGGGCACGCGGACATCGCCCCCCCTAGACCTCGTCACCACGGCCCGGTGAGGTGGCGGACGCCCCGGGCACGGCGATCAGTCGTCGCGGTAGCCGAACACGTCGTCGAGACCGACGTCGAAGAAGCGGGCGATGCGGAACGCGACCTCGAGCGACGGTGAGTACTTGCCTCGCTCGATGGCGTTCAGCGTCTGGCGGGTGACCCCGACGTTGGTGGCCAGCTCCGCCTGGGACACGCCACCGGCCTCCTGTCGGAGCTCGCCGATGCGGTTGGTGACGCTGGTCGGCTTCACCTCAGCTGGTGCGGCGGTAGAGCCACAGCTTGGAGCCCTCGCTGGCGATCTGGGCGGCGACGAGCCCGAAGAGCAGGGCGTTGGCGATGTAGACGTGGGCCACCTCGAGCACCGTCAGCGAGATGACGACCAACACCGCGACGCCGAGCATCGTCCCGCCGACCTGGTCGGCCCGCTGGGAGATCGTGCGGTCCCGCTCGTCGAGCGTGTTCGCCTCCTCGGGTGAGCGCAGCGCGAGGACGATGTGACTGAGCGTCATCAGGGCGGTGAAGGCGACGACGGCCAGGATCAGCAAGGGCTTGTAGGCGAAGTCGTCGACCCGACGGTCGACGCCGCCGATCAGCACGACGAAATAGCCGCCGAACACGAGGAGCAGCGCGCCGATGATGGTCGCTGCGCTTCGTTCGTGGAAGGTCATGGCCGCTCCTGTCCTGGTCCCGGAGTGTCAAGAATCTTTGACAACGTCGTTCTCGGGAACGCTACGGGTCCCACCGGACGATGTCAAGAAAAGTTGACACCTCGCCCGGGCCGGTCGACGGGCGCGCCGAGACCGTCACCTCCGTCCGGATCGAGCCGACGTCGGTTGCTAGAGCGAGACGGCGGTGCCCTCGTCGAACCCGTTGAGCTCACCGGTGTGGCGGACCTCGGTCACACCCTCGATCCGTTGCTTGAGGATCCGCTCGAGCCCCTGCTTGAGGGTCTGGGTCGACGCCGGGCAGTCGACGCAGGCGCCGGTGAGCTCGACGGTGACGATGCCGCTCGCCGAATCGGTGTCGCGCAGGAAGATGTCGCCCTGGTCGGCCTGGATGGCGGGCCGGATGACCTTCACCACCTGGGCCACCTTCTCGTGGAACGCGGCTTCGGCCTCCTCGTCGACCGGAGCGTCTTCGGGCGCGGCCAACGGCTCGGCGGCCAGGATCTCGGCATCGACTTCGGCCGAGGCGATCGGAGACGTGTCGGGCATAACTCCACGCTATCGGCGTACGCTGACGGCATATGAAATCGGCCGCTCCAGCCCTCGCCGATGTGGCGGATGTCGCCCTCCTGGGCCATCAGGGCGGCTGGGACGAGATCCTGCTGGTGGTCGGGCCGTTGGCGGTCGTCGCCGGTCTGCTGTGGCTGGCCAACAAGCGGGTCACGGCCCAGCTGGAGGAAGCCGAGCAGGAGGCGAGCGAGGGCAGCCAACGGGGTGCGGACGCCCTGCCGGAAGGCGGCCGGGGCGTCGACGGTTCCCCCGAGACCGACCCTCGTCACTGACCGCACCGCATGGCCAACCTCGAACACACCGTCACCGTCGATCGCGACGGCCTGGCGCGGCTGCGGCAGCCACGGACGGACCTGCTGATCGAACGCCAGGACGGGCCGGACGCCTGGACGATCGAGCGGGGCCCGTTCCGTCGCTACCGCCGCGAGCTGGTGGTCGAGGCGGACGACGGAGCAGCCACGGACGGGACCGCCGGTGACGACGAGGACCGGGGGGAGGGCGCCGGGACCGTCACCGTCACCGAGCGCTACGAGTACAAACTCGCCCTGCCGGTCTGGTGGCCGTACCTGTGGTTCCTGTTCCGCCGCGGCCTGCGCGACCTCGACCGCACGCCGCGACGTCGTTGGTGGTGGCCCCGCGAGGTCGTCGGGTCCGAGACGTCGACGCTGATCGCCCTCCTCGGGACGGTCGGGATGATGGCCGGCTACATGGGCGTGCTGATCGGCCAGACGATCACGTTCGCGGCGAACGACTTCGGCGTCGACGACGACGACCAGGCCAACACCCTCGCGGCGGTCCGGGTCGGCGTGTTGATCTCGATGGTGCTGCTCGGCCGGGCCGACCGGCGGGGACGCCGGCCCCTCGTCCTCGGGTTCGCCCTCACCGCCATCCTGTTCACGGCCTCCGGCGCCCTCTCGACCAGCATGCTCAGCCTCGGGGCCAGCCAGACCGTCGCCCGCGGCCTCACCACCGGTCTCCTCACCTTGGTCACCCTGGCCTCGACCGAGGAGGTGCCGGCCTCGTCACGGGCGCTGAGCATCAGCTTCATGACACTGACCACCGGGTTCGGGGCGGCGCTGGTTGTATGGATCCTCCCGGTGGCCGACATCGCCACCGGCGGGTGGCGGATCGCCTTCCTCGTGCCGCTGATCTTCCTGCCGTTGCTCTGGTGGATCTCCCGCCACCTGCCCGAGACCCGCCGCTACGTTGCGGCCGAGATCCACGACGCCCCGGCCCCGATCAACTGGAAGCGCTTCGCCCTCATCGCCGGCACCGCGTTCGTCAGCTTCGCCTACCTGTCGCCGGCGTCGCAGCTGCGAAACGAGTTCCTGCGGGGCGACCTCGGGTTCTCGGCAACCGAGGTGTCGACGTTCCAGCTCCTCGTGTCGCTACCGGCCACGATGGCGGTGCCGATCGGCGGGATCATGGCCGACCGCTACGGTCGACGCTGGTTCGGCGCCGGCTGCC
This sequence comes from Actinomycetota bacterium, assembly GCA_039195375.1. GTDB lineage: Bacteria > Actinomycetota > Acidimicrobiia > Acidimicrobiales > SZUA-35 > JAHELU01. The sequence continues at coordinate 32,976 of JBCCVL010000018.1, forward strand.
TGGCCCTGGCCGTGATCTGCAGCGCCATCTCCTACCAGTCGTCCGGCGGGTGGGTGCTGTGGGTCACCGGCGGCTTGGCCGTGTCGCTCTCAGCAGCCTCGGTCCCGGCCCTCCGGGGCTACCAGACGGAGCTGTTCCCGACCAGGGCCCGTGGCCGCGTCGGCGGTCTGATCGACACGATCGGAGTGGCCGGCAGCGCCCTCGGTCTGGTCGTCGTCGGCCAGCTCGCCGTCCGCTGGGACGACCTCGGCTCGGCCATCGGCGCCCTCGTCGCCGCCCCCCTGGTGGTGGCCATCGTGATCGTCATCGCCTTCCCCGAGACCGCCCAGCGGGAGCTCGAGGAGTTCAACCCGGGTGACCCCCGCCTCCCCGACACCGACCCGGGCGGACCACGACCGAACCGGGCGCCAACCGGACGCCGGGGGGCGCCGGGCTGACGGGATCCCCGGCCAGACGGGCGACCTCGGGGCTCTCCCCCGACGGGCCGACAGTCGGAGGGACCTGCGGCCGTAGGTTTCGGGCATGCCTCCGACGCCGTCCCTCTCGCCTTCGCCGGCCCTGGCCGCGGCCAAGCAGACCGATCGCTCGCTGAGCCGGGCCGAGGCCGTCCGCTTCCTGCAGCGGACCACGTTCGGACCGACGCCGGAGGAGGCGAGCGAGCTCGGGCGGATCGGCATCGACGCATGGCTCGACCGCCAGCTCGCCACCCAGCCGGACCGGACCCACCTGGCTCGCCGGATCGACAACGGCTCGACGCTCCCGTCGATCTGGCAGACGTACCTGTCGGCCACCGACCAACTGCGGAAGCGGTTCGCCTATGCGCTTTCGCAGATCTTCGTCGCCTCGGAGATCGTCGTCGGCAACGAGCGCATCGCCGACTTCGCCGACGTGCTCGAGGCCAACTGCTTCGGCACCTACCGGAACCTGCTCGAACGGATCACCCGCAGCCAGGCCATGGGCCAGTACCTGACCTACGAGCGCAACCAGCGGGCCGACGAGTACCGGGGCACGGTGCCGGACGAGAACTACGCCCGCGAGATCATGCAGCTGTTCAGCATCGGGCTGTGGGAACTGAACGCCGACGGCACCCGCCGGCTCGACAGTGGCGGGAACCCCATCCCGACCTACGACACCGACGACATCATCGGCCTGGCCCGGGTCTTCACCGGCTTCGAGATGCCCTACGGCCCGCTGACCGTGTTCGCCAAACCGATGCGGACCGACGGCGGGTTCACCAGGGAGTGGCACGAGAAGGGCGAGAAACGGTTCCTCGGTGCCACCATCGCGGCCGACCCGAACCGCACGCTCGACCAGAGCGTCGATCTTGCGCTCGACGTGATCGCGGCCCACCCGAACGTCGGACCGTTCCTCGGCCGCCAGCTCATCCAGCGGCTCGTCACCTCCAACCCGACGCCGGCCTACGTCGCCCGGGTCAGCGCCGTCTTCGACGACGACGGGGGCGGCACCAGGGGCAACCTCGCCGCCGTGCTGCGGGCGATCGTCACCGACCCCGAGGCGACCGAACCGGACCCGCCGGCCACCGCCGGGAAGATCCGCGAGCCGGTGCTGCGGTTCACCGCCATCGCCAGGGCGCTGCGCGTCTCGTGCACGGCCGAGCCGTGGCCGCTGTTCTCGCTGGCCGATCGGGCAACCGCCATCGGCCAGCAGCCCTACGAGGCCACCTCGGTCTTCAACTTCTACCGACCCGGCTACGTCCCACCCCGGACCGCCATCGGCGATGCCGGCCTCGTCGCCCCCGAGCTCCAGATCACCGACGAGACCACCACGATCGGCTGGATCAACTTCCTGCAGGGGTTCCTGATGCAGCCGCCACAGAGCGGCAACGCCCGGATCGAGCTCGACATCGGTGACCTGCTCGCCCTGGCCCCCGACCTGACCGTGACCCGGGCCCAGGCCGAGGCCATCGTCGACGAGGTCGCAGCCCGGCTGTGTCCGTTCGGGCTCGACCGCAGGGCCAGGGATCGGATCGTCGAGGCGGTCGAGGGGGTGGCCAACCCCGACCTCGCCCCCGGCGACACCCGCAATCGCGACCAGCTCCTCCGGGAGCGGGTGATGGGCACCGTGCTGCTCGTCGCCGCCACCACCGACTTCATCAACGACCGCTGACCGGCCGCGGCCGGCCACGAGCGCAGACGACGACACGCGGAGGATCAACGATGCCAGACACCGACGCCGACCACGGACCGGCCGACCGCCCGATCGACGTGAGCGGCCCCCAGACCCGACGCCAGTTCCTCGGCCGGCTCGGCCTCGTCGCCGCAGCCGGGGCCGCCGCCCCTTTTGCCATCGAGCTGGCCTCGCTGGCCAGCGCCTCCGGCGGCGCCGCAGCCGCCTCCCCCGGCGGGCCGGACGACTACCGGGCCCTGGTCTGCGTCTTCCTCTACGGCGGCAACGACCAGTGGAACACCTTCGTGCCGACCGACCCGGCCGGCCACGCCGCCTACGCCCGTGCCCGCAACGGCATCGCCCGCAGCCTCGACGAGGTTCTTCCGGTCTCGCCGACCGACGGGTTCGCCGGTGCCGGCTCGTTCGGCTTCGCCCCCGAGCTCTCCCGCCTCCGGGCTCTGTTCGATGCCGGCGATGCGGCCGTCGTGGCCAACGTCGGCACCCTGGTCGCCCCGCTCGACAAGGCCGGCTACGCGGCCGGCGCGCCTCGCCCACCCCAGCTGTTCTCCCACAACGACCAGCAGTCGTACTGGCAGGCCGGGGCGGTCGAGGGAGCGGCGAGCGGGTGGGGTGGTCGCATCGCCGACGTCCTGCTCGACGGCAACGGCGACAACTCGTTGTTCACATCGGTCTCGGCCTCGGGCAACGCCATCATGATGTCTGGCCGCAACGCTCTGCAGTACCAGGTGTCGAGTCGTGGCGTGACCACCCTGCGGACCGACCAGTTCGTGTCGAGGTCGATCACCGACGGTCTGCGGGCGGTCATGGAGCAGCAGCGCGGCGGGCTGTTCCCGTCGGCCTACGCCGACACGACGAGGCGGGGGCTGCTGGCCGCCGACGATCTGGCCGCCGCCATCGACCAGGCGGCGGGCTCGATCGATCTCACCTCGTTCTTCGCCGTCGACGCCACGACCGGGGTGATCGACCAGCTGCGGGGCCAGATGGAGATCGTGGCCCGGCTGATCGCCGCCGGCCGCAACGTGCTCGGGCTCAAGCGCCAGGTGTTCTTCGTCGGTCTCGGCGGGTTCGACAACCACAGCCGACTGCTGGCCGACCACCCACCGCTGCTGACCGCCATCGACGTCGGCCTCGCCGGTTTCCATCGGGCGATGGGCGCCCTCGGCGTGGCCGACCGGGTCACCACCTTCACCGCCTCCGACTTCGGCCGCTCGCTGCTGAGCAACGGTGACGGGACCGACCACGGGTGGGGCGGCCACCACCTGGTGGTGGGGGGCTCGGTTCGTGGCAACCGGGTGGTCGGCGCCGTTCCCGAGATCGCCGACGACGGCCCGGACGACGTCGGGCAGGGTCGCCTGCTCCCCACGATCTCGGTCGACCAGTACGCCGCGACGTTCGGGCGCTGGCTCGGCGTCGGCGAGGATGACCTGGCGGCCGTCGCCCCGAACCTCGGCAACTTCGCCAGCAGCGATCTCGGTCTGTTCGACCCCGGCTCGATCCCGGACCCGCCACCGACGACGAGCACCACGGTCCCGACCACCGGGCCGACGACCGGGCCGACCACGAGCCCACCGACGACCGACGCGGACGATGGGCACTGCCCGCCGGTGCTCCCGGTCGACGTCCCGGCCACGACCGCGGGCGGGTAGATCCCCCGGGTCGGTCCGGGTGACCGGCGCACCTCAGCGGGCCGACGGGCCGAGCCAGTCGGCGATGGCTGCGACGATCTCGTCGTCGCGGGTCGATCGCGGGTCGTGGCCACCGTCGACCCAGCGCTCGGTCACCGGACCGCGGATCGCCGGCAGGTGCTCGGCGAACTCCTCCGGCGTCCCGAACGGGTCCTTGCGACCCTGGACGACCAGCACGGGCCTGGCCAGGCGATGGAGGTGGTCGACCCGCAGCTTCTCGGGCTTGCCCGGCGGGTGCAGCGGGTAGCTGAGCAGGAGCAGCCCGGCCGCGTCCAGGCCGTCGGCCATCGCCAGCGATGCGGCGCGACCGCCCATCGACCGCCCGCCGACCACGAGCCGCTTCGGCGACACCCCCCAGGTCTCGGCCGCCTCGACGACGGCTTCGTCGACCGCCTCGATCAGCTTCGGCATCCGGTCGGGTGGCCGCCGGCCCGGGCCCTTGCGCCGGTAGGGGAAGTTGACCCTCGAAACGGGCAGCGCCAGCTCGTCGTCGAGCCGCAGGAAGAGCCGATGGTCACGGTCGCCGCCGGCACCGTGGAACAGCACGAGTCCCTGGGGTCGGTACGGGCGGATCCTGCGAGCCATGGGCCGACGCTACCGGTGTGTCGGTCTCTGCCCGTGACGGGCCGCGGATCAGCGCGCCGAGGCGACGGTCCTCGGAGGCGAGCCCGAGGCGACGGTCCGCAACACCGTCAGGCGCTGGCGAGCAGGATGCGGCGGGCCTCGGTCAGCTCGGCGATCCGCGACGCCGCCTCATCCGACATGCCACCGTGGTCCGGATGGGCCTCCCGCAGGAGGGTCCGGAAGCGACGCTGGACGAGCCGCTTGTTGGGCGCCTCGTCGACCGTGCCCTCGATCTCCAGGATCTCCAGCGCCCACGACACGGGGTCGTTCCACGAGCGCAGATCGTCGAGCGTGGCGCCGGCGCCGTCCATCAACCAGGTGATGAACGTCGTATCGACCGGGCGAGCCCACACGAGCGACGACTGCAGCGCCTCGAACACCGTCGAGCGGGCGGCAGCCGGCAGCGAGGCGGCGGCGTAGATGGCGCCGAGGGTGAGCTGGACCGGTCGGGCCAGCGAGTCCTCGAGGTCGAAGGCGAGCGTGCCGCCCTCGGCCACCAGGCGCTGGGAGCTGACGGTCAGACCGACCCGATCGACCTGGAACCGGTGGCGGACCCGGGGCTGGACGACCCGGCCGCCGGCGGCCAGCGTGTCCATGACCGAGACGAGGTCCTCCCGGAGCTCGGGGGCGACGTTGGGGGCGTTGTGGGCCACGATCCCGGCCAGCAGCACGCCGCCGGCACCGGGGGCGGGGTCGACCGGGAGGTCGCGGGTCCCGAGGGCGACCCGGCGGGTCGGAGCGATCGGCCGGGAGTGGCAGATCTCGAGTTGGGCCACCACGACCTGCTCGTCAGACACGAGAGCCAACGCTACCGGACGACCGCCGCAGCCGGAGGATCGGCCGGCGCGTCGAACCGCTGCCGGGAAGTAGGCTGCCCGGCCATGGCTTTCGACATCGACGAGTATCGGGTGAAGCCGGGCGGCAAGGTCGACCTGTCCGACATCGACACCCGCGCCACCCCGTTCTGGGACCCGGACGACAAGGAGGAGGGCAAGGCCCACCTGCCGGCGCTCCAGCAACGCATGGAGGCCCTGCAGGAGCTGCTGTGGGCCGAGGGCCGCAACCGGGTCCTGGTCGTGCTCCAGGCGATGGACGCCGGAGGCAAGGACGGCACGATCCGCCACGTGTTCGAGGGCGTCAACCCGAGCGGCGTCCGGGTTGCCTCGTTCAAGCGACCGAGCTCGAAGGAGCTGGCACACGACTACCTCTGGCGGGTCCACCAGGAGGTCCCCGGTGACGGGGAGCTGGTGGTCTTCAACCGCAGCCACTACGAGGACGTGCTCGTCGTCCGGGTCGAGGAGCTGGTCGACGAGGACCGGTGGCGCCGCCGCTACCGCCACATCGTCGAGTTCGAGCGGATGCTGGCCGACGAGGGCACGACGATCGTCAAGATCTACCTGCACATCTCCAAGGACGAGCAGAAGGAGCGACTGCAGGCCCGGCTCGACGAGCCACACAAGAACTGGAAGTTCGAGGCCGGCGACCTCGGGCCGCGGGCCAAGTGGGAGCAGTACCAGAAGGCGTTCGAGGAGGCGCTCGAGGAGACGAGCACCGACGTCGCCCCGTGGTTCATCATCCCGGCCGATCGCAAGTGGTACCGCAACCTGGCCATCTCCGAGATCCTGATCCAGACCCTCGAGGGCCTTGACATGGCCTATCCCCCGCCAGAGGAGGGGCTCGACCAGATCGTCATCGAGTGACCGGCGGCGCCGGGCGGGCCTAGGGGCGGCCGAGCGGCTTGATCTCGTCGAGCTTGCTCGGCTGGTGCCGGGCCTCGATGGTGCGCACGGTGCCCGAGCGGCCCCGCATCACCAGCGAGTGGGTGACGATGGCGTCCGGCAGGAAGCGGACCCCGCGGAGCAGCTCCCCGCTGCTGATGCCGGTGGCGGCGAAGAAGCAGTTCTCCGTGGCCACCAGGTCGTTCATCCCGATGATCGTGTCCGGCTCGTAGCCGGCGTCGATCGCCTCCTGGCGCTCCTCGTCGGTCTGGAACCAGAGGCGGCCCTGGATGTCACCACCCATGCACCGCAGGGCTGCGGCGGCGATCACACCCTCGGGCGTGCCGCCGACGCCGAACAGGATGTCGACCCCGGAGTCGGGTTGGGCGGTGGCGATCGCACCGGCGACGTCGCCGTCCTGGATCAGCGTGATCCGGGCCCCGGTCGAGCGGATCTCGGCGATGATGTCGGCGTGGCGGGGGCGGTCCAGGACCATGCAGTTCAGGTCCCGGATGTCCTTGCGCCTCGCCTTGGCCAGGGCCCACAGGTTCTTCTCGATCGGCAGCCGGATGTCGACGATGCCGGCGCCCTCTGGCCCGACCGCGATCTTCTCCATGTAGACCGCCGGCCCGGGGTCGAACATCGATCCCCTCTCGGCGACCGCGATCACGGCGATGGCACCGGCCCCGCCCTTCGCGGTCAGGGTGGTGCCATCGATCGGGTCGACGGCGACGTCGACGTGCGGCGGCTTGCCGTCGCCGACCTCCTCGCCGTTGAACAGCATCGGCGCCTCGTCCTTCTCGCCCTCGCCGATGATCACCGTGCCGTGCATCTCCACCCCGTCGAGGACCGAGCGCATGGCGTCGACCGCGGCCTGGTCAGCCCCGATCTTGTCGCCCCGACCGAACCAACGGGCGGCGGCCATGGCCGCGGCCTCGGTCGTCCGGACCAGTTCGAGGGCCAGGTTGCGATCGGGGGAGATCCATTCCGAGGACATGGCCACACCGTACCGGTCCACCGCAGGGCCGGCGAGAACCTCGACGGCCGGCGGCGACGACCATGCGGCGGTCCCGGCGGCAGACTGGGTCGATGGACGAGAGCGGGGGTTCGGGCCCGGGGGCGATGCCCCGTGCGGAGGTCGAGATCGACGAGGACCTGGTCGGTCGCCTGCTGACCGAGCAACATCCCGACCTGGCCGATCGCCCGCTGTCGTGGCTGACGAACGGGTGGGACAACGCCATGCTCCGCCTCGGCGACGACCTGGTCGTCCGGCTGCCGAGGCGTCGGCTGGCGGCCGAGCTGGTCGAGCACGAGCAGCGCTGGCTGCCGGCGCTCGCCCCGTCCCTGCCGCTGCCCATCCCGGCTCCGGTTCGCGTCGGCCGGCCGAGCGACGCCTACCCGTGGGCCTGGTCGGTGCTGCCGTGGATCGACGGTCGACCGGCCGGCGCCGACCCCGACCTCGACGGGACGGCGGCGGGCGAGCAGCTCGGCTCGTTCCTGGCTGCGCTGCATCGTCCGGCCCCGGCCGAGGCCCCGGCCAACCCGTTCCGGGGTGGTCCGCTGACCACGAGACATGAGCGGTTCCTCGGCTTCGTCGAACGGATCGCGGGGCTGGTCGACACCGACGCGGTGCTCGAACGCTGGCACACGTGCCTCGACGCGCCCCGCTGGGACGGGCCACCGTTGTGGCTGCACGGCGATCTACACGCCCACAACCTGCTGTCGGCCGGCGGTCGGCTGGTCGCCGTCATCGACTTCGGTGACATCACCGCCGGTGACCCGGCCACCGATCTCGCCGCCGCCTGGTCGCTGCTCGACGACGCCGACCACGAAGGGTTCCGCCTGGCGGCCGACTCGGCGGAGCGACCGATCGACGACGCCATGTGGCTCCGGGCCGACGGCTGGGCGCTCGCCGTCGGCACCGCCCTGCTGGCCAGCTCCGGTGACAACCCGGCCATGGCGGCGATGGGTCGCCGGATGACCCGCCGGTTCCTCCTGGACCCCGACGAACCGGACGGGTCGGCGGGCGACGAGTAGCGTCGCCGCCATGAGCGACCCCGCACCCCGCATCACCGACGAGCAGTGGCTGAACCTGAACGAGGGGGTGATCGCCGAGTTCCGGGCCAACGGCGGTCGCTGCGGCGGCCGCTGGGAGGGGAACCCGATGGTGCTGCTGACGACGATCGGCGCCCGCAGCGGCGAGCACCGCACCTCGCCGTTGACCTATTCGAGCGACGGCGACGATCTGGTGGTGATCGCCTCCCGGGCCGGCGACGACCGCCATCCCGACTGGTATCACAACCTGGTGTCCAACCCCGACGTCGTCGTCGAGCTGGGGAGCGACCGGTTCGAGGCGACGGCGAGCGTGGCGGCCGAGCCCGAGCGGACCCGCCTGCTCGATGCCCGCATAGCCGAGATGCCCCGCTTCGGGGAGTACGTCGGCCAGACGGACCGGACGATCCCGGTGGTGGTGCTGACCAGACGATCCTGAGCGATGGGTCGCTCGACCCAACGCACTGGTCGAAATCCCCGCTGGACACCAGCCATCGCTGTGGGAGAATGGAGCAAACGGAATCAGCGATGGCAGTCGAGGGGCGGGGAGCCGGAGGGATCAGCGCGATGCGAGTGGCCGAGATACTTCGTCAGAAGGGGACCCACACGGCGACGGTGCCGCCGGACGCCTCGGTGAACCACGTCGTCGAACTGCTCCGCGAGTACGGCTACGGCGCGCTGGTGGTCTCGTCGGACGGGTCGACGATCGAGGGGATCGTCTCCGAGCGGGACATCGTGCGAGCACTCGGGCTCCGCAGCGACCTGCTGTCGATGGCGGTCTCGGAGATCATGACCAGCCCGGTGTTCACGTGCGGGCCGGCCGACCGCACTGAGCAGCTGATGGCACTGATGACCGAGAAGCGGATCCGACACCTGCCGGTCGAGGTCGATGCCAAGCTGTCCGGCCTCATCAGCATCGGCGATGTCGTCAAGTACCGGGTGTCCGAGCTGGAGCACGAGGCCCAGGCAATGCAGGAGTACATCCAGCACGGGCGCTGAGGGGGCCCGCCGGGTCGGGGGGCCCGGCGGGCGACATATCGGGGAGGGGATCCGGGTCGGCCGGCCCTGGCGGGGTGCGGGCTACGCGCCGCTGGGGCCGGCCTCGACCCGTCGCCGGTCGAGGATCGACCGGATCGACCTGACCTCGGCGACGGCGGTCGCAGTAGGGTCGGGTGATGACCACCACCGGGGCTGTGACCGGGGCTGCGACCGGCTCGACGGCCGGCGACCGCCGCCGGCTGCTGCGTCCGATCGAGCGCCTCTCCGGTCGCCAGGTCAACCTGCTCCTCGGCTTCGCCTCGGTCGGGGTCCTGGCAACGGGACTCGTGTCGTGGACGGTCGGGACCGGGTGGGGTCGCTGGTTCACCGTCCTGCACGGCGTCCTCGGTGTCCTGCTGGTCGTACTGGCACCGGCCAAGGTCCGCCGCTCCGTCCGCCCCGGGCTGCGGCGGGGTCGACCCGAGCGTTGGCTCTCGGTCCTGCTCGGGATCCTGCTGCTGCTCACCGTCGGTCTCGGGTTCGCCAGCAGCACCGGGGTGTGGACCGGCGTCGGGACCGGGGCGTCGCTGTGGTGGCACGTGCTGGTGGCCGGCCTGACCGTCCCGCTGCTGTTGTGGCACGTCGGCAGCCGGCCGGTGAAGCCCCACCGGGTCGACACCGATCGTCGGCTGGTGCTCGGCGGCCTCACCGCGGCCGGTGCGGCGGCGGCCACGGTCGGGGCGACCGAGGTCGGCATCCGGGCCGCCGGGCTCACCGGCGCCGACCGACGCTTCACCGGCTCCCACGAGATCGCCTCCTTCAATCCGTCTCGCATGCCGCGGGTGTCGTGGTTCGACGACACCGCCCCAGCGGTGACCGATGCGCTCGACTGGACGCTCACCCTCGACGGCGTCGCCCTGCCGGTCGCCGACCTGTCGGCTCGGGCCCGCCCGCTGGTCGCCGCCCTCGACTGCACCGGCGGTTGGTGGAGCGAACAGCGCTGGGACGTCGTGTCGCTCGCCGAGCTGATCGACGACGGTCTCCTCGACGGTGGTGACCGGGGCCTGGCCGTCACGTCGGCCACCGGCTACGCCCGCATCTTCCCCGCCGACGACGCCGACTCGACGTTCCTCGCCGTCGGCTACGACGGTCGCCCGCTGCTGCGGGGTCACGGTGCGCCCGTCCGGGTCGTGGCGCCGGCCAGGCGCGGACCCTGGTGGGTGAAGTGGGTGACGTCGGTCGAGGCGACGGCCAGACCCTGGTGGCTCCAGCTGCCGCTGCCGCCGACCTGAGCCGGCGCCGATCCGCTCGCTCGGATCAGGCCCGGACCGACGCCGCGGTGACCCGACCGGCCAACGACAGCGCGGCGGCCACCCCGACGGCGGCGAGACCGCCGGCGACGACGGCGCGGGCCGGCGGATCCGTTGGACCGACCGGCCGGTTGTCGACGCACAGGATCGAGCCGTGTGATCGGATGCTGAGGATCGAACCGGCCGAGCCGACCGACAGGATCGAACCGGCCGACCCGACCGACAGGATCGAACCGGCCGACCCGACCGACAGGATCGAGCCAGCCGACCCGATGGACAGGATGCTGAAGGCCGACGACAGCGACTGGATCGAACCGACGGACGCAGCCGAGCGGATGCTGGCGGTCGAGAACACCGAGGCGATCGACCACGTGGATGTTCGATCGCCGAGCGATCGGGTGGATGTTCGACCGCCGAGCGATCGGGTGGATGTTCGATCGCCGAGCGACCGGGTCGATGTTCGACCGCCGAGCGACCGGAGCGACGACGGGGTGATCGAGGGCACGTCGTCACACTAGTTGCCCGTCGTGATCCCGTCCGGAGGACCGGACGACCGAGGTTCTGACAGCGGCGGGTCGAACCGGTAGCGTCCTGACATGTCGCTCCCGACCCTCGATGACTTCCGCTCGGAGGTCCGGACCTTCTTCGACGACGTGCTCGACCCGACGCTCGACGGCGTGACCGGCACGGTGGCCCGGGCCAAAGCCTGGCGGGCCGCGCTGTACGACCACGGGCTGGCCGGCCTCGACTACCCCGTTGCCCACGGCGGGCGGGGGCTGACCCCCGAGCACGTGGCCGTCTGGGCCGAGGAGTCGCGGGGCCGCGTGCCGCGAGAGGACGCCACGTTCGGCATCGGTGTCGGCATGGCCATGCCGACCCTGCGGGACCATGGCCACGAGGGCCTCAAGGCCCGATTCATCCGCCCCGGCCTCCGGGGCGAGGAAATCTGGTGTCAGATGTACTCCGAGCCGGGCTCGGGCTCCGACCTGGCGTCGCTGGCCACCCGGGCCGAGCGCGACGGCGACGAGTGGGTGGTGTCCGGTCAGAAGGTCTGGACCTCGGGCGCCCACCACTCCCAGTACGCGATCCTGTTGGCCCGGACCGATGCCGACGCCCCGAAACACCGCGGCATCACGATGTTCGTGCTCCCGGTCGAGCAGGCGGGCGTGACCGTCCGGCCCCTGATCCAGATGACCGGGGCGTCGGAGTTCAACGAGGTGTTCCTCGACGAGGCCAGGATCCCGGTCGACTGGGTCGTCGGCGAGGTCAACGGCGGCTGGGCGACTGCGGTGGCGCTGCTGGCCCACGAACGGGTCCAGACCGGCACCGCATCGATGAGTGGTGCGGCCACCCAGCGGTCGAAGGCCGGTCGGACGCCGCTCCCCGTCGCCCAGCTGATCGAGCTGGCCGAACGCCAGGGGCGACTCGACGATCCCCTCGTCCGCCAGGAACTGGCCCGGCTCCATACCGGCGAGCGGGTGGTGGCATGGCTCGGCAGCAGGGACGGGATCCACCCATCGATCGGCAAGCTGTGGCGGACCCGCCAGGGTCGGGCCGCCGCCGACCTCGCCGCCAGGCTCGCCTTCCCCGCCTCACCGGCCTGGGGTCGTGACGTCGACGACGGGCCCGCCGCCGAGCGGAACGCCGACGACGACTACTTCGCGTACCACATCCTCAACTGTCGGGGCATGAGCCTCGGCGGAGGCACAGACGAGATCCAGCGCAACACGCTCGGCGAACGGGCCCTCGGGCTGCCCCGGGAGCCGGGCCCCGACCGCAACACTCCGTTCCGTGAGCTCCTCAAGAACTGACCGCACCGGAGCGACCCCGTGGACCTAGCCCCATCACCCCAGTCGATCGAGCTCCAGGAACGGCTCGATGCCTTCATCGCCGATCGGATCGTGCCGGCCGAGGCCGCGTGGGCGGAAGCGAGGGCCGCCGAGCCGGGCGTGCAACCCGCCCTGGTCGACGAGCTGGTCGACGAGGCGAAGGCGGCCGGCCTGTGGAACCTGTGCGTCCGCCACCCGGTCCACGGACCGGGGCTGACCTTCGTCGACTACGCCCCGCTGGCCGAGCGGCTCGGGCCCCACCCGCTTGCCCAGGAGGCGACGAACTGCGATCCGCCGTCGAACATCAACGGCGATGCCCTGATCCTCTACGGCAGCGGCGAGCAGCGGGAGCGGTGGCTGCTCCCCCAGCTGGAGGGCCGCATCAAGTCGGCGTTTGCCATGACCGAGCCGGACGTCGCCTCGAGCGACGCCGCCAACATCGCCACCACCGCCACCCAACGACCGGACGGGAGCTGGGTGCTGAGCGGTCGCAAGTGGTACATCAGCGGTGTCCTCCACCCCCGCTGCGCCTACCTGATGACGGTGGCCAGGACCGACCCGCACGGCCCGCCCCACGGTCGCCACAGCCAGTTCATCGTGCCGACCGACGCCCCCGGCCTCACGATCGTCCGCGACCTCCCGAAGTTCGGCTACCACGACCACGACGGGCACGTCGAGCTGGTGCTCGACGAGGTGACCGTGCCCGAGAGCCACCTGCTCGGGCAGCGGGGCGGCGGGTTCGCCATCGGGCAGGCCCGGCTCGGCCCGGCCCGCGTGCAGCACTGCATGCGGATCATCGGGATCGCCGAGGAGGCGCTGCGGCTCATGGTCGAGCGGGCCCCGACCCGGACCACGTTCGGGGCTCCGGTGTCGACCAGGGCCAACGTGATGGACTGGATCGCGGAGGCGAGGATCGAGCTCGATGCGGCCAGGCTGCTGACCCTGCGGACGGCGTGGCTGATGGACACCGCCGGCGACAAGGCGGCGGCGCCCGAGATGTCGAAGATCAAGGTCCACGTGATGCGGACGGCGACGACGGTCCTCGACCGTGCCATCCAGGTCTTCGGTGCCGCCGGCGTCTCCGACGACACGCCGCTGGCCCGGTGGTACGCCTCGCTGCGGGCGCTGCGGATCGCCGATGGGCCGGACGAGGTCCATCTCATGGCCATCGCCCGCCGTGAGCAACGCCGGGTCGAGGCCGCGCAGCAGGGCCCGGTCGTCGAGGCGGCTGGATGACCGGCATCCCCGGCGGGATCCTCGACGGCATCCGGGTCCTCGAACTGGCACAGAACGCCGCCATCCCCCACTGCGGGCGGTTGCTGGCCGGGCTCGGGGCCGATGTGGTCAAGGTCGAGCCACCCGAGGGCGACGCCATGCGGGGCCTGGCCCAGCTCGGACCGGGGGAGGCCAAGGCCTATGCGGTCATCAACCCGGGCAAGCGCAGCATCGCCGTCGACCTCGGCGCCCCCGACGCCAGGGAGATCCTCGACGCCCTGTTCCGCTGGGCCGACGTGGCCATCGTCGCCTTCAAGGGACCCGACCTGGCCCGGTTCGGAATCGACTGGGAGCACGCCCGCACGATCAACCCTCGTCTGGTCCACCTCACCCACACCCCGTTCGGGCCGGAGGGACCCGACGCCGACCAGGGGGGCTACGACGCGCTGGTCCAGGGCCGCAGCGGCGTTGGGTTCGTGATGAACCGCTCGGCCGATGGGGTGCCACAGCCGACCAGACCGGCGGTCAACGACTTCGGCACGGGGATGTTGTCGGCCTTCGCCGTGCTGGCCGGTCTCCGGCATCGGGACCAGACCGGCGAGGGCCAGCGAGTCGACACGTCGCTACTCGGTACGGCCATGAGCCTCGGCACCGCCGTGCTCGGTCGGTTCGACGCCAGCGACCCCGAGGTGCTGTCGGAGTTCGCCGACGATCTGGCGGCGATGCGGGCCGCCGGCGTCGACTTCGACACCCAGCGCGAG